>JARRNM010000149.1:0-14794 GCA_037384945.1 Deltaproteobacteria bacterium
AGTTGGTGAGCGAAGCTAAGCAAGATAAGGAGAATAACGGAAATGATCCAGGATCTGAAAAGGTTAATAGAGCAGGTCAGCAGAGATAAGGGCATCGAGCGGGAAGTGCTCATCTCCACTCTGGAAGAGGCCATGCGGTCTGCTGCTAGGAAAAAATTCGGTCACGATCTTGATCTGGAAGTAGCCTACAACGACGAATTTGGAGAAATTGAAGCCTTTCAATTTAAGGAGGTGGTGGCAAAGGTAGAGGACTCAGTGTTGGAGATATCTCTCGATGAAGGCCGGAAATTGGACCCAGAATGCGAGATCGGAGATAGCCTGGGGATAAAATTAGACACTGATGCCTTTGGCCGCATTGCCGCCCAATCGGCCAAGCAAGTCATCATTCAGAAAATGAAAGACGCTGAACGGGAGATGATCTACGAAGATTATAAGGACCGGCGCGGTGAGATCATCAACGGAATAGTTCAGCGCTTGGACAAAGGGGGAATCACCGTAAACCTAGGCCGGGCCGAGGCCGTCATCCCCTACCGGGAACAGGTGCCTCGCGAGACCTACAGAAGGGGTGATCGTATCCGGGCCTTAGTGCTGGAGGTCAACCGGGAAGCGAGGGGGCCTCAAATTATCCTCAGTCGAACTCACCCGGATTTTCTCATCAAACTCTTTACTCTTGAGGTACCCGAGATCGCCGAAGGCATTGTGACTATCATGGGGGCAGCCAGGGAACCGGGTAGCAGGGCCAAGATAGCTGTGACCTCTAAAGATCCGGACATTGACCCCGTGGGCGCCTGTGTAGGAATGAAGGGCTCCAGGGTGCAAAGCGTGGTCCAGGAGTTGCGAGGGGAAAAAATAGACATTATCGAATATAACCCAGATCCTGCCAGATACGTATGCAATGGTTTGGCTCCCGCAGTCATTTCCAAAGTTGTCATTGACCAGGCTAATCGGCTTATGGAGGTTATCGTTCCCGACGATCAACTTTCACTTGCCATAGGTAAAAGAGGCCAGAATGTGCGCTTGGCCTCGAAACTTACTGAGTGGCGCATAGATGTGAAGAGTGAGAGTAAGTATCAGAAATCCCTCAAAGAGGGTTATGAGTCACTCCTGGCACTGCCAGGAGTAGGTGATGCCACAGCCGACACTCTTTACGAGGCGGGGTTTTCCTCGGCCGAAGAATTGGCCGATGGTTCAGTGGAGGAACTAGTAACGATTCCTGGCATAAGCCAGCAGAAAGCGTCTAAGTTCATTGACGCAGCAAAAGAATATCTTACCGAGCAAGAGGTAGCCCAGGCGGAAGCAGAGAAAGTTCAGGCTGAGCAAGAGGAAGCCCAGGCGGAAGCAGAGAAAGTTCAGGCTGAGCAAGAGGAAGCCCAGGCAGAGGAAGGGAAAGATCAGGAAGATGAAAAGGAAAGATCTGAGACAGAAGAGGGTGACAACGCTTAGCTAACCGTTTCAGCTTCCTGCCAGCCGGGATGCATCCATAATGCTCAGGAGGCTGGTTTGTTGCGGTACTCATGGGATGGGGCAATATTGAAGTCAGTTTAGAGGGGAAAATAATTGGAGCTAGCGGGAAATAAGGGAAGACAACCGCAACGCACCTGCATTATCTGTCGGGAGAAGAGAGCCAAGGCAGAACTCTTGAGGTTGGCCCTGGATGATAGGGACAGAGTGCACTTCGATCACCGGCAAAATTACCGTGGTCGTGGCGCTTATGTGTGTCCTAGAGCTGAGTGCCTGACCAGGATAAAGCTAACGCATCTCAACAGGGCCTTTCGCCGAACACTTACAGAAGATGGTTGGAATCCTGCCATGGCCATGGCGGAGGCTCTCAAGGGTTGTGATGCTAGTTTATTGAAAGCTTGAACATGCTAAAGTGAGCTTCAATCTAGCTAACCACTAAGAAGTGGGGTTATAAGTTTTGGAAATTAGTGCATTGATAGAAGTCGGGGGATTGCATGGCGAAGCTGAGGGTGTACGAATTAGCAAAAGAATTGGACATGCCCAATAAGGACTTAGTTGATAAAATCAGTAGCTTGGGCATTCAAATCAAAGGGCACATGAGCTCCTTGGATGAAGAAGAGGCTCAATTAGTCCGAGACACGGTAATGGGTAGGTCGCAACAGCTGATTGTGGAAAAACGAGTTCGACGGGGAGTGATCCGCAGACGGCGAAAAGTGGTCAGGACTGAGCCACCGCCTGAAGTGTTGGAAGCAGAAAGCAAACCAGAGGCGGAGCTCCCTGCGGATATGCCTGCCGAAATGCAGTCTGAGGAAAGCGCTGCAACGGCAGCACCGTTGGAGAAAGAGGTGCCAACCGCTGTGGAGAGGGAAGCAGCAGCCGAAGCCGAAGGGGAAGTAAAAAGCGCTGCAGAAGCTGAAACCGAGGAACAAGAGGAAAAGAAAGTTGAAGAAAAGGAAAGGAAGACAAAGAAACCACGGCGACGGGCCAAGAAAGAGGTTGCGGCTAAAATAATTAAACTGCCGGAAAGGGTAGTTGAGGTAGTCCCTGAGGAAAAGCCCAAACCAGAGGAAGAGAAAGAGCCTGCGGCAGTTGAGCCCGCACCACCGTCGGTTGCACCAGAGGCTGAGGTTGAGAAGAAGCCGGCCAAAGGAAAGAAGAAGAAAGGCAGACGTGGACGAGTCGAGGAGGAAGAGGACCGGACCGCTAGAAGGAGAGTGCCCAGTCGCCGTAAAGAAGTAGTTAGCGGGGAAGATCTTTATGGAAGGCGCACTTTCCCAGGAAGGCCTATGAAAGGTCGGAAGGTAGCCAAAGTGGTTGCCAAAGACCTGAAGAAAACCGAGATTACGGTGCCGAAGGCTGTCAAGCGTCGGCTAAAGCTTGACGAAGCCGTAACCGTAGGCAATCTCGCTAAAAGGATGGGAATCAAGGCCACTGAGGTAATCAGGAAACTAATGGAACTGGGACTCATGGCAACTCTTAATCAGGCGGTCGATTTTGACACAGCGGCTTTGGTGGCAGCGGAATTTAACTATGAGACGGAAAAGACTGCCTTTGAGGAAACAGAAATAATCCAGGCCGTACCCGATAGAGAGGAAGACCTCCAACCTCGACCTCCGGTCGTGACCATTATGGGACACGTTGACCACGGTAAAACATCCCTCCTTGACGCCATCAGGGAGACCAAGGTCACCGAGAGAGAGGCGGGGGGTATCACCCAGCATATTGGTGCCTACAATGTCAGTCTAGATGCCGGGCAGGTTGTTTTCTTGGACACACCTGGACATGAGGCCTTCACCGCCATGCGGGCCCGCGGTGCCCGGGTAACAGATCTGGTTATTTTGGTGGTGGCGGCGGACGATGGGGTGATGCAACAAACGGTTGAGGCAATCAACCATGCCCAAGCGGCAGATATTCCCATACTGGTGGCCATTAACAAGATAGACAAGGATAACGCCAATCCCGATAAGGTAAAACGGGAGTTGGCCGAAAGAGGACTTTCTCCGGAGGAATGGGGTGGTGAGACCACAATGGTGGAAGTCTCTGCCAAGAAGAAGATAGGGCTGGATGAGTTACTCGAGTTAATCCTTCTCCAAGCGGAGCTCATGGAACTCAAGGCCAATCCCAACAAAAGGGCTAGAGGTCGGGTGATCGAGGCCAGATTGGATACAGGCAAAGGGCCCCTGGCTACCGTTTTGGTGCAGGAGGGGACCCTGCACGCCGGAGATCCTTTCGTTTGCGGGACCTTCCACGGAAGAATTAGAGCCATGTTAGACGATCGAGGACGGAGAGTAGAAGAAGCGCTGCCCTCAATGCCGGTGGAGGTCCACGGCATATCAGGAGTGCCACAGGCAGGAGACGAGTTTGTGGTTGTGGAGGATGAGAGGCAGGCAAGGCAGGTGGCAGTCCACAGGCAAGTAAAGCTCCGTGAGGCTGAGCTCTCACGAGCGACCAAGGTGACCTTGGATAACCTTTTCGCCCGCATCAAAGAAGGGGAGACCAAAGAGCTCAAGATGGTGCTCAAAGGTGACGTCCAGGGCTCCGTGGAGGCAATTATTGACTCCTTAAACAACCTCAGCACCGAAGAAATCAAAGTTAATGTCATTCACAGCGCTGCCGGGGCAGTTACTGAGACTGACATAATGCTGGCCTCAGCCTCTGACGCCATAGTTATTGGTTTCAGCGTTAGGGCCCCTCAAAAAGTTCAGGAATTGGCCGAGGCTGAAAAGGTGGATTTGCGCTTCTACGACGTTATTTATCAACTCGTTGCTGATGTAAAAGACGCAATGGAGGGTATGCTCGAGCCCATCTACAAAGAGCACTTCATGGGTCGGGCAGAGGTAGTCAAGACTTTCACTATCTCCCGGGTTGGTACAGTGGCTGGCACTATGGTCAATGAGGGCCGGGTGGAAATGGGAGCCAAGATTCGGGTATTGCGCGACAATGTGGTGATTAATGACAGCAAGATCGCCTCACTCAGGCGATATAAAGATGAGGTCAAGGAGGTAAAGGCAGGTCAAGACTGCGGCATAATCATTGAGAAGTTTAACGATGTCAAAATTGGGGACATCCTGGAGACCTACACTATCGAAGAGATTAGACCTGTCCTGGAACCTGGCAAAGGCAATAAAAAGTCCGAGTAGAGTAAGGGGTCAAGGGAATCAACCACAAAGGACATTTGAGATTTTTGATTTAAGCTTTGAGATTGCGGACTAACACAAGTGGGCACCAGAAGAATTGGCAATCTGCAATCAACAATCTAAAATTACATCCCTTGTGCTCTTGGTGGTGAAATCCTTCCCTTAATGCTTAGTGGTGAAGAGGTGGTCCGCGAAGGTTGTGAAGGGTAGGGCAATGGTTGTGGGGGTTGCCAAGCTGAGTCTGCGCTTGCCAGGTAACAAGTCCCTTAAGGGAAAGCGCAAGGTGATCAAGAGCATTTGCCAAAGGTTGCGCCAACGATTCAATCTGGCAGTAGCCGAGACCGATGCGCAGGATTTATGGCAGAGTGGGGAGTTGGGGCTTGTGGCAGTCGGCAACCAGAGTGGATACATTGACTCAAAATTGGACAAAGCGATCAATTTTGTCGAAGATATGCAAATTGCTGAAATTGTCAATATACAAAGGGAATTGATTCATTTTTGATGAATGGTTGCCGGTGGCCTAGCGGTAATGATCGATTCCCGTCAGTTGCCCGTAGTCAGCCGTCCGGTGGGTTCAAGGCAGAGGGCCACGACGGCCCCCGGCTCAGGGTGCAAGGCACAGGGAGTTAAGGTCGAGCTGCGAATTTCGGACCTCGAATTTTGAAATCCGCATGGAGCGATAATCTAGCTCTTGGATTATGGCTTCTTACCCTATGCTCCATGCTCTATGCCATTAACGCAACGGACAACAAACAACGGACAGTGATGGAGCACAAAAGAGCCGATCGAATTGCCGATCTCATCTTGAAAGAACTCGCCGAGGTACTTTTGCGCAAGGTGAAAGACCCCCGGGTGACCGACATCACTTTGACCAATGTTGAGGTGTCAGCGGACCTACGTCATGCCAAGGTATATTACAGTTTATTGGGGGATGATGAGAAAAGAAGTAAAGCCACTGTGGGTCTAGAAAGCGCTAGGGGTTTTGTCAAGCGTGAGTTAGGCAAAAGGTTGCAGTTGAGGCGAATTCCGGATATCTCGTTTTGCTTTGATGCTTCCCTAGAACACGGCTCCCACATTGACCGGCTACTTGCTGAACTCAAGGAATCTGACCATTGATAGAGGCCATTGCAAAAGAGCTTAGAGACAACAAACGTTTTCTCCTGACCACCCACATAAATCCAGATGGTGACGCCATTGGGTCCCTTGGGGCTCTTGCTCTGGCACTCGAGGGTCTGGGCAAGCAGGTGGTGGCTTACTGCCATGATGAGATACCAGGGTTTCTAAGATTCCTCCCCTATTCAGAGCGGATAGTAAGAGAGATCCCGAGTGCCGAGCGCTTTGATGTGGCGGTGGTGCTCGACTGTGGAGAACTTGACCGGATCGGTAATGCCGCTGAGGTCTTGCAGCGAGTGGAGAAAATCATCCATATCGATCATCATAGCTCCAGCGATGACTTCGGCCAGTTGAATCTGGTTCGACCGGAGTGTAGTAGCACAGCCGAAATTCTCTACGAGCTTTTTCAGGTTGTCCCCGTTTCCTTAAACTTGGAAGCAGCAGAGAATATTTACACTGCTATCCTGACAGACACAGGATCTTTTCGTTTTGCCAACACCACGGCAAGAGCTCTGGTCATAGCGGCGGAAATGGTGGCCCTTGGCGCGGCGCCGGACAAGATTGCCAGCGAGGTCTACGACAGCATGAGCCCTGAGCGATTACGCTTGCTGGCTCTTAGCCTCAATACCCTAACCCTGCGGGCAAATGGCCGCTTGGCCACCATGCTGGTAAGTCGGCGGATGCTGGATGAGACTAAAACTACCGTCATGGACACCGATGGGTTCGTCAATTATCCCCGGGGGATAGACAGGGTTGAAATGGCCATCTTTTTCAGGGAAATGGATTCGGGCAAGGTGAACGTCAGTTTGAGGTCACGGGGGAGGCTCAATGTTGCCGAATTTGCCCGTAGTTACCAAGGGGGTGGCCACCATAATGCTGCGGCATTTCGTGCCGAAGGGTCCTTTAAAGAGGTAGTGGACGAAGTTGTAGCAGCGGCAGAGGACTTCATTGCTGGAGGGTCGCAATGAATTTGAGCCCAAGTTTCAGGGCAAAAGAAGGAGCCCATGTTCAGCCCAATTTCACCGCTGACGGTGTTTTGGTCCTGGATAAACCAGCAGGTTTGACCTCCCATGATGTGGTTAAGTTGGTGAAAAAAATTCTCGTTCTGTTGATTAACGGCGCCACAAAACTTTCTCCCTTTCTCATAGACCAGGACAAGAGGTACCGTTTTACTGTTAGCTTTGGAACTGAGACCGATACCCAGGACAGCACCGGCAGGGTGGTTGCTACCCATCGGCGTGGACCCTTGCCTGAGGGAGAGATAAGCAAGGCCTGTGCTGTTTTTTTAGGTGAAATAAAGCAGAGGGTGCCCCGCTTTTCAGCCGTTCGTGTAAGGGGCCAAAGACTTTATCGGCTGGCGCGCCAGGGTGTCGATGTGACTCCACCCTATCGCACAGTGAAAATCAAGAATCTTGACCTCTGCGACTTGAGCTGGCCTGAGGTTACCTTTGAGGTCACCTGCTCTAAAGGAACATACGTGAGAAGTCTGGGAGCGGATCTGGCCTGCCACCTGGGCTGCAGTGGACACGTAAGCAGCTTAAGACGGCTTGCCAGTGGTGAATTTGACCTGAGACAAGCCCTCACCCTTGAACAATTTGAACAAACTGTCGATGAGGAAGAAGTTTGCCGGAGGCTGATTACGCCAGCCCAGGCATTGTCTGACTATCCCGAAATAAAAGTTACTTATTTGGCTGCCAACAATATCCGCCGGGGAGGCAGTTTGAACTTGAGAGGGTTTCTTGAGCCAGAATCCAGACACCAAGGTCCATATAGGGTCTTGGACCCAGATAATAACCTGGTGGCCGTGGTTTCCAAAGCTGGTCAAGGAGGTACTGAAGGGTACGAAAAGGAGATAAAATTCAAGTCCTTAAGAGTTTTTGGAACAATTTAGTATGACATATCTAGAGATGTGGGACGTAGAGTTCCTACTTTAGAAAAATTTATTAGGGTTCCGGGAACTTGGTTCTCTCGGGCAGGTCAAAGCTAAATGGCTTTGCCAGTAGAGATGGCGAGCTGTTTTGGAGTATTGGAGTGCTGGAGTGTTGGAAAAAGCTAGAACCCGAATTTCAACTTGAAAAGGTCTTTATCATTACTCCATTACTCCACCACTCAGTGATCCCGCATTGAGGAAAGACCGGTTCTGGGAGCAGCTCAGGGCCTGGATCCCTTACGTGGAATGGTGAATATAAGCTGGAGGTCGAAACACGAGGAGGTATTAACTGTGGCACTAACGGTTGAAAGGAAAAAAGAAGTAATAGAGAGCTTCAAAACACACGAGACTGACACTGGATCGCCTGAAGTGCAGATCGCCTTGCTTAGCGAGCGCATCAACTATCTTACTGAGCATTTCAAGACTCACAAAAAAGACCATCATTCAAGGAGGGGATTGCTAAAACTGGTAGGACAGCGTCGCCGTCTCTTGGACTATCTTAAACGTAAGGATTTTGATCGCTATCGGGTGGTTATTGAGCGACTAGGTCTTCGCCGTTAAACGAGGAAGGAGTTTTTCCATGAAATTTTCGGGAAGCCCTCGGCAGCTCATGCCAAGAAGCCTTCTTTTGTTTGCGGGATGAATTGTTATTTTATACGGCCTAGCCGATAAAGTGAGATCGGCTGAACTCGGCATCGCTTATTGTGAGTTGTCAGATAAAGCTGCTGATGTAAAGGAAACAAAATTATGAAGGAAATAGTTGAAGTCGAAGTAGGTGGCCGAAGATTACGGCTTGAAACTGGGGAGTTGGCAAAACAGGCCAGTGGTGCTGTGCTCGCCAGCTATGGGGACACTGTGGTTCTGGTAACTGCGGTTGGTGAGGAAAAAATCCGTGAGGGCATTGATTTCCTGCCGTTAAGCGTGGACTATATGGAGAAGGGTTTTGCAGTGGGTAGGATCCCTGGCGGTTTTTTTCGTCGCGAAATCGGGCGCCCCAGCGAGAGAGAAACCCTTACATCCCGTCTGATTGATCGACCAATCCGGCCCCTTTTTCCGAAAAAATATCGAAAGGAAATCCAGGTAATTGCCACCGTGCTCTCTGCCGATCCTGACAACGATCCGGGTATAGTTGCAATGGTGGGAGCATCCGCCGCACTGGAAATTTCCGACATACCTTTTCAAGGACCGATAGCTGCTGTAAGGGTAGGTCGGTCCAACGGTGAATTGATAATCAACCCAACTGCAGTCCAGTTAGAAACGAGCGACCTTGATGTTGCTGTTGCGGGCAACCGTGAGGGTATCGTCATGGTGGAGGGCAACGCCCATTTTGTCAACGAAGATGATTTATTGGAGGCGCTCTATTTCGCTCACGATGCGATACAGCCCATCTTGGATATTCAGGAGACACTGAAATCCCGCTGCGGCAGGAAGAAGAAAACCTTTGAATCTCCCGAGGAGGATCAAGCTCTGGTGGCTAAGGTAACAGAGCTTTCCCAAAAGCGAATTGAGGAAGCGAACACCACCGCCGAAAAAGAAGCCCGCTATCTCCTGCGGAGTATCGTGATCGAGGAGATTATGGAAAAGCTCGGCCCGGACTTTGCGGAGCGTGAGTCGGAAGTGAGAGAGATTGTCCATAACCTGGAGAAGAAGTTCGTGCGTGAGATGGCACTCACCCGCAAGACGAGGATCGACAACAGAGGGCTCACCGATATTCGGTCCATCGATTGTCAGGTCGGTCGTTTACCCCGCACCCATGGTTCCGGACTTTTCACCCGCGGTGAGACCCAGGTGCTCTCTGTGGTGACCTTGGGATCATCCTCTGACGAACAGAAGATCGAGGCTTTGGCCGGTGATGAGTTCAAGAGTTTCATGCTCCACTACAATTTCCCTCCCTATTGTGTAGGGGAGGCCAGGTTCCTTAGAGGACCTAGCCGACGGGAAATTGGCCATGGAGCTTTGGCCGAAAGGACAATAAAAGCGGTCATGCCTTCCCATGCTGATTTTCCTTATACTGTGCGGGTGGTGGCGGAGGTATTGGAATCCAACGGCTCATCTTCCATGGCTTCAGTGTGCGCCAGTTCTCTCGCCCTGATGGATGCCGGGGTACCTTTGAAAAGCGCCGTTGGCGGAATCGCCATGGGATTGATTATGGAGGGTGAAAGGGTAGCCATCTTAAGCGACATTTTAGGCGATGAGGACCACTTAGGAGACATGGATTTCAAGGTGACCGGTAGCTTAGAGGGTGTCGTCGCCCTGCAAATGGACATCAAGGTGGGTGGAGTACCCAGGGAAGTTATGCGCCAGGCTCTGTTTCAAGCGAAGGAGGGCCGGCTGTCGATTCTGGAAAAAATGGGTCAAACCATTCCGGCAGCCCGTGAAGAACTGTCACCTTTCGCGCCTCGGGTTATTAGCATCGAAATACATCCAGACAAAATCAGAGACATTATAGGTCCTGGCGGCAAGATAATACGCAACATAATTGCCGAGACCAACACTAAGATTGATGTTGAAGATGATGGAAAGGTAACTATTATGAGCCCCGATCTTGCCGGCTGTCAAAGGGCAGTGGAAATGATCGAAAAGCTTACGGCCGAGGCCGAGGTTGGTGCTCTCTATTTAGGCAGAGTCCGCAAAATCACTGACTTTGGGGCATTTGTCGAGATCCTCCCCGGCACTGATGGGCTGATACACATTTCGCAGTTAGACCACAAGCGGGTCCAGAAAGTTAGAGATGTACTCAATGAAGGAGACGAGGTATTGGTCAAGGTGCTGGAAATCGACAGGGACGGACGAATACGTCTCAGTCGAAAAGCCGCTCTGGGAGAATCTCTCAGCAAAGTGCGAAATTAAGTCGTTCACTGCATTCACCGCATAGGGCATAGGGCGCGGAGCATTTACCAGCTGGCAGCGGTCAGCTGACAGCAGACAGCATTATAATCCGAGACCCTTTGGTCACCTGCCAGCTGCCAACTGCTGCCTGCCAGCTGACTGAAGCTTCATGCCATCAATAAGGGAGCTGGAAATTGTATCAAAAAACCGTTCTGGATAATGGGATGCGGGTGGTGACAGAGGGGATCCCCTACTTGCATTCGGTGTCCATGGGTATCTGGCTGAATGTAGGCTCCCGTGATGAAACAGAAGATGAAAGCGGCCTGACCCATTTCATTGAGCACATGCTTTTTAAAGGGACAGAAAAGAGAAGTGCTCGGGAGATTGCCAAACAGCTCGATGCTGTGGGAGGCATGTCCAACGCCTTCACCAGTAAAGAGAATACCTGTTTCCATGCAAAAGTGCTAGACACCCACCTACCCCTCGTGGTGGACATACTCTCCGACATCTTCCTGCACTCGGTGTTTGATCGCGTGGAAGTGGAACGGGAGCGGGAGGTGATCCTCGAAGAAATAAATATGGTGGAAGATACTCCCGACGAATATGTGCATATACTTTTCAATCGAAACTTCTGGGATGGTAATCCCATGGCTCGCCCGATTTTTGGCAACGTCAATACCGTGCAGAGTTTTACGCAAGAGATAATTCTTGGATACCTGAATCGCGGCTACCACCCGGACAGAATTGTCTTAAGTGCAGCCGGCAACGTCAAGCACGAAGAATTCCTTGATCTGGTTGAGCCGGCCTTCAGTAATATAAAAAGACATTCACATTCCCTCGATCGGAAGGTTCCCCACATCAACTCCAGGGTTGACCTGTATCCAAGAGACCTGGAACAGATCCACTTTTGCCTGGGCACTAGAGGTACATCGTTGGTGGAAAAAGAGCGCTACAGCTGCAGTATCTTAAATGTGATCCTGGGAGGGAGTATGAGCTCACGTCTGTTTCAAGAGGTGCGGGAACGGAGGGGGCTTGCCTATTCGATCTACTCCTTCCTCTCTTCACACACCGATGCGGGCATGGTAGGAATTTACGGGGCGGTTAGACCTCATAATATCATGGAAACCCTTGAGGTGATTCGTGATGAGATCGGCCGGTTCAAGAAGGAACCCATTAGTAGAGCCGAACTGCGAGCGGCAAAGGAACACATCAAGGGAGGGATCTACCTAGCCGCAGAAAATACGGACAATCGGATGAGCCGTTTGGCGAAAAACGAAATTATCTTTGATCGTTTCCTTCCCTATGAAGAAATAGAAGCCGGTCTCGAAGGGGTTACGGTTGAAGAAGTTCAATCCCTGGCTCAACGACTCTTCCACCCGGAATTCATGTCCTTGGTACTGTTGGGACAGGTGGATGGGATCGATGTAGACCAAACGTATTTGGATATTTGAGCAAAACAGCTTAGCTCGCACATTCCTGTCAGACTCCTAACCCTGGTGGAGTCTAAGCTTCGGAATGCTGGAATAATGGAATGCTAAAAGATTTCCGGTATTCCAACATGCCGATCTTCCAACAGAGATCGAAAGGACCGCCCAGCTAAATGGGGAAAAGAAAACAACCCAAAAAAGCCGAATTTGACCTGCTCTCCATCCCCATCAGTCGACTCAGGGGAGATCGGGATCAAGACCTGCCATTACCTCGATACATGAGCGATGGGGCAGCAGGAATGGACCTTTTTGCTGCCGTGGATGAGGAGCTGACCGTTCAACCACAAGAAGCAGTTTTGGTCCCAACCGGTTTAGCCGTGGCCGTACCAGAGGGGTTCGAGGGACAGATAAGAGCACGAAGTGGGTTGGCTGTTGCCCACGGCCTGGCAGTGATCAACGCACCAGGAACCATAGACAGCGATTACCGCGGGGAAATTAAGGTAGCCCTGATTAATTTGGGGAAAAAGCCTTTCACCATTCGCCGGGGTGACCGTATCGCCCAGATGATCATTAACCGGGTATACCGGGTGCAGTGGGATCTGAAGGAGCATCTGGCTGCAACCGAACGAAACGAGGGAGGTTTCGGACACACCGGCCGCTAACAGCTGGCGATGTGGGACGTGAGATAAAGACTTCATGCTAACATCCCACATCCCAGATCTCACATCTCATATCGACTAGACAGCAATCGTTTCTAACATTAGTTATCTGGATTTGGGTGGGCTCGCGATGGGGATTCGACTTTCCGTACTTGCTAGTGGGTCTCGGGGTAACAGCATCTATCTTGCAACTGAGAGGGTGCGGTTGCTTATAGATGTCGGCCTCAGCGGGCGAGAGACAGAGAGGCGGTTAGCCAGTATGGGTGTCAGTCCTAAAGATCTTGATGGGATTCTCCTTACCCATGAACACCTCGACCACGTCCGGGGAATGGGCAGTCTTGCCAGGAAATATAGACTGCCAGTTTATCTAAACCAGCGGACCAATGCGCATTTACCCGAACCAGTGGGGCAACTGAGGGAGAAAGAGGAGTTTGTCACTGGCAGGAGTTTCTCCATTAAGGACACCACCATTCATCCGTTTGCCATTTCACACGATGCCGCGGACCCAGTAGGGTTTGTCTTGGTCAATGGCTCAATAAAGGTTGGGGTTTGTACTGACTTGGGGGCGGCTACCAACTTGGTCCGTCGCCATCTTGAGAACTGCTCGATCATGGTTCTGGAGGCAAACTATGATGTTGAAATGCTGAAAAAGGGCCCTTACCCTTGGCCGGTAAAACAGCGAATCAAAAGCAGACTTGGGCATCTTTCGAATGAGCAGTCGATCGAAGTTCTCTCGCAAGTCTTTAACGAAGATCTGCAAGAGGTCATCTTTGCCCACATGAGTGAGACCAACAATTCCTCGGAAATGGTTTTGAAGACTTTTTCCAGCATGCTTCCACGCCAGGTGCGGGATCGGTTGAGGATCACCGTGGCCGGCCAGCACCAACCTCTGAGTCCCATCACTCTCGTCTGAATGGGAGTGACTTACCAGCAATTTCTTTCATTGCTTGCTAAGTGGGAGAGGTGAGACGATCTCTCAGGACCATAGGCGCTGCACTAGCTTGAAAACAAAGAGCAATAAAACCACTCCGAAGAGCCGCCGTACGGTACTACCCTTAAGCTTCTCTGCCATGATGCGGGAACCAACCTGACCGCCTGCAAACGAAAAAAGAGCTGCCACCAGGATGAAGTTCCAGTCGGCTCTGGCCAGAGAAATATGAGTGACAAAGCCGCTGAAAGAAGAGAAGACCACAATGAAAATGGAAGTGGCAGCGGCGATCTTGGTGGGGACTTTCAGTAGGAAAATGAGCAAGGGCACGATGAAGACTCCACCACCGATCCCCAGCAGGCCGGCCATATAACCGATAACCAGGCCAATGCTGCCGCCGCCAATGACCCTCCTCCAGGTGGAGACCCCTTCAGACGCAGCCTCTATCTTCCCTGCGAAAAGCATGCGCAGTGCAGCCAGAAAGATCACCCCTGCCAGAATGGCAGTAAAGATCTTGATATTTACCCTGGCGGTGGTAAGTGCACCCAAAGGGGCGGCCAGGGCCGAGGCAATGATGAGGGGCACGCCAACCTGCACGTCCACCATTTTCTTGCGAAAATAGGTAATGGCCGCGGACAGAGCAGCGATGCCGTTCAGAAAAAGAGAGGCAGAGACCGCCGTGGAAACCGGGAAGGAAAGGAGAATAAAGAGGGGAGAGAAGATGAGCCCGCCCCCTAACCCCACCATGGTGAGAACAAGGGAGCTAGCAAAGATGATGGGCATCAGCAGGATCCAGGACATGGGATGGGCCCTATTCCATCTCCTCAGCGGTAGGCTGAACTAGTTTTTCTTCTCAGGGACGCAAGGATGGCTCTCGTCATGGCCATGGCACTCCTTGATCTGTTCAGGAGTGCATGCTTCTGGTCTCTCTTTCAACTTCTCCGGAAACTGGCAAAGGCTATGGTCCTGGCAACACATGGCGATCCACCTCCTTTTATCGCTTGAGACTGCTATGCTCTGAATGTAGTGCGTGCTCCAAGTAATCCTATTGTTAAATAATATTCTTTTCACAGTCAAGGCGTAACATTTGTCAGGAGTTTCCCCAAAAATATTTCAGCAACATAGGCCACGGGGAAGCTACTCCACAACGCGCATGATTCGCGCCATCAATTGGCAGGATTCCTGTTTAGTGTGCGCCATATCTTCATGCAGACCCTCGCAAGGCTGAGAGAGTGAAGATCGGTTGCTCAGATGTTCGTTGTTTCGCAGCTTCCCCTTTTGGCCTTTGCTGATGTCTCTTCTGAGTGACC
>JARRNM010000150.1:0-17930 GCA_037384945.1 Deltaproteobacteria bacterium
AGACAGACGCGAGAAATAATTAAATCTCCCGGATTCAACTTGCTCTTTTTTGCCGATTTCGTTCGACTAACCTATAAAGAATTTGAAATGTCTATGGAAGAGATCATGAATGATCCCAACCTCACCTACGAAGTACAAGTAAAGGAACTTTATACCTTAGGGATGTATCTTGCCAAGAAGAAGTATCGTTTCCTAAAACTGGCCTACATCACCTTCATTACCGGTGCCTTTGCCAGTGCTATAGTCGGTCTGTTCTCAGGCGTTGTTACTTAGCCATGAGATAAGCGGAATGTTGCAAAGCCACACTGAGGCAAAGCGCAGCGGCTTTGGCCGGACCGGCTTGGCAACTTTCCACTTAAGAAAAATCTTGCAACTTTCCTTCCTTTTCCGTAACCTGTTAACAGCATGCCTGATCAATCTGGTAAAAAGCCTAGCCCTGATGTTTCGTGAATTACTGTCGCGAGACCGTGAAGATGAGAGTGCCACCGGGCAACCGCAGGGTTTTGGACCCCCGAGGCGTACCTAAACGGTACGTCGCAGGGTGAGCTTGTCCTGAGCCTGTCGAAGGAACACCCGAGGACGCCCGGATTCACGGTCGCAGTCACGCCAAGGCGTGAATTCATGAATCATCCGGGCTACTACCCGTGTTGATGCCTTGCTCCATTGACGCCCTTGTGCGCTGCTGCTCAATCCTAAATACTCTAGAGCTCTATTAGCCGTTTTCTGGTAGAAATTTTGCAGTGCTGGTGGAGGGGCGGACAAATATGCGGTTTTTTGCTCAAGAAAGTGTCGGGTGTCTAGCCTGGATATTTCATGAATTGGTGTGACGAGACCGCGAAGATGGGTGTGCCACCGGGCAACCGCAGGGTTTTGCTCCCTAGGCGTACCTGAACTGTACGTCGCAGGGGCCAACGCCCGAGGACGCACGGAAGGATGACCATATTCGTGGTCGTAGTAAGCTATTCATGAAACATCCAGGCTAGAGCTATCCCACAAGAGAGGGATATGAGAATGGACGGCAGAGAAAGAAGACTGCGCCCCAGAGTGGAGGTCAGGTGGCCTGTTACAATGGTGACTTCCGAAGGTTCGATGCAGGGAGAAACTAGAGATATCAGCATGCAGAACCTGAACCTGTCAAATGAAAGGAGCAAAGCACCGCGGCTAAATTGTTCACCTGAGCCTTTGGCAGTGAGCTCTGTCGACAGGTTCAAGGTCAAAGGTGACAAGAATTTTATCCATTTCCTAGGGATAGTTACTGACGAGTCTCGGAGGATTAGCGAATAATATAGGTCAGGTTTTTATCTCCAAGGGAATCATCCTTATGTTCAGCTAAAGCCTCCCAGGCGACATCGTATTTGTTCCCCGCACTCCAGAGCAGCCACCCTCGGACTTGGGACTCATCCAGCGCCTTAAGTTGCTCGAAAACATATTCTTGGTCAAAATGATCAGTCCCAAGGGGAAAGGCCTGAATCCAGGGCCGTAGGGTTGTTTGGGAGTTTTTCATCAGCCTTGAGAATCTCTTGCATGTCTCTGAGACGAGCAAGTAAGGGCGTTCGCCGGGATCGGCAATTCCTCTAAAGGGATTATGGAAATGAGAAGGATAGATCATCGGCGAGATCACGTCACACTGTCTTGCCAAATCTTCTAGCTTTTGACCGGTCATCTCGATGTCTTTGGGCCTGCCCCAAGCAATAATCCCAAATACATCAATTGATAATAGGACCTGGCGGGCAGCCAGTTCTCTCCGAGCCCGGACAAGAAAGTCACTAATTATCTTATATCTAGGAATTGGTCTCCCATAAGAGACGGTTTCACCGTATTGGACATTCTCTTTGGTAGGAAATCTTATGTAGTCAAACTGGATTTCATCTACCCCCATTTCTGCCAATTCCCTAGCAATAGCCAAATTATAGTCCTGAACCACTGGCTGAGATGGATCAACCCACGCTAATACGCCATTTTCCAATAAGGGATTTCCCGTGACCCCGTCTCGCAGGGCCAGTTCAGGTTTCTGCTCTGCTAAACGCTGATCGTAAAAAAGAACCAGTCTGACCCCAACGTGTATTCCTCTTTCGTGGAGATAATGAATCATTTTTGCCAGGTCGCTGGTCACCGGCCTAGAATTTGCGCCAATCTCTTTAGCCAGATTAACTTGGGAAGGATAGGACAGATTGCCTGCCATGTCTTTGCCGTCAAGAATAACAGTATTTCCCCCAGCCGCTATCAACTCGTCTATAAGTCTCTTAATTTTTTGGCTAGCCATGGTATAGCGATTAACATATATACCCTTGGCCTCAAAACTAGCCTGTTTAGGAACAGTCTTGGCTGCCACCGGGCTCGAGCGCACTAAAGGTATGACTAACCATTGGTTGGGCCGGATCAAAGACCCATCTAGGCCACTCAGCACTTTGATCTTTGCGACCAAGTCATCGACGGTTAATTCCTCAGTCAGCGGCAGATACTGCCGGGCGATCTTGTGGAGTGACTCCCCAGGGGAAACTCGATGAATTATTTGCGTATCTTTTTGAATATCCTGAGCCAAAATACTTTTTGGCAGAACCACAGTAAATACAAAAAATAGCACAAAAAAATATGCAAATATTCTAATAGATTGTTTTGGTATCAACATATTAACATCCAAAACTGCTAAAATTTATTACAGATTGAAGCCGCTCCCTCTGGCAAAAAGCAATGATCGTGCCGAAATATTTATGCAGGTAATTGTTATCAATAATTTTTCAGCTTATTCTCTGCAGAAGTTTTTGGGGACAGACGGATAGCCCCTGGGGAGTAATCGGAAGTACAAAAAAGTTTAGCCTGGATGTTTGATGAGTGACAGGCAAGGACCGTACTATGCTTTTCGAAGATGGTCTTCCCGGCATTTGCCTGAAGAGCATAGTAAAAGAGTTGGATGGGCCAGAAAGAATTTCAAAAATAATGGTCTAGTCACTTGCCCTGTGGAGGAGGGAAATAGTAAGGTATTTGCTTCTCAAAATACCATGAACTGGAGCGCAAATGATCGAGCCTACGGGAGAGCACCTTGCTTCCACTTTCTTATGTAAAGAGGGAATAAAGGCCGGCTGGCCAATCTGCTTGGGCTATTTCCCCATAGGATTGGCATTTGGCGTCCTGGCCCAGAAGGCTGGGCTCCACCCTGTTGAAATCGGCCTCATGTCTTTGTTGGTTTTTGCCGGAAGCTCTCAGTTCGTAGCAGTCTCAATGCTCAGCGGAGGGGCCTCTGCCCTGTCCATAGTGCTTACCACTTTTGTTATCAATCTCAGACACTTATTGATGAGTTCCTCTCTGGCCGTCTATTTGCGGTCTGTCAATAAGAGCCGGACTGCACTGTTTGCGTACGGCGTTACCGATGAGAGCTTTGCCGTCAATCTGACCAGGTTTCGAAATAGTAATTGGGATTGGCGTCAGGCTTTGGTGGTAAACCAGACTGCTAATGTGGCGTGGATCGTCAGCAGCATTGTGGGGGCCTATAGCGGGCAGTTCATTCCGGCAGGAGCATTAGGTATCGATTATGCTCTCATCGCCATGTTTCTCTGTCTCTTGGTATTGCAACTCAGAGGACGATTGTATGTTCTCACCGCCATCGTCGCAGGAGTCTTGGCAGTATGTCTGGCATTGGTGATTCCAGGAAACAGTTATATCGTTTTGGCCTCAGTTTTGGCTGCCTTTATCGGAGTAGTCTGTCGACGCAAGGATATTCTCAATGATCAGGTCTGAGTATCTGCTGTTGGTTCTTGGTATGGGGTTGGTCACCTACATCCCACGGTGGATTCCTATTTTTCTTCTGTCGCGGCGGCAGCTGCCGCGATGGTTCGCCGAGTGGTTGGATTTAATCCCGGTAGCTATCCTTAGCGCGCTGGTCTTTCCAGAGCTGGTGACCGGCGGAAGCCCTCGCTACTTTGATCTTCTCCGACCCCAGTTAATCGTGGCTGTGCCCACTTTTATTTTTGCCCTGAAAACCAGATCGTTAGGAGGAACTGTTGTTGCCGGTATGCTGCTTTTCTGGCTGGCGGGTAAATTGATGTAGCTCCGCATTTCATGATTCAAGCATTTTGTTGAGCCCATCTATAATTCTTTTGGGGACAGGATTTGAGTCGTCCTTCAAATAAAGGGCCAAAAGCGATGCGGGCACTTTAAGCTCTTCGGCTGCCTTGTCGAAACCGATTCCCTTCTCGGCCAGTTTTTCCTTTAGCACTGTCTTCTCAGCGGGATCCATGGCTTGGCCTCCTTTAAATAGCCGCCTAGGGTGGAGTCATTATGCAAGATCCACCAGCAGTATTTAACCAGATAGCACAATTGATCAGGTAAGGGCAAGAGTATTGTTAGCCATGAGTTTGACCCAAACAGACGGGGCAGGCCGCAAGAGTCCGCGCCTAGATAGAGGAGTGCAACGGTTGGTCGGACCGTGACAGAGTTCTTGACTACGGGTGGTATTGCCTAAGGACTTATCTCTTCTCCTAGAGTAAATGCTAGAAGACCAGTCAAAAGCAAAATAGTCATAAGCCCACCGAGAGCTATCCAACTTTGCATTGTTACACTACCCAATGCAGTGGACAAGCCCTGGTTCAGATTGTTGCTGACCCCGTGTGCCAAAATCACCAGAGGCGCGATCAACATAAGAAATGTCCCGGCAATTTTGTTCAAGAGACCATACCTCCTCCACCACAATCCTCCGAGGGCGAATAGACCGCAGGTCACTGCAGCAAAACCAATTCGTACCAGCTGATCGTCGGGATAGAAGTCATTACACATATCAACACAAAACCCTGCCAGGACCGCAACAAGAGGCAGAACTGCCAGATAGAGCTGGCCGCTTGCCCTTTTTACTATTCTTATGACCAGAAGGACAACAGCCACACCGCCAATCAGGGCAAGGCCGGCGGCACCGGCCGGTACCACCCAAGAATAATCTGTGACCCCTCCTGTAAGGCCTTTAGCGATTATGGTGGTTGCAATACCGAAAGCAGCACCTAGTGCAGGCACCAGCCACTGAGTGGTTATCCCACCGGCCACTATCGCAAGAGCAATGGCCACACCGTAGGCCAAAACAAGAGTAGGGTTGCCCTGCACCTCCCTCGTCTTGGCCCTGACAGCACTCACTCTGGGAGGATCAGGTTTTGTTACCGGTTTCTTCGGCTCCGGACGTGGTTTCTGATCTTTTTCGCGATCCAAGTAGGCGGTTGCCTCTTGCATGGCTTTGGACAAATCATCCATCTCTATACGAACCTCCGCTATTTAATTGTCAGTCTCCAGTTAGAACGGACATACCAAAAAATCTAAAACGCTAACTGCAAAAAAATTTTTTAAATCCACAAGCCGAAATCCGAAATTTCCCTTGCTCCAACACTCCAATACTCAAGAAAACATTAATTACAGAATATGAACACCACGGTATGTTTGAAGCTATCAAGGTCAGATAAAGTATACAACCACTGTTCCTTCCACTGTGGTTTTCTCTTTTCCAGAAAAGCCAGCACTCCCTCTTCTGCATCCTCTGTACTGCAAAGGGCAGCAAAGAGCTTGCTCAGATAATCAATAGACTGATGGTAGGGAATGTCTTGCATTGCATAAAGTCCGGTTTTTCCTATCTGCAATGCCAGGGGGCTTTTAGCCGCTAGCTTACCAGCCAGCTCCATGGTGGCTTCTTCAAGCTCATCTCGCGGTACTACTTGGTTTACCAGGCCTAATCTTTCGGCTTCGGCGGCTGAAATCATTTCTCCTGTAAGTACCATCTCAAGAAGCTTCTTGCGGCCCACGAGGCGTGCCAGGGCTACAGCCGGGCAGTACAAATGAGGCCAACATTGATGGCAGTGGTGCCCAATTTGACGTCCTCAGCAGCCACAGCCAAATCTCAAGCAAAGACCAAGCCTGCTCCATTAGCAAGAGCATAACCCTTTACCGATGCAATGACCGGCTTTTTCATTATGGCAATGGTGTGGCTGTGCTCATGCATCAAACGAATAAGCTCTCGATATTCCTTGATTGTCAGTAGGCGGAGGGCAGGGGGCAGGGAGGGATTTGGGATTGCGGCTTGCGGATTTAACAACGAAAAGATAGGAGCACAATTTAGGATTACAGATATTTGATTTCGAAATGTTGACTCTATGCTCTATGCTCCATGCTCTATGCCTACTGGCTACCGACCACTCTCTTGTGCTATATGATTTGTGTCTTTGGTTAATAGCGAAACCTTGTTGACCCGCAAACCCGACACCTACAAGGACAAGTTTATGGCCAAATCAACAGATAATAAACCAAGAAGCATTTCTCTGGAGAGCCCCATTGGCTGGATAGGTACTGGAGTCATGGGACTCTCCATGTGTAACCACCTCCTCAGCAAAGGTTATGCGGTAACCGTTTACAACCGCACCAAGAGTAAAGCGCAACCGCTTTTGACTGGGGGAGCTAGGTGGGCCGAAACATGCCGGGCAGTGGCTGAACAGTCTGATGTAGTCTTCACCATGGTCGGCTATCCGGAAGACGTCCGTCAAGTGTATTTCGGAGACAGTGGCATCTTGGTAGGCGCCAAGTCGGGCACTATTCTTATCGATATGACCACAACCTCACCAAGTCTGGCCCGGGAAATTTACCAGGTAGCACTAGCAAAGTCAGTTCAAGCAATTGACGCACCGGTTTCAGGAGGAGATGTGGGCGCGCGCGCTGGCACACTATCCATAATGGTGGGTGGAAAGGAGGAGGTAGTAAAGGCCATTATGCCGCTACTCCAAATAATTGGAAGGCAAATAGTACATCAGGGAGTAGCCGGCTCCGGCCAGCATGCCAAAATGTGCAACCAGATAGTCATTGCCTCGACCATGGTCGGCGTGTGCGAGTGCCTTCTCTATGGCCACAAGTCAGGATTGGACCTAGAGACCATGTTGCGTTCCATTACCAAGGGTGCTGCAGCCTGCTGGACCCTCGACCACATGGCACCTCGAATTCTTAAGCGCGATTTTGATCCCGGATTCTTCGTTGAACATTTCATCAAAGACATGAGTATAGCCTTGGACGAGGCTCAGCGCTTAAACATTGCCCTGCCCGGTCTGGCTCTAGTCCACCAACTCTATTTAGCCCTCAGGGCTCAAGGCCACGGAAAGCTCGGCACCCAGGCCCTCATGCTGACCTTAGAACAATTGGCCAATACTGAGGTGAAAACACAGTCCCGACTAGGCACTAGGCAGTAAGCACTAAGCACTTTGTCAATTTCGGATTGCGGATTTGGTAATACTCAGAGGAGTCAGCAGGCAAAGTTCAAAAAGAATCTAGGAGTCAGAATTCAGAATCCAGAAGGCAAAAACAGAAAGAGGGTCCGTCCCTTCTGGTTCCTGACTCCTGAATTCTGGCTCCTTTAGCTTATGCCTTGCGCCCTGAGCCTTGCGCCACTCACTCCATGCCCCATACTCCATGCTTTGCCAAATTCGCAATCCGAAATTTCGCCTACTGCCGCTGCGCAAAACAGCCGGCCTCACCTTTGGTGCCTAGTGCTTAGTGTATAGTGCCTAGTAGGCTTGTTCCAGGGGAACCGCGGCCTTGTAAATCTCGGCCTCTCCCTCGATACGATATTGCACTACTGCTGCAGGAACAACAATGGAGGCTCCTCTGGTTAGCCTTATGGTCTCGCCGTCCCCCAAATCCGTGACCGTGGCCTCGCCTTTGGTGCAGATCATCATTTCCACGCCACGTTTTTGCGCACCGGTAAATGGAGCCCCTTTACCCACCTCTACCATGGAAAGGACAAATTCCGCTGTCCCTGTTGGATAGACGGCCTCACCGGAGGCAATCCTTTCAGGTTCCGGGATAATGACTTTTGCCTCTGAAAAATTCAAAATGTTCAAGAGCTCCTGTACGTCTATGTGCTTGGCCGTCAGTCCACCTCGCAAAACGTTATCAGAATTGGCCATCAATTCAATGCCAACACCTTCGAGATAAGCATGAAGTTCACCGGCTGGTAAATACATGGCTTGTTGCGGTTCAAGCTCTACTAGATTCAAGAAAGCCGGAGAGAGAACACCCACATCCCCCGGATACTCCTCATTAAGTCTGGCAATCCAGGTCCAGACCGGTTCTCTCCCTGTCCGCTTCTCAGCATAGGCTGCTGCCGTTTGTACAATCTTGACCTGTTTGTCCTTCTCCATGGTCATCAGGTGATGGAAAAATCCCTTCAGCCCCCGCCGGCTAGAATGGTTCCGCAGGAATGATACAGTTCCCTCTAAAGGTGGGGCCTGAGTCTCCCCCAACAATCTCAGTATCTCCTTCACCTGTCGAAAGCCATTCAGCGCCCAGAATGGTGACAGGGCACAGATTACCTCGGGTTTGTGGTTGGCGTCCCTATAATTCCTGTCAATCGCCCCAAGAGCTATGCCAGTCTCGTTTTCCCGAAGAAATCCCTCTTTAGCTTGGTCTTGGTTCGGATGGGCCTGAATTGACAGTGGCTTTGCCGCAGCAAGTACTTTGAACAAAAAAGGCATCTCATTAGAGAACTTACGGGCTGTCTCCCTTCCCAAAACCTCTTCTGGATTTTCAGCAATTACCTCAAGCAAAGACCTCCAAGCGCCATCGCAGTAAACTAGGGACGGCGCTTGTGGGTGGGCACCCATCCAGAGTTCTGCCTGTGGCTTTTCCGCTGGCTCTGCTCGGCCAAGAAGTTTGGCAATAGCGCTCCTCGATCCCCAGTCATACTCTTGTATGCTGTTTTTCAACAAGCTAATCTTTCTCATTCACCTTTCCTCGGTCCGCAAAGGGTTTAGAAGCAGGATAGCATTTCAACCGCGAAAGTCCAATATTCTTGTTACGTTAATGCTCCTCCTGCACCTATTTGCTTAAATGAACTTCAATCTCTGTTATCATCAGAGTATAGTAAACGTGCAATTTAAGATTTTAGATTGAAGATTGATGTTCTTGCAGAACATTTACAGGACTTGGAATTTTGAGGCTAAATCGGCAATCTAAAAAGTTCCTAAGGAGAACCCTGCCATGTCCTTCAAAGAGAACCTTAGAACAAAAATCAAACTCGACGGACTCTTGCACAAAATTACTTCGACAATTAGGGAGACTCCTGGACAGCGTCGCTTGGACAAGCAGCTTACCCGGGAATTAATCGATATGACTGATTTCGACTACAAAAGGGTCAGGGACCTTGACCTTTACGTACGTCCCTTCGCGGACGAAACCATGGAAGTCTTGGTCCTCGACAACGAACTGCCAATTTATCACACTACCGTGGACGATGTAGCCCTGCGCAAGAGTCCTGAGTGGAAAGAGATGTTTAGCATCAGAAACATAAAAAAAGTAATGAATGACCAAGATGTTATTGTCAGTAAAGGCAAAGAGTCACTCAAGCGGATATATGATAGCGCTTTGGCTATATTGGATCTAACTTTCAACCGGGACGATCTGGCGCTGTTGGTGGCAGACGGCCGTCAGGCTCTGGAGCAGAAATCATTAGAGAGGGTCCAGGAATCTTTCGACCTCTTTTTTGAACTGGTGGTTTTTCAGCCGGTATCTCTAGGTGTTCTGGAGCATGACCTGCAGATTTTCGCCAGGCCAAAAACCAACGGTGGGAAGATAAAAATGTTTGAGCATCCAATCTTTTTTAATGAGGACAGTTTTTCCCTAGGTCTCAGGAAAGGCAACTTCTCTCCTCAGAAAGATTTAGATCTTGCCTGGATCATGCAGTACGCCCAGGGTGAGAAAGCGGCTGATCTTAGTGGCGTGGAGGTCTTCGAATTCTTGGCCGAACTGGCCATGGAACAGCTAAAAAACGAGTGATCAGTAAACGGTAGGCCGTCGTTGCAACTAGGCACTGTGCACCAGGGACTAGGCACCTAAGAGATGAGAAGTCAGAGGTCAGAAGCCAGACGGCAGAAGCTAAGATTTCGAAATTCGAAATTAAAGACTGGCTCCTGGCTTCTTGCTCCATGCCCCATGCTTCCTCAAAATCACAATCCGAAATCACCAAAGTGCATAGTGCCTACTGGCTAGTGCTAGTAGAAACCTAGGGCCAGAGCTGTGACACAATCATTCCTGTCAACATCAACCCACAGCCGAACAGCCCTCGTGTGCTGAGGACCTCGCCGAGGATAAGCCAACCGGCCAGAGCGGCAAAGACCGCTTCCAGGCTAAGGATGATCGCTGCGTGCGTCGGTGGTGCTACTTTTTGAGCAACTACCTGGAGCGTGTAGGCTATTCCCACCGACATGACTCCCCCGTAGAGAATGGGGATCACTGCCTCTCTCAAACCGTGAGCGGTAACAGTCTCAGTGTACCCCGCCACCAATAAGCTTAAGCAGGAACAGACCGCATACTGAGCACAGGCAAGCTTCAATACATTTGCTCTTGGTGAGAGCCACCCTAATATCAGGACGTGGGTAGCCCACATGAAGGCTCCCGCGAGTTCCCAAGCATCGCCGGGAGCGAAGTGAAACTCCTGGGTAACACTGAGAAAATAGAGTCCAACTGCAGCAATGACTGCTCCGCAAGACCCTCCCCAACCTGGCCATTGTTTCCACAACATTCCCAGAAGGGGTACGATCACCACATAGAGGCCGGTAATAAAGCCGGCTTTTCCAGCAGTGGTGTAGACCAGACCCACCTGCTGCAGACTGGCACCAGCAAAGAGCACCAAACCGGCAAGGCCACCTCCCAAAACGGCCTGTTTGCTGTTAAGACGTTGGCTCAGCCCCTCTCCTGTGCTTCGGTTGCCTCGTAAAGCCAACGGTAGAAGAGTGAAAACCCCCAAACCGAACCGCACGCCATTAAAGGTGAGCGGTCCCACATGATCCATACCCACCCTCTGGGCTACGAAGGCACCGCCCCAAATGATTGCCGTCAACATCAACAGCGAATCAGCTTGGTAGGTTATGCGAAACACTGCATTTCCCATATGCCAAACTTTACCTGACCCTGAACGGTAGTCATCGGAGTGAAGGGATACCGGAGTAATGGACTAAAGGGGGAATCCCACCGACACCCAATACTCCACTACTCCAACTCTCCAATAATCCACGTCCATTCTTTCTCAGTAGCGACTTGTCACTTGACCACGTCCGGACGACGCTGCAAGATGGACTGTAACCAAAATGGGATGGATAATACCACCAGATCGAACTCTTAACCAGTTTTTTCCTGGCAGCCGCCCCCTGTCAGCTGCCGGCTGGTTAATCTTTGGTCATTGTAAAAATAAAACGCTTTGGACTATACTGCGTGAGGTTTCAAATCTGGACACCAATTATCAAGGAGGCCGTTTATGCAGGTTCTCGTACTCTACTACTCCCGCACAGGAAATACCCACAAGCTGGCCCGAACTGTGAGCGAGGGAGTCGAGTCTGTAGAGGGTGTTCACTGCCTGCTACGTTCCACCGAAGCAGTGAAAAGAGAGGATTTTGTTGAATCGGATGGGATTATTGCCGGATCACCTGTCTACTTCGGCGTAATGGCAGCTGAGCTTAAGAAGGTTTTCGACGACTTTGTCACCGTGCGTCGGAAAACGGAAAATAAAGTTGGTGCTGCCTTTGCTACCGGTGGCGATGCCTCTGGCGGCAAAGAAACTACCATGATCTCCATCATTCAAGCCATGCTAATCTATGGGATGATCATCGTCGGCGACCCCATGGATGCAACGGGTCACTATGGCGTGGCCTGCCTGGGTTCTCCAGATGCAAGTGCCCGCCAGCACGGGTTCAAGCTCGGCGCTCGGGTGGCGGAGCTGGTGAAAAAGCTGCATCAGTAGTTAATGGTAACAGCGGCAAACCGCTTGCTGTCCATCAAGCAGATCTATGATGCAAAATAGTCAATCTTATTAAGCGAGGCTTCCATGGATCTATTGAGCAAAGGGTTTTCTCCTGTTTGTACTTGGCGAGTGTTGAGTATAGTGCTGATTATTATTCTCGCTACAGTCCCTTTGCAGGCAGGCGAAGACACTGATCTACTAGCTCTCGACAACGGCAGCCTGGTTTTATCAGCAACAACCCAGTACGGCGGGAGATGGAACGCCCAGGCCCTGCTAGATGGCTCTAATCTCACTGGCTGGAGTAGCGCCAGAGGTTATCCTTATCCCAATGATTTTCTAATAGAGCTTTCTCGTCAGTGTGTACTCACCTCCTTTGTCGTTGATAACACCGGTGCTGAGGAGTCCAGTTTCCCCGGGATCTCAGGGCGGCATTTCGTCCTCTACGGCTCGACCATCTCTCCACATGAGGTTCTAGACCTAATTGTCAGTGGGGAAGCGGACAGGGGGAAGCGAAAAGTGTTTACTTTCGAAAAACCCACTGAAGTCCGCTGGTTGAAGTTGGTCATACTTTCCAATTGGGGAAATCCTTCCCATACTCAGGTCATGGAACTGGAGGCTTATGGAGAGCCCCTTGATGCAGCCCCCCAAGAGAAGTCCATCGAAGGAATCTACTCGGGGAATTACGGTCTGATGCGCTTGGAACAGAGCGGCAAATACGTTGTCGGATGCTACGAAGCTGACAACGGACTGCTCTCTGGCAGAACCGACGGTCGTCTCCTAAAATTTCGCTGGTGGGAAGACGGACCAAGCTCGGGAACTGCCTCCATGGTATTATCTACCGACGGTAACCATCTAAACGGCCTGTGGTACGAGAGGGGTCTTATGAAGGGGAGCTGGTATGGGAGCCGGGTTACTGATCGACAGGGACCGGAATGTGAGGTGCCGGTTCTGGATGCCCTGGTCAAGTCTGTGTATGAGGCCGACTTGAGTGCGCCCATGGCAGAAAGCGGCCAGGAGAAATCCTTGGAACAAGAAGGAGCCTCTGCTATTTTAGCTGTAATATATTTTGCCACCGACTCTGCGGAAATCACCCCGGAGTCGGAAAAAAGACTGGAGAGATGTTGGACTGCCATCCAGACCCATCCGTACCAAAAGATTGTCATTAGGGGTCACACCGACTCCACCTACACTCGAGAGTATAATGCGGAACTTTCACGTCGGCGAGCTCTATCGGTAGCGGAATGGCTCATGGAGCAGGGTCTGGAAGCCAGCCAGTTGGAGACTGAGTCATACGGCGAGTCCCGGCCTGTAGCGGACAACAAGACGGAGACTGGTCGAGCTCTCTTGGATTGAAGCCCAGGAAGCTAGGGAACAAGACGTGCTCCTGGTTCACTCTCCAGAATATCTCCAGGTTCTAAAAAAGGCCAATGAGGGGAAAGCCCCTCCTGAAGGTTGGAAATATGGGCTGGGAAGCGGTGACAATCCTGTATTTCCCGGCTTATACGATTGGTCCTTGCTGGTCACCGGTGCGACTCTGGAATGCGTTCGCCAGATCAGGGAGGAAAACAGGAAAATCGCCTTTAATATCGGCGGCGGCTTGCATCACGCCATGGAAAGCCGGGCCGCGGGGTTCTGCTATCTGAATGATCCTGCCGTGGGAATTGCCAAAATGGTACAGGACGGGTTGCGGGTATTGTATCTGGACGTGGACGTCCACCACGGAGACGGGGTTGAAGCAGCATTTTATGATACTGATCAAGTACTCACCATATCTCTCCACCAGCATGGCCACACGTTGTTTCCCGGCACCGGATTTCCCGAGGAGATGGGCAGGGGAAAAGGGAGGGGCTACGCGGTGAATGTACCCTTAGCGCCGGGTACGGATGACGATTTGTATCTTTCAGTTTTCATGGAAGTGGTGCCGCCACTGGTGCATGCTTACAAGCCCGACGTGCTGGTCACCCAATTGGGAGTAGACTCCCTGGCCACAGACCCTTTGGCCACCATGAATTTGACTGTTAATGGTTTTGCCAAAGTGATAGAGGAAATGAAGTCATGGGATCTCAAATGGGTGGCCCTGGGCGGAGGTGGATACAGCCTTATGAATGTAGCCCGTGCCTGGACTAAGGCATGGGCCATAATGAATGGAATTAATCTTCCGGACAATTTACCCGAACCTTTTGTCCGGCAGCATCAAGCCGAACTGGGCCAAAATCCCACTCTCTCGGGCCCAGTTCAGAAAACCCACCCAGTTATTGCTGCTCGGGCCGAGGCATTAGCCAGGTCTCTTGTTGAGCTGATCAGAGAGACTATTTTCCCAATTATTGGTGCATAGTCAAGATGCAGCGGACAGCGGACAGCTGGCAGCTAACGTCACCATTCAGTGAAGCTTCGCGTCATATGGCTTCGCTGTCATTAGGTCACTACGCTTCGCTGTCATTTATTGCAATGTGTTTTAACCAATCAACTTTTTTAGGTTGAAATAGCGTAGGATTGCCTGGCCAATTGGGGTCCTGAGGTATTTTGCTTGGCTTGATGGCTTGGCAACTGCGGCTGCCTGGGCAACGATTTGCTCGACCTTGTCTCTTTCCCATTCGGTCAAGTTGAGGAATTTTACCACCATACCCCACTTGCTGGCATTCTGGAAACGCTTACGCATTATTACCGAGCTGTCCACCTGGATGGTTTTGTTGGTGTGCGGGTTTGAGATCTTTAGGGAAAATGAAGTGCCACAGTTCTGAGGGGTTCCAGTGTAAATGACACAGCCTTTAGGTGAAAAGCGGGTCCCGTAGGCTTTCACCCTTCTCCCACCTTTGTTATAGAATACCGGTAACTTAACTGCTGGCGCCCCCACCCCATGCATTTTCTTTGTTCCTTTTGCCCTCGAGGAATTTGCCATTGGCCCCGCTCCTTTACTCATGGTTGGAAGATACCCAACACAACAGCAAAGGTTGTGCCAAGCCATATCTATCTTAAATCACTTATATTTAATGTCATAGATGGACAATAAAGTATCCTCTCCTCAACCCTAGCCGAGCCGATTGTGCTTTTTTATATACCCTCTAGAGATGGAGCGTTGGAGTATATCGATTGCGGACCTGCCCTGTGGAATTCCGCTCTGCGGACTCGCCGAAGGCGCGATTCCACAGGGTAAAGGAATGGGGAATGCGGATTGTGGACTTCAATTTGAAGTTTCTGATTTGGGATTTATTTTTTCATTCCGAAATCCGAAATCCAAAATCCCAAATTTCACTTACTCCATTACTCCAACATTCCAACACTCCTCGGACTGTGATCAAAGTTGTGAGTTGAGAACTGCAGAATTTTCTTGGATGAAAGATGGGGCGTGGGAAATTACTTGTATAACTTGGTAATCTCGTCGGCAACAAATTCAGGCAGAGCCGCCACTTTGCCGTCCTGGTTTTCCATTTTCAACCCTTCCTCAGAGGGTTTGATCTCTCCTATAACTACCGCCTGAATTCCCTTTTTTGAATATTCAGCGATGAAACCGGGAGCCGCTTCCCCTGGCAAAGTAAGCAGTAGCGCCCCCGAAGAAATGGCCCCCAGAGCATCAAGGCCAAACTGCTGGCATAGCGCCGCAGTTTCCGGGAGGATGGGGATAGCTTTGGCCTTGACCAAAGCACCACATTTGGAGGCCATGCAGATTTCTCTGACCGCCGTGGTCACGCCCCCCTCGGTTGGATCATGCATAGCATTCACTGGAAAATCTCGAGCCAAAGCCGCCTCCTCAACCACGCTTATTCCGGGATCCAGCAGGAAACTCTGGCTTTTTTTCAGTATTGCCTCACCGTGTAATGCTTTAACCTCAGCTGCCTTCTCAATCGCAATGATGGCGGTTGCCTCTATAGCGGCGGTCTTTACCAAGACGATCAAATCACCTACTTGGGCATCGCAGCTGCGACAGAGGTGATCCGGGGTCACCTCACCAATCATCTGGCCGGCAACCAGCACGGTATTTACAGCAGAGCTTACCTCCGTATGGCCTCCCACCCAGAGGACTCCCATTTCTCTGCAAGCCTCTTCAATCTCGGCAAAAAGGACCTCCACCTGGGTCAGGCTGGTCTTCCCTTCAGGCAAAACAATAGCCGCCGAATAATAACGAGGCGTCCCGCCACAAGCAGCTATATCATTGGCGTTTACCAGTACCGAGTACCAGCCGCAGTGCTCGGTGGCGAAGGTAATGGGATCGGTGGCAACCACCAAGTACTGGTTGCCCTGTTCAATTACAGCCGCATCTTCTCCCACTGCGGCTCCTACCACCACCTCTGGGGACTGGGAGGTATGACGCAAAAGCTTTGCCAGAGTCTCAGGTCTAAGTTTGCCCGCAGGCAGGATGTCAGCGGCCATTACGACCTCCGGTAGTGTCAGTTGTCCGTCTCTCTGATATTTAAGCAGACTTTTATTCTATAGCTGGATCCTGCCAAGTCAACATTCCTTTGCCAACAATCGTCATACCGGACGAACCGGGAGAGTTCAAAATGTTGATACCTTTCAAATCGTTCAAGTCGATCTATCGTTTGCTTTGGGCGAACTCGTTCAAATCGTCAAATGGTAAGCGCTAAGCAGTAAGCCGTGAGCCGTGAGCGGTTAAGCATTTAAGGGAACACTAATACGCCTATCTGGTTAGCTCCGCATGCTTTAGATAATAGATTTGGATATCCACTTTTATTTAGTAACCACAGAGACACGGAGATCACAGAGGGAAGTATATTTTTTGCCCGATCGGGAGACGGCTATCGGGCAAAAGATATCAGCCCTGCGGGCACGATTTTGTAAACGAGTGGCTTTGGGTCAACGGTTGGCGACAAGCTAAAGAACTCTCGCCGCAGGCGGAGACTCTTTTCCCTGACCGTTGTCTCCCGGCCAGGGAAAAAACACCCTCCTCTGTGTCCTCTGTGGTGAATCTTCAATCAGGCCTCCTCAGGCCTTCATAATGCGGCGTAAACTAACTAATCGAATTCCCTAATTTTCTAATTCTCTAATTAACTACCTGCCAGCTGCCAGCTGCCTCCTGCTCGCTGCCTTCTGACCTCTGACTTCCGACCTCCGACCTCTGATTTCTATCTCATCAGTGCCTAGTTATCTCTGTCCTCTGGCTCCATGCCCTATGCCCCATGCGGCGAACGGATTGAGCTACGACGGACAACGGACAACACACAATGGACCTTCTATGTTATATTGTCCCTATGCCAGATAGGTTAACCAATGCTATCTACTCCATCGGTCACGGCAACAGAAGTATGGAGAAATTCATGGATTTAATCCATAAGTTTCGGATCAAACACCTTGCCGACGTCCGTTCCTATCCCAGTTCCAGACGCAATCCTCACTTTGCCAGAACAAATCTCGAACTCATGCTCAACAAATCTGTTATCTCCTATAGCTGGTTTCCTGATCTGGGAGGTTTTCGCAGAAAGGGACCGGATGAGACATCACCCCATGTAGCCCTTAAAAGTCCGGGATTCCGAAACTATGCCGATTATATGAATACGACATCATTCCTTACCGCAGCAAGCAAGCTAGGCCACCTGGTTGCTTCGGGTTCTACCTGCTTCATGTGTGCAGAAATCCTACCTCACAGGTGTCATCGGTCGTTGCTCGCTGACTATCTCTTGGTACAAGGATTCAAGGTCATCCACATCCTGGACAACCGAAAAACTATTGCCCACGAACTTTCGCGGCTTGCCAGCATAAGCGAGGGGCTAATAATCTACAACCGAACAGATCTGCAACAAATGGAACTGAAACAGAATGACTGACCTTAAAAATCCTCGAGAATTAGCCAGGATTATCGACCAGACCCTATTGCAACCCACGGCCAGGGAAGATCAAGTTCAGATATTTTGTGAAGAGGCTGTAGCCTTGGGCTTTGCGGTTGTGTGCATCGCTCCTATCTGGGTGAAACTGGCTGTCAAAGCTGCAAGAACCACGGGGGTCAGGGTTTGCACTGTTGCGGGTTTTCCCTTTGGCTTTGAAACTACTGAAGGCAAAGTGCGGACTATGCAAAGTGCCTTGGACACCGGCGCCGAAGAGATCGACTACGTGGTAAATTTAGGCGCGGTGAAGGGGAGAAATTATGGCCTCGTCGCCGCAGAAATGGAGGCGATGCGGAGGGGAGCTGAGAGCGCTGTGGTGAAGGTCATTCTGGAAACCGGTTATCTTA
>JARRNM010000151.1:0-17290 GCA_037384945.1 Deltaproteobacteria bacterium
GAAGTCACGGAGGTTTCACCTGGACCAGTCATTACCATGTATGAATTTAAGCCGGCACCGGGAATTAAGATAAGTAAAATTGTCAGTCTAGCCGACGACTTGGCCCTCGCCCTAAAGGCAGCAAGCATCAGAATTGTGGCGCCAATTCCCAAAAAAGGGACTCTAGGCATAGAAATCCCTAATGTCAGCCGCCAGCAGGTGGTCATACGGGAGATAGTTAATAGCCCAGAGTATAGTAATGCCCAAGGCAAGTTGATACTGGCCTTGGGCAAAGATATTATGGGAAAGGCGGTGGTCACCGATCTCGCCCGAATGCCCCATCTGCTCATAGCCGGTGCCACCGGGACGGGTAAAAGCGTTTGCCTCAACGCCGTTACCATTAGCCTCCTTTATAGAGCCACCCCTGATGAACTCCGCCTTTTGCTCATAGATCCCAAACGGATTGAACTGTCCTCCTATGAGGGGATACCACATTTGCTTCATCCTGTAGTCACCGATCCTAAGAAGGCAAATATTGCGCTCAAATGGGCGGTGGCGGAGATGGAGAGACGTTATGAACTATTGTCCCTCAGAGGAGTACGCAGCATAGAGCGATACAACCAGGGGTTGTCGAAGGCTAAAACCCTTAGGCCAAGGCAGGTGAGCCGACCATTGGCTGGAGAGGAAGAGGGAGAGGAGGAGAAACCTCTGCCCTATGTTGTTATCGTCATCGATGAACTTGCTGATCTAATGATGGTCGCCTCTCGGGAGGTGGAAGAATCCATCATTCGTCTGGCTCAGATGGCACGAGCTGCTGGCATTCACCTCATCCTCGCCACCCAAAGGCCTTCGGTCGATGTACTAACCGGCATCATCAAAGCCAATATCCCGGCGCGCATATCCTTCCAGGTCTCCTCGAGGACCGACTCCCGTACCATTCTAGATGCCAACGGAGCAGAAGCTTTACTGGGGGCCGGCGACATGCTCCTTTTACCTCCTGGAACCGCAAAGTTACAGCGTATTCATGGCGCTTATGCCTCGGAATCTGAAATCAGGCGTCTGACTGACTTCCTGCGTAAGCAGCGAAAACCAGACTATGACGACTCGATTTTAAACTACGCTGACAGGACCGAGGAACTGGACATTGATGAGGAAATTGATGCAAAGTATGATGAAGCGGTCCAGATCGTCATGGAAACCAGACGGGCTTCCATTTCAATGCTCCAGAGAAGGTTGAGGGTGGGATATAACCGGGCGGCACGAATGATTGAGATGATGGAGCGTCAGGGGTTGGTGAGTGAGACAGACGGGGTCAAACCTCGGGAGGTACTGCCACCGAAGTAAGCGCGCTGCGCTTAAGCGAGACTGGCGAGACGAGCGAGACGTGACATACTCAGGTCATCAAAATTCAATCAAATCTAACTTCCCTGGTCAGCCGACCTCCCGTCTCGCCCGATTTCCCGTCTCGCTACTAACTGCCCTGGGCGCATTTGTCGCTTTTTTCGCCTTTCTCGCCGTTACAGCTCACTCTGCTGAATCCCTCGCCGAACTCATTGCAAAAATTCAGAAAAAATATGACCAGACCCACTCTTGGAGTGCCGATTTTCTCCAACAAACCCGTTCGCAGGCTGCCAGCATGGGTACATCAGCCAGGGGCAAACTTTTTTTCCTCAAACCAGGTGCCATACGCTGGGACTACGAGCAACCCAGGCAGCAATTCGTCATAAATAAAGATAAGGCCTGGTTATATGTCCCGGATGAAAAAACCATATACCTCTACGATGCCGATCAGATCATCAATTCTCCTTTAGTAATGAGTTTTTTCTCCGGCTTGGGAAAGTTAGGAGAGATGTTCAGCATCAGCCAACTACCCACTGAATCTGGGCCACCACCCCGTCTCAGGCTGCTACTATTGCCGCGGGAAGCTGAATCGCCGGTTTCCCAGATATCCCTCTGGATAGATCCCCACTCCTACCAGGTGGTCGGTATCCAAACCAAAGATTCTTTGGGAAACATCAATAAGATAACCTTTAGCAATATTCAGTTGAACCCCCCGCTGCAACCCTCTTGGTTTGCTTTAGAAGTGCCCGAGGGAGTCCGGCTGGAGCGCCAGGAGACTGTGCCCGTGCAATAGAGTCCAGCCGACAGGTTGCAGTTCGATAGCTTCAAAGTCCCATGCTCCATCCTTTTCCGCAACGGACGACGAACCACGGACAACTGACAAATAGCAAGGCGCATATTCCACAATCCACAATCCCCAATCATAAAATCTAGTAGTCAGCAGCCAGAGAACCATACGGCTCAAGGTTCAGGGCGTAAGGCAAAAAGGTCTTTATTGCCGTGTGCCTTATACCTTGCGCCTTGTGCCTTTCATCAATCTCCAATCCGAAATCTATCGTCTGTCTCATAATTTGCCGCTGCCTGCCGGGTAACCTTCCTCCGTCTTGACACACCAAATAGTTGCTCATAAAATGTTATTGAAATAGCATGGGCTGAGCGAAAATGGCTCTTCCTTTTCCCGAAAAATCCTAGGTCCTGCAAACAATTGCCTTTGCCAGCGGAATTGATTTGGTGGTGAGGGCGGGAAGCTTGTCATGGACGCTGATAAAATCTTAGAAAAACTAATGAGGTGGCTCGCCGATCCCAAAGGAAGAGAAATGTTCAAGACTATTGTCTACCTGATTGTCCCGCTGTTTATTCTCATAGCACTGCGCAATATTGCTCGGCGCCGACCGGCTGAAAAAACCTCCACTAAGATAGATCCGAGAATTCGCCCTTCCTCTTATGAATCCTTGAGAGCGACCGAAAGCCTCAGGGAGACCCAGGCCAAGGAGCAGAAAAAGATTGATGAAGATCTCCAGGCGGTATTTGGTCGCAAGGATACCGTTCTGGCAAGAGCCAGAAAAGAGTTCGCCAAATCCTCCGGAGACAAGCCAGCGGTTCCTGCTGAATCTGTCGAACCTGATGAAAGAAACGTCCTCCAAGAAGAGTTGCTCAAACTGTTTTTGCGCCGACAGAAATAAGACAACCTTGCCCCCAAGACCCGGCGGACCACCCCCGATGGGACGGATCGAGGCTTCTGGCCTGTGTTAGCCAGCAGCAGGCAGCTGTTTTAACTAGACACGAGGAACTAAGCACCAGGCACCAAATTATTTAAGAATTCAGGAGTCAGAATCTAGACCTCAGAGACAAAGCAACCAAAATTGATTCATCTCAGCTGGCACCTCTTTGAACCGCAGAATGTCGAACAAGGAATTTCGAATATCAAAGTGATCACTTCATCATTACTGCGGTTCCTTATTCTGCTGTTCGAGATTCAGTACTTTAACCATCTGACCTCCGACCTTTGACTTCTACCTCTTACGATAAATGACAGCGCAGCGTAGTGACCCAATGACGGCGAAGGGCGAGTCTCCGTGCCCGCCTCATCTTTTCCCCGTCTCGCCCGTCTCGCCCGACCTCCCATCTCGCTTTTATCCATGCTCCATGCCTTATGCTTTGGGCCTCATCCTTTAAGCCTCTTGCTCCGGCAAAGGTTTTGAAAACCGACCCCCGCAAAGCGGGAACATGGCCTTGTGCAGAAGGCAATGTTTTCCATGACCCGTGAATCCTGCCTGCTTTTATTTGATTGACAACCCGACACTTCTTGACAATGCCCGCCTTGAATGCCAAAAGACAGTCTCATGGAACACGAATTGCATGTTCAGTCCCTGGCTGGCTTAGCAGAACTGTCCGTTTTTTGAATTGATTCGACAAAAATTTTTATGATAGACTACGGTAATTTAAGAGCCGGAGGGTAAAAGATCAGCAGTATTAAAAGGTTATAATGGGGTTCATATGAAAGTTAAATTCTGGGGTGTGCGAGGATCGCTACCTGCACCCATCCCTCCATCAGAGATTGAAAGTAAAATAACACAGGCTCTGCGCAGTGCTGCCGGCATAGACCTAGATGATGCCCAATCGGTAAAGGAGTACGTCAAATCCCTCCCACATCACCAACGAACTACCACGGGCGGCAACACCTCTTGCGTGGAAGTTCAGGGCGACAATACTGAGATCATCCTCGACGCCGGCTCAGGCATTCGTCAGCTCGGTATCGACCTAATGCAAGGACCTTGTGGGCAGGGGCAGGGGATAATTCATCTCCTAGTCAGCCACACTCACTGGGACCACATTATGGGTTTTCCTTTTTTTACTCCTGCCTATGCCCCTGGTAACCAGATCATTATTTACGGTCGCCACGCCCGTATTAAGGAACGTTTTCAGGACCAGCATCACCCGGACCATTTTCCTGTGAGTCTGGAAACCATGTCTGCCGATCTTCAATTTATCCAACTGGGAGAAGGAGCCAAGGTAAACATTGGAGAATTTACGGTCAGCAGCATCCCTCTTCGACATCCGGGCGGCTCCTACTGTTATAAGATTGAGCAAAACGGGCGAGCCTTTGTTTACGCCACTGATGGCGAATACAAGGGTCTACGTCCCAAGGCGTTAGAGCAATACATTGATTTTTATTCTGACAGCGAAGCTCTAGTCTTTGATGCCCAGTTCACCCTTGAGGACGCCATGGAAAAAGAGGGTTGGGGCCACAGTTCTTCCATGGTGGGAGTTGACCTCGCCTTGAAAGCGAAGATCAGACGGTTAATTCTCTTCCACCACGAACCCTCTTACAGTGATGAGAAACTTCAAGAGATTTTCGACAAGACCATCCGTTACTATGAAACAATAAAGGGCAACTCCAACCTAGAAATCGTCCTGGCCCGGGAGGGTTTGGAAATGGAAATTTAGCTCCATGGTCACATCAGACAACCCTAAGCTTCCAGTCTCAGAAACCTTACAACCCTTTACAGAAAACTCCATTCCCTTTTACAGATTTCATCTTCTCAGCCGATTTGCCGAATTGGAGCACATTGTTTTCACTCGTCTGGGGGGGACCAGCCTGCCACCCTTTGCCAGTCTCAATGTGAGCTATGATACTGGGGACGAGTCCCGGAGAGTGCGAGAAAATCTTCACCGAATAAGAAACGCAACTGGCCGTTCTTCCCTTATCTATGCCAGACAAAGCCACAGTATCAATCTTGTGGTACTGCGTAAGTATCCGCGCCAGGACCGGCTAGTGGATTATCCCCTCCACGGAAAAGATGGTTTTTTTACCCAGCTGCCGGGACTGTTGATGATGATCAAGGTAGCAGACTGCCAAGCAATCCTGTTTTACGATCCAAAAAGAAAGGCGGCAGGCATAATCCACGCAGGCTGGCGTGGGAGCGTCAATAATATTGCAGGGAAAGCCGTTCAACTCATGGGGACACAGTACAACTGTAACCCCCGTGATATCATCGTCGGGGTTGGACCTTCCCTAGGCCCATGCTGTTCGGAGTTTCGTAATTGGAAACAAGAACTCCCACCTGAATTTTCTCGATATCAGGTGCGAGAGAATTACTTCGATTTCTGGGCAATCACCCAGCGCCAACTCATAGAATCGGGGGTGATGAGAGAAAACATTGAGGTCGCTGGCCTTTGCACCAAGTGTCACCCTGAGGTCTTTTATTCATACCGCGGTGAGGGCAAGACAGGCCGTTTTGCTGTTACCATAGGGATCAAAGACGGTTAGCATTCAAAGGATAGACGAAACCACTGAGATCACAAAGTGCACCAAGAAAGACAGGACATCTGATGGTCCACTCCCACTGGTTGCAGGAGTAGATTTTAGCTTTTTTCTTTGTGTTCTTTGTGGTAATTGCAGGGATGTTTCTGGCGGCTTTGCCGAAAAATAAATTAAGAATTGCAATTAACTTTATAATATTTTTGTAATGATTTTATGTTATTGCGCAATGCTAAAATACTTTTTAACAGGCCCCTCAGCCATGAACTCTACCACCTGGGATTGGTGTGCCCTGACATCGCAGCAAGGGTTCAACCGGGGCAGTTCCTCATGGTGAGGGTGAGACAAACCTTCGACCCCTTACTGCGACGTCCTTTTGCTGTACATCGGTTATATCCCAACGATCCCCCCGGCTCTTTCGAGATACTCTACAAAGTAGTTGGTAAGGGCACTCGACTCCTCACCACAATGCAACCGGGTGATTCCTTGAATCTCCTAGGCCCACTGGGTCGGGGCTTCCGTTTGCCCGACGGCGAGGGATTTGTGCTAATGGTTGCTGGAGGTATAGGCATTGCCCCCTTACCCTATCTGGCAGAAACCCTTACCATGTCTGGTTACAAGGGTCCCTTCGTCTTATGGTTCGGCGGTAAAACCTCTAGCGATCTTGTCTGTGTTCAACATTTCAAGGAGCTTGGTTTTGCAGTGCAATTGGTCACCGAGGACGGCAGCGAGGGGAGAAAGGGGTTGCTCACTGGTCACCTTGAACAGTGGTTGAACCAGCAGGACGTTTTACCCAAGGTTATTTATTCGTGCGGTCCTTACCCAATGCAACGGTCAGTAGCAGAGATGGCTCTACGGTTGGGGATTTCCTCTCAACTCTCCATGGAGGCCTTGATGGGCTGTGGTGTGGGGGCTTGTCTGAGCTGTTCCCTCAGGTGTCGTCCGCTACAAGATGCCATCGGCTTTCCCTATGCAAATGTGTGCCAGGATGGTCCGGTGTTTGACGGAAAGGAAATAATCTGGGATTAATCCGCTCAACATGCAGCTGCAAATTCCAGCCAGCAGCCCTTTAAGCTAATCAGTGTGAAGTAACCGTCCATGGTAAATGAGAATCCAAATGCTACAAGAGCTACAAAGGCTATAAATATGAAGATAATGACAAAAACCTTAACATTGCAGGGTCTTATAATCTTTCACTCCTCTCTCCTTTATCCTGGGAGTCGATGATTTCATTAGTGTGAGTTTGATCTAATGGCCGATGATAGCCCAATAAACCTGGCAGTCAAGCTCGGGCCGCTGAGGTTGAAAAACCCGGTAATGGTAGCCTCCGGCACCTTTGGCTATGGACAGGAATACGCTGCCCTGGTGCCGCCCGAACGTTTAGGTGCGGTGGTGGTAAAGGGAATCTCGTTGAGGCCCCGAGCCGGCAATCTTTTGGAAGAGAAACTTCCCTGGCTCAGACCGTTGCAAGTACCTGTGATAGTTAATCTATTCGGCAATACCGTGGAAGAGTATGGGGAGTTGGCAGCTGGACTCGCTGGTCATGAGGGGATAGACGCACTGGAGATCAACATTTCCTGCCCAAATGTCAAAGCGGGGGGAATGGCATTTGGCTCGGACCCTCAGATGGTATTCCAGGTGGTATCCGCAGTCAGATCAAGAACCAACCTACCAGTGATTACCAAACTTACCCCGAACGTAACCGACATAACTGTTCCCGCCAGGGCAGCCGTGGATGGAGGCACCGACATTCTCTCCCTGATCAATACAGTTGCCGGCATGGCGGTTGATCCGCAAACACGGCGGCCTCGACTGGCCAACGTGGTTGGGGGACTCTCCGGGCCGGCTATCAAACCCATAGCTCTGAGAATGGTGTGGCAAGTAATTCAGACAAGCAAGGTGCCGGTTATCGGGCTCGGAGGAATAGTCTCTGTGGAAGATGCCCTTGAATTCCTGATCGTCGGGGCCAAGGCCATCCAGGTTGGCACTGCCAATTTCGTCAATCCACAAGTTACTCTGGAAATTATCTCGGGGTTGGAGGATTATCTCCGCAAGGAGGGACTAAGAGACATAAACGAAATAATCGACACCCTCGAGGTCACCAAGGGGCCACTAGGCACCGAGCACTAGGCACTAAGCACCACGCAAACGCATTTGTCTACGGCTGATCGTTCAGGCTCCAAGTGCCAAGTTTATGCCTCACATTTTCAGGAAAACAATTTAAAGTTATTTCTAGAAGCAAGTCTATTATTCTAATATTATTAGATACTAAAACAATATTTTTTAGTGCCTAGTGCTAAAGGTCTAGTCCTTTGGGCGTAGTGCCTAGTTGTTGGGGGGTGGACCTCTGAGCGGTCTACTTTTTCTGCCTCAAACGGCGGACATCTCCCACTCTTATGGTAAAGCGAGTAGCATCCAAAAACTCGAGAAGTGGAATGGTGTATTTGCGACTGGTCTGGGTGAGCTCTTTAAACTGCGGAGTCGTTAATTCTTCCTGCTGTTCAAATAAATTCAGCAGGTTCTGCTTGAGCTCATCAAGGGCTCCGTGGTGGAAATACATGTCCTCTTTCACTTTGACCAGTAACCCCTGTTCCACCATCCAAGCAAGGATTTGTCGGGCCTCACCATCTGGGACTCCAAGCGAGTGAGCTACCTCTCTGAAGAATGGCGGTTGCAAACCCGCCTCCTGATAAATTGTCTCTATCTGCTCACGCACCTCATCCTGCTTTCCCGCAAGAGCTATTTGATGAGAGGAGAGTCGCACCAGATCTCTTTCTTGAATGATCTCCCCTTGGCGAGTCAATCGCTGAATGAGTTCGTTGCACAGCTTGCCGTCAGCTCCCCGGGGCAAGCGTCCGAACAACTCCTCCTTGTTTATCCCTGCCCGTAAGGGCTCTTTGCGGTGGAAATCACCCAGGTGGTCCAACAGTAGTTGCCTGAGCTTCATAAGAGCTTCCTGGTGGACGAATCTGGGAGTTTCCCGATCAAACTGGATCACCTCGCCTCGGCTCATCAGGTCCCGGAGCAGATTACGGAGTTCCTTGGGGGTGATATTGGCCAGTATACTTAAAGGCCTTTCGCTAATCCCTCCAAATCCCGCTTCTTTGAGGAAGAGTTCTACCATCTTGTCGGGTTCTCCTCTCTCTAATATAGCTAGAGCTTCTAGGGTCTCGCCGACCATTCTCCTACGCTTTTTCGGGATGGGGTGCAATATCTGGCCACCACCGATGGTGTGCATGGGTGAATAGCTTCGCAGAACAAAACGATCTCCATAGCGGACGGCCACCTGCTTATCTAACCTCACCTGGGCATAACCGCTGGCCCCGGGCCTCAACTCATCGGTGTCCAGAAGTATCAAGGTGCCGATTATCTCACCGGTTCCGGCGTGGAAGCGGACCTTAGCCCTATTTTTCAAAACTCGGGAAACGTTCTCCAAGTGCTGTAATCGCACGTCAACCATATATGAGGAAAACAGACTTTCTGGAGTTGCCAGAAGATTGCCTCGTTCGAGAGCTGCCTTTTCTAGCCCTTGCAGATTGATGGCTGTGCGCTGGCCACTGACAGCTTCTTTTACCTCACGATTGTGCACTTGAATCCCACGTACCTTAGTTTTGAGCATCTGAGGATACACCACCAGGGTGTCCCCTGTCTCAGTTTTGCCGGAGATAGCGGTACCGGTCACTACCGTGCCAAATCCTTTCATGGTGAAAACTCGGTCCACTGCCAACCGGAAGTCTCCACTGACCGGACGGGCCTCCACTGATTCACTCAATATCTGCAACCTTTCTAACAACTGCTCAAGACCCTCGCCGGTTGCAGCTGAGACCGGAATTATCGGCGCGGCAGCAAGAAAAGTTCCTTGCAAGAAATCACGGATGTCTTCCTGGACCAAATCCAACCAATCATCATCTTCTACCAGATCGGTCTTGGTCAGAACCACCAGCCCCTGTTTAACTCTGAGAAGTTCGCATATCTCCAGGTGTTCTCTGGTCTGGGGCATAACCCCCTCGTCAGCCGCTATAACTAGAGCCACTATATCTATTCCTGTTGCCCCTGCCACCATGTGTCGCACGAATTTTTCATGACCTGGCACATCAACAATACCAAGCTCCTGACCATTGGGAAGTGTAAGATGGGCAAAGCCTAGCTCGATGGTTATACCTCTCTCCTTTTCTTCCTTGAGGCGATCGGTGTCGATGCCAGAGAGGGCTTTGATCAGAGTCGTCTTCCCATGGTCAATGTGTCCAGCCGTGCCCAGGATAATCTGCTTCATTAAATGTCTCTCCCACTAATGCTAACAGTGAATGGTAAATGGTATAGAGAATCCAGTAGACAGTAGCCAGTAACGGTTAATGGCAATAGTGCTTTTTTCTTTTCGTTTTTCTCCTGAATTCTGTATTCTGGCTCCTGACTGCTTTCTCCATGCCTTTCGCTATACTCCAGGCTCTTTGCCCTTTTCCTCATTAAGGTGTTTAATCATGTAGGTAAGAATCCCTGTGGCCAGCAACACCCCATCTTCTGAAGAAATCTCCACTTGGCAGACCGCGATTTGCCGTCCCCTATGCACTACTCTGCCTCGGGCCACAAGGTCTCCCCCCTTGGCTGGCCTCAAAAAGTTCAGTTTGAACTCCACTGTCGGAATCGCCACCTTCAGGGGATCAGACAGTACGGAGTAAAGGGAAACACCACCAGCCACATCCGCCAGCACCCCCAAAACACCGCCCTGTAACAACCCCATGGAGTTGCGCAATTCTTCCCGGTGTTTCAAAATGAGCCTGGCCTCGCCACTAGCTACCCCGCTTAGTCCGATGGACATGAATTTCACTACGGGATTGTTAGCCAGCCTAGCTGCGATCCCATCCTTCTGAAGCTTGGTCAGTTCCCCCTGGCCGAAGCCAGATCCTTTATTGCCTTCTAACATTTTCATTTTACAGTTCACGACCTAGTGGCGGGCGTGAGGCCAAAACAGAAAGCTCCCGTCGCAGATACCGATTGCCCTGCTAGGCTGAGCCTCCGGCCCGGGGGGTGGAGTGCAGTGCGGGCAAAGTTGAGCGACCCTTTGCTCCATGCTTGTCCTGAGCGAAGGCGAAGGGCTGCCTCCTGTCCCCCATCAGCTGTTTTTTCTCCCTTGCCCAACAGGAGTAAAGGTGATGGCAATCATCACCTGATTATCATCATCTCGGCTAACGTTAATTATCCCCCCATGTTTATGAATCACCACTTTGGTCATCGGCAATTCCAGGTCAGCTTCGCCTAGTTCCCCGGGTAAAAAGGGATAGAAAAAGTGCTCCATATCATCGTCTGCCAGATGGAGCCCGGGATAGGAGAGTTGAACCACCGCTTTACCGTTTCTAATGGTGGCAACCCTTAGGCGAGATCTTTCCGCCATGTGCTTACAGGCCTGGCGCAAAATTGTTTCCAAGGCGCGACGCATCTGGCTGGGGTCTGCAAGAATGAAAGGAAGCCTTGCATCCAATTCTGCCTCAACTTCGATCCCGCGACTTTCAAACTTTTCCGCGGACTCCTTTATGGCTTCCTGCAAAAGCACATTCAAGTCCACCTCGGAAAATTCCAGCAAAACCGGCCGAATGTAGGACAGAATCATCTTGAGGATTTGTTCCAGCCTCTGGACCTCATGAACTATAATCTCAACCTTCTTCCTATGAGGATTGTCCTCGTCCATCTCCTGAAGCAACCTGCGGGCGAACCCCCCCGCCGAGGTGAGAGGATTGCGGATTTCGTGTGCCAGCCTGGCAGAGACATTGCTAAGGGTTTTAAGCTCTTCGGTTTGAATGATCTGCTCTTGTAGTCGCTGCCTTTCACTCACGTCTACGACAATACCATCCACCGCCTGCACCCTGCCCTCCCCGTCAGTCAATGGTATGGCATGGTTAAGCAGAAATACCTCATGGCCGTCCTTGTGATTGCCTCGGTACTCAAGCAAAAACTCCCTGCCCTCTGCGAGACTGGCCCTGAGCTGTCTGGCAACGTGCTGTTGATCCCCCGGATGTGCAATCCTGGTCCAGAATTCTCTGTCTGCTATTACTTCTGTAGGTGGGTATCCTAGGATTTCCTCCACGACCTTATTAACATAAACGGTAGTCCCATCCGGTTCAATTCGATAGACAACTAGAGGAGCATTTTCCACCAGTGTCTCATACTTCTCCTTCTCTTCCACCAGGTCGTTTGTTCGTGCCTTTACTCTTTCTTCCAAGGTGTTGCAATATTCTTGAACCTCTCGTCTGGCCGCGTTGAGAGATTCGAGCATCTCATTGAGAGAATCGGCCAAGATGCCGATCTCATCCCGCGCTGGTACAATAATTCTCCGGATCCTTTCGCCGGCAGCTATCTCCCGCGCAGCCGCAACAATTTCTCGAACAGGACGAAGAAAGAGAGTCACCACCCAAATAATAATAATGGAAGAGAACAGCAGAGCTGCCGCCATGACAGCAAACATCTGAATCTTGTTCTCAGCCAACTTGACCAAAGTGGCAGATCTGTCAAGGCTGATCTCCACTACCCCGATGCTCTTTCCGGCAAAATCCTTCAGTGGCCCTAGAAATAGAGCCAGGCCAGGAGCATCGGGCGGACTAATCAATATTTGCGGATTCTGAGTTTGAAATACTCTATCACTGATCTCATCGCTCGCTATCGGTAGGCTTTCCGAGGAGGCCGCGAGTGTATAAAAACCAGTGGTCCCATGGAGTTTAATGAGCAGGGCAAGATCCATGTCGTAGCGACGTTTGAGGGAATCCAGAAAAGGACGCTCTATTGAGTAGCCGATCTCAAAGGTTCCGATAAACTCATTTTGATAGAAGACCGGGACCACACCTCGAACACCGAATCCCGTGGAACCTCGCTCCAACCCGGCAATTCCTTTGCCTGTCTCCTCCACCTTAGTAATTGTGTGACGAAAGGATGCCATCGCCTCGCCGGATTGATAGATCCGATGCAACCGCAGAAAAGAGGTGGCTGGTTTGGTGTGAAAGTGAAACTGTTTTACATCGAACTTATCTTGCAGAACCTCGTAAGAGGGTGATAACAGCTCAACGAGTGCTTTAGTATCTCTCCTGGCAAAGGCCTCTTGCACTGTCGGCGACTTGGCGACCAGATAGGCCAGACTCAGTGCCGACCGCTGGCGATCCTCAATCTCATCGGAGAAGGCCCGGTAATAATCATGTAGCTTGTTCTTTTCCTGGGACTCGATTAGTCTTTTTTGGCTATTCAAACCCAAAAGAATGAGTGAGGTGGTTCCTACAAAGGAAAGAAAAAGAAAGGGAATCAACAGCTTCCACTTTAGACTGATGTCGTGGACGCCTTTTAGGATCACAATCCTGTCCCCTGCCTAATGTTTTTCAACAACTTAAACTTTGGCGCAACAACTCTTGAGGGCTGTGCCATTCCTGCCGCTTACGCTCCCTCTGCTGCCTTGGGGAACGGAGATACTTCGACCAAATTCCTTGGCCTGGTCTCTAGACTCTGTGAATTAGAAATTTTTTCCCCAGAGACTATTGGGTATTTCCCTGGCATGTACCAGCCTCCTATCTCAAGACTACCTTGGATCAGCCATACTGGGGGTCCGGAGAGCTAGAAGTGTGTCAGACAAAAAATCTACGTCTTCACTTGAGCAATGATCCGCCGAAAAACACGAGGATGGTATGTAGGAGACAAAAAATAGTCAAACAGCTAAAGACTTTGGGGTCAGCGGCGATCCCGCTAACCCCTTGCAAGCACGTGGTGCCGGAGGGGAGAGTCGAACTCCCACGGGCACAAGGCCCACTGGATTTTGAGTCCAGCGCGTCTACCAGTTTCACCACTCCGGCATTCCCCTTGCTCAATCATTTCCATGACCGCCTTGAGCCGTTCCTGCCTCCAGTCAAGAGCCCCAAGTCCATCATGGTCAAAGTTGAGTTCCACAACCAGGAATTGACTACCGTTGAAGATCATCTCCACTGTCACCTCGGAAAGACCTCCTTGTCGCGCAATGTGTTTCCCCAGATCAATCGCCTCACCGGGCATGTCTTTTGTCTGCCATGCGCCGACATGGTCCAGGTCTCCCCTAGGGTCGCCCCCAGCGATCCTGCGGTAAGAGCCGAACACCTTTTCGTAGTTGATAACAACCACCCGCAATTCCACCTCCGCTAAAACGTGCTCTTGAATGTAAGCCGGATTGAACTTGTTCTTGTACCACTCCAATTTATTGCTGTCTCTTATAAAGTAAACGTCCCGGCCAGCCGCTGAACCCAGGGCTTTTTTTGCAATGAGTGGAAATGTAAAGTCCTCAGGAATCTTTTGCTTTTGCCTGCAACCGTAATAAACACGTGTACGGGGATAAGGAACGTTTAGCATGCGAAGCAGGGCTACTTGTTTCAGCCTCTCCCCCTGCAAACGATAGCAGTTAACGCTGGGGAAGGTTAACTTTCCAAGAGTAGCGAAGAGATCTACAAATCTAGCTGTTGGGTAAAAAATGGTGTCCGCAGCGCGGAGCAGTTCTAGTTCCTTCTCTGTGTAATCTCCGATCTGGGAGCGTACGCCGAGGGTAACTACTTGGGAACAGTCTTTTAATTGTTCACCAAGAGCGACTCTTAACCTACTCACCTATTCTCCTCACTATGGCAGCAAAGTGTTGGGCCCATCGCTTTATTTATCATTGCTCATGGCACCTTGCTCATTTCCCATTCTGCAAGTCTAGAATTAGCTCTCACAGCCTTCCTTTGGGAGTATCTCACGAAAGTGATAAATGCTGAATGAAAAATGTGTCACTAGGGACCCGCTTGCGGGCCTGAGCGGAGCAAAGCGAGCGCGAAGAAATGATAAATTGCCAGCTGCCTGCTGCTAGTTGCTGGCTAGCTGACAGCCGAGCAGGAACATTATCGTATCCATGCCATAGATTCGGTGGAAGGGTTACTTCGGGGGAACAGATCTTGGTAGCCGCAGCCCATAAGCGTAACTGCGCATGCGGAAGAAATTATCAAGGATACTTATCTTACTGTCCACATAATCGTATAATTTTATCAACTGCTGACCGTCGTCGCGTCTCAACATCCCCTTTAACCAACCTATTGTTCTGCCTCTAAAATTGACGGGAGTAGTAAGAAAGAGAGCTTCGAATTTCGTTGCAGAAATCATCTTCTGAAATAATTGACGGTTGGCTAACACCACCTGAACTTTGTTGCTCTTTAGGTGTTGGTCTAACCCTTTTTGACCTTTAGCAACAAGGTCAGGGTCCAGTGATACGCTCGAGACCCCGTCCCTGTCCAGCATATTCCGCAAGGTGTTGTCCTGGTCCTCATCTTGGGTCAAAACCAGCAGCGGGGCACCAGCGCCTTCGTTTATTTCTCGGGAGACGTCATCTGCGATCAGCCGATTGCGCTCCTGGTCCCTGGCCAGGGCCTCAAGCATGGCAGGATAGTCATCACTGCTTTCGTAAGGATACTCGAAGTCGGTTTGGCGAACCACTACATCAGCCTGGAATATTGCTCTTATCTCTGTTGCTTTGCGAGCATCGATCTGATGAAGAATGTCACCCACATAATAGTAGATGAGACGTGTGAGTCGATCTCGCCGTTGATTGGTAGAAGATAACCCTAATAAAAAACGGCAGTCAAAATGACTTACCACTTGGGTGAATGTCCGTGAAGGCGTACGATGGCACTCATCTACTACCAGATGCCCAACTTTATCACGCACCTCACGCACTCGGCGGTAAAGAGCGCTCACATGTGCCACCGAGACCCGAGAACCCACCTCAAACTTGCCCTCGCCTATAATACCCACTTCCTCCGGTGACACCTTGAGAAAACGAACAAGCTTTTCCTTCCAGTGTCCCAGCAGAGCAACATTGGGCACCACAATCATTGTGGGTTGTTGACGCTGGGATATAAGATAGAGGGCGATGACCGTCTTCCCGCTTTTGGCACCACCAACCAAGGTACCGTGATCTCTAGCTATCATTTCCTCATAGGCCAGTTCCTGATAATCTTTCAGCACGCCGTGGAATTGGAACTCAACCGGTTCAAGCTCGCGTTGCCGGTCGATCAGTCTGTAGTTGACACCAAAATTCTGGCAGAGATCCAGCAATTGTTTGAGAAAACCTCTTGGTATGAAATAACTTCGTCTTTGTTCATACAGACAGTGAATCTGGGGAGGTATGCTACCTAGCCATTCCCCGCGACTCTGGCGAAACTCATATTCGGGATTGACAAAAACAAGCCTTTCGGTGAGCTTCTTTTTAAGCATCGGAGGCAGAGGTGCGGAGGGTACCTTGATCCGCTCTGAAACAACTATGTTTACCATTTTCTCCATTGGCTCTGTTGACCTCCAGGGGCCTACCCCGTATAAGGTATTTGAATAAACTCGCTCGCAGTTCAGTCAAAGGGTCATATTTGCCATATTTTACCAGTTGCCGGGCCGGCGGAGGTTAATCCGTCCACTGCCCCATTTTGAGCAAAGCTGATCGCAAACAGCCGCCCACTTTTAAGTTACCGGCACTGTCCAAAAGAGCCACGGGTAAATGATAGAAGAAAACTGAAATCGCGTCCGACAACCACGGTTTAGGGCAAACATACCCGGAAAGAAAAAAATGATATTATCTATAAAACTTCGTTGATTATGGCACTACGAAGCGAGAAATTCAAGGGGAAAAACTAGTTGGCCGCCGATCACAGACCATTTACAATCTACCCGGCTGCGCTCTGCAGCCGGAGATAACCAGACAGGAGTGCTTTTTATGAATGATCTTCCTCCATTTGCCGAGCATCTCAAGACACTTGCCCGTAATTACCGGGAGACCTATTTAACCCTAGAATCAAGGTTTCAAGAGATGCAATCACCAGAGCAGTTTTTATTCGAACTCAAGCAACGAGAGGCAGCCCTGATAGACCGTTTTCGTCTTATACAGAAAGAATGGCTTTCAGTGATAAAAGAAAGAGAATTAGATAAACTCCTGGAACTTTCAAGCATATTCGACGAGATAAGGGTAATAAACCAGTTCATGATCCAGACTGTTGTTGAGGCGGATAAATTTGCAACTGATCAGGGGGAAGAAGAGTAGAAATTAAATCTTGCAGCGGGCAACCGGAAGAAGTGCACTGGGAACTAAAGGCTAGGCAACAAATCTACCGTAAGGCACGATAGTGCTTAGTGCCTGCTGCATAGCGCCTAGTTGCTTTTTTGCGCTATGCTATCTTGCTCCTTGAGGAGCAAGAAATACAGAGCACCGGGGTGTTTGAGATGGCCAGCGGCAATGCGACTGAAAGGGCCGTTGCCCCAGAACAGATCCACCCGTCCTGGTCCACGTATAGCGCCCCCCGTATCCTGATTAAGCACATAACGGCCAAAGGGAACCCATCCTAGAATAACGCCATCCTTGGCAAAAACGGGTTTTTGGCATTCAATAAAGGCGAGAGCTCCTTTGGGAAAGATAGTAGAATCGGTGGCGATTGATCGTCCGGGCGTGAGTGGTACTGCTATGTTGCCGAAAGGACCTCCCTCTTCGATTTGAAAAAATACATAGCTCGGATCGTAAGAAAAAATATCAGACATTTTCTCTGGATTTTGCTTCAGATAGCGGCGAATGGCCTGCATGGACATGGCCTCTTTTGGTATAAGCCCTTCGTCGATCATCAGTCTACCGATAGGCCGCCATGGCCAGCCATTCTTGGCCGCATATCCTAGTCGGATAAAATCTCCATTCAGTAAGCGTATGCG
>JARRNM010000151.1:17314-23228 GCA_037384945.1 Deltaproteobacteria bacterium
AAAAAAAGTTCCACTGGATCAGCCACCCAGGCTAGCTCATAACCTTTACCGGCCAACTTATCGTCGAGATCTATTTCTTCTCTGTCGTAGTAAGGAACCACCCGATTTCCCTCTGAGCGTCCAACCAGCTTTACCCCCCGATACTCGTCTCTAAAGAGTCCCAAATCAATATTGAGCAGATCATCGGGAACACCATAAATGGGATAACGGAAGTGTTCGTCCGGAGTAAGACTGCCCTGGATGGTGGGCTCGAAGTACCCAGTAAAAAGAACCTCCTCCTCCGCATTGCGGCCGACGGACCGATAAATAACAAAGTTTTCTCTAACCCTCTCTGCCAGCTCGGTCCAGGAAGTCGTTTCTCTTAGGAAAAAAAGGAATGTCTGCAAAGACCTCTTGATACGGTCCACTTGAACTTCCTCGGCACCAAAGCTGAAGGTTGTCTCCTCGGGAAGCCGCTCGTAGTAGGTCAGGCTATTATTAACTGCATCTTCCAATAGATTTCGGGCCAGGTCATCTCTTTCCAGCGGCACCGAACTAGGATCGACTACCCTAAGAACTTCTTCTTGTTCAGCAACCGGTGGGGCCACCGTCGACGGTGCACATGCTGCAGCAAGTAACAAGGCCAGAGACAAAAGGAACACGTGTACCAATGTCGCCCTAACGTTCAACTCATTATTCTTGGCAGATCGCAAAACGTCACCTCATTGATCAGCTGGAAACCCTCCGAGCTCCGCGTCATTTCCTCACTCCCGCTTCGCTCCGCTCAGTTCCACCCTTCGGGGGGGTTCCCAGATTCGCCTACCCTGTCATTTATTGTAAGATGAACTTCGCAATTCGCAATCTACTCCATGCTCCATGCCCCACGCGTTAAGTTCCCATATCCCACGAGCCCAGATACTTTTCCTGCTCTGGGAGAAGTAAGTCAATTTCGACTCCCATAGCTTCGAGCTTGAGCCTGCCAATCTCCGAATCGATCTCCTCCGGCACACCGTAGACTTTCTTCTCCAAGGTAGCCCCTTTTTTCGACACATACTCAGCCGCCAGTGCCTGGTTGGCAAAACTCATGTCCATCACGCTGGGAGGATGTCCCTCGGCGGCGGCTAGATTCACCAAACGTCCTTCCCCCAATACATTTATCCGCTTACCATTCGACAGCCGATATTCCTCAACGCTTTCCCTGATCTGTCGTTTTCCTCTACTCATCTCAGCCAGGGATTCCAGGTCGATTTCAACATTGAAATGGCCTGAATTGCAGATTACCACGCCGTCTTTCATTACGGCAAAATGCTCCTTACGAAGAACCTTAATGTCCCCGGTCACCGTGCAGAAAAAGTCCCCCGCTTTGGCAGCCTTCAGCATGGGCATAACCTGATAGCCATCCATTACCGCCTCCAGAGCACGCAAGGGATCAATCTCGGTAACGATTACTTTAGCCCCCATGCCGCTGGCTCTCATGGCTACTCCACGGCCGCACCAACCGTAGCCCGCCACCACGAAAGTAGTGCCGGCAAGCAAGCGATTAGTGGCCCGAATTATCCCATCCACCGTACTCTGACCCGTACCATAGCGATTGTCGAAAAGGTGCTTGGTGTTGGCGTCGTTTACCGCAATAATCGGATAGGCCAAAACTCCGTCAGCTGCCATGCTTTTGAGCCGAATGACCCCGGTGGTGGTTTCCTCTGTCCCCGCGAGGATATCTTCCAGAAATTCTCGCTTTTCTGCATGGATTGTGCTCACCAGATCCGCCCCGTCATCCATGGTGATGTGAGGTTTTACTTCAAGGGCCTGATTGATGTGGCGGTAGTAAGTATCCCTGTCTTCACCCTTGATGGAGAACACTGGAATATTTTCCTTGGCAACCAGAAAAGCGGCAACATCATCCTGGGTGCTCAGTGGGTTGGATGCACAGAGGTGCACCTCTGCCCCACCAGCCTTGAGGGTTTGCATTAGCACGGCCGTCTCAGTGGTAACGTGCAGGCACGCGGCAAGCCGTACACCCTTCAGGGGCTTTTCACCTGAAAAGCGGCTCTGAATGGCATTGAGCACAGGCATACCCTGAGCTGCCCATTCCACTCGGTTTCCACCCTTTTCCGCCAGCAAAAGATCCTTTACATCATACTCCATAGAAACCACGCCCTCCTTACCTATGGATTTCTTCCCATATATTTAGTGTTCTTCAATATGAATCGCTGCCGGCTGCCAGTTGCCAGCTGCAAGCTGAACTAGCTCCCCGCCTTCTCCCTAAGGTCATCCACCTTATCGGTGTGCTCCCAGGTAAAATCAGGATCATTGCGGCCAAAGTGCCCATAACAGGCGGTCTTCTTGTAGATGGGTCGCAGCAATCGCAGATGTTTGATCATTTCAGCCGGCTTGAAGCTGAAAGTATCCCGCACTATTTCCGCAATTCTCTCCTCAGGAATCTTGCCGGTACCGAAAGTGTCGACCATCAGACTCACGGGCTCAGCAACACCAATGCAGTAAGCAACCTGGATCTCGCACCTCTCGGCCAGTCCGGCGGCAACAATATTCTTGGCTACGTAACGGGCCATGTATGAGCCGCTGCGATCCACTTTGGAAGGATCCTTCCCGGAAAAACAGCCACCGCCATGGCTCCCCTGGCCACCGTAAGTATCCACGATTATCTTACGGCCGGTGAGACCACAGTCACCCATGGGACCACCGATTACAAACCGTCCTGTGGCATTGATAAAGTATTTGGTTTGATTATCAAGCATAGCCTCTGGTATGGCCTTGCGGATCACCTCCTCAAGTATCCCTTCCCGGAGGGTATCGTACTTTACTTGGGGGACATGTTGAGCCGCTACAACCACGGTGTGAATTCGCCGGGGCGTGCCATTTTCGTATTCCACTGTCACCTGCGCCTTACCGTCCGGGCGCAGGAAATCCAAAACACCGCTTTTACGAGCCTCCGCCAGCCTTCGGGTCACCCGGTGGGCATAGTAGATAGGCATGGGCATAAGAACCGGGGTCTCGCTGCAGGCATAGCCAAACATGATCCCCTGGTCTCCAGCACCCTGCTCTTCAAAAAGACCCTCACCTGCAGTTACTCCCTGGGAGATGTCCGGCGATTGTTTGTCAATGGAAGTCAACACCGCGCAGGTTTCCCAATCAAATCCCATGCCGGAGTTGTTGTAACCGATCTCCTTGATTGTGTCCCTGACGATCTGCGGCATGTCCGCCCAACAGGTTGTGGTAATTTCGCCGGCAATTATGGCCACCCCTGTGGTCACCAGTGTCTCGCAAGCCACACGGCACTGCTTATCCTCGGCCATGATGGCGTCCAGAACTCCATCAGAAATTTTGTCGGCTACCTTGTCTGGGTGTCCTTCCGCAACCGACTCAGATGTGAAAAGATAGTGGGTCGTCGACATTTAATTCGCCTCCTTATCTGAACTTTCAGTCTTGACTCATAGCCTTCTGCTGAACCTTTGCTTTATAGCCTACTTAGTTGTTTTTATAGTGGAGCTTAGCTCTCAGGCCCTGAATACTCGGCAGAGGTTTCAAACTGTCCGCTTGGCGCCGGCATCTGCTCCATCTTTACATTGCGTTGCTTCCTGCCGAATAAAGATTGGGGGATCTTTCCTCCTGGCTCCACAACACCACCGGAAATCAGTAGTTTGAAGGCGTCTTCAACACTAATATCCAGCGGGATGGTATCTTCTTCAGGGATCACCAAATAGAACCCCGTGGTAGGATTGGGTGTGGTGGGTAGAAAAACGTTGATCATTTTCTTGTTGGTCTTTTCAACGATTTCCTTATAAGTTACTCCGGTTACGAAGGCAATAGCCCAGACGTCCCTGCGGGGATATTCAACTAGTATTGCCCGTTTAAAAGCATAAGGCGTGTCGCCGAACATCGCCTGGATGACCTGTTTGACCGCCACGTATACCGGTCGCACCAGCGGAATACGGGAAAGAATGTATTCACCGAAGTCCACCACCCGACGCCCAATGTAATTCTTCACAAGTATCCCGGTGACCATGATAAGAACAATGGCAAGGACAAGTCCGAAACCTGGAATTTTGAATGGTAAATAGGTGTCGGGGAGAAACTTCGGAGGAATTATGATCAGCAGTCGATCGATCAGCTTGAGAATGGCTGTGATTACAAAAAAGGTTACGCCCAGCGGGACAACGACGAGGAGACCGGCCAAGAAATAGCCACGAATTATGGATCTAAGCCAACTAAAGAATCTCATGTTCTGGTCATCTACTGGTCATTGCTACCACCGGCCGAGATCGATTGTTCTCGTCTAGCAGTATGACCTTCGGCTGGTGGGTTGCCATTTCCTCGGCATCCAGCAGAGCGTAGGTGGTTATTATAAGCAAGTCACCTGGTTGGCCCTTGCGAGCAGCAGCGCCGTTGAGGCAAATTTCCCCGGATCCCTCTCTTCCAGGTATGGCATAGGTGTCGAACCGTTCTCCATTGGAAAGGTTATACACCCCCACCTGCTCGTGCTCCGCTATATCAGCCTGATCCATCAGGCTTTGATCGATGGTCAAACTGCCCTCATAGTCCAAACACGCAGCGGTAATCCTGGCCCGATGGATTTTGGCTTTCAGCAATATTCGGTGCATGGCCTGACCTCCCCCGTGTCTCTGAGATTTTCCCTTCCATTCCAGCGAACCTGGACACGGCAACCAAGCATGCAAAAAGCCTCCAAGACGACTGTCCAGAAGGCTTGTTCACTTTCCGGATCTGGCTGTGATATCGACCGCGTTTGCGTCGGCCTGATCAACTGGCACATCACCGTCTCGGTCCACCAAATGGATCCAAGCGGATTACTCTCAAGCTTGAATCTATAATTGTTATCATTTCCATTTTTCTCAGTCAACCAGTTTTGTCTGTCCGGTCCCTTTCAATGTTTCGGCCAAGCGCAAAAAATCTTCGAGAGTCAGACTCTCCGCCCTCCGGCGCGGCTCGATTGAAGCCCTTTGCAGGGCATTACTGATAAGATCTGTGCTCAGATTGCCCAACTTGCTCGCCAGCAAACTATTCCTCAAGGTCTTTCGCCTGTGAGAAAAAGCCGCCCTCACCGTTTGTACCAGCCAGGATCGTTCCACCTTGGGCGTTAGGGGGCAATCCCGAAACGACAGACCTATAACCTGGGAATCCACTTTGGGAGGAGGATGGAACTGGGATGGTTTAACCCGCATAACCCTCCTGCACTCACAGTGGTAGGCGACTATGACTGAGAGAATTCCATAATCCTTAGTGCCTGGACGGGCAAGAACCCTCTCAGCTACTTCATCTTGCAGCATTAGAACCGCCTCTTTGAGGCAATCTGCTGCTTCCATGAGTTTGAACAAAACGGGGCTGCTTATGTTGTAAGGCAAGTTGCCAATAATTTTTATTTTTCTCTGGAACTGCTCATGTAGACCGATGAGATCCAGCTCCAATATATCCATACATTCTATTTTCACCCCCTTGCCATTTTTCTCCTCAAACTCTTTGGCCAGAAATGTTGCCAACTCTCGATCTATCTCCAGCGCAATCACCAGTGCGCCGCTCCTGCTCAACGGCAAAGTCAGAGCCCCCAGTCCCGCCCCGATTTCCACAACTACATCACTGGGACTCGGATGAATGGCGGCAGCTATTTTCTCGGCAGTTGCCTGGTGAATGAGAAAGTTCTGTCCCCAGCCTTTGGCCGGCTTTCTCCCCAGCATCTTCAGCGTCTTTTTGGGGGAAATCATTTTATAACTTCTTAACTTCTCTACTTAGATGGAGATTCACAGCTTGATTTCCCCTGAAAACGGGGAGAGCTGGTTAATTTGTAGGTCAGAAAATATGCCAATAGACCTGGCAAAATTCCCAGAAGCACACCGCCCTGCAACATTGCTAACGTCACATGTCGGCCCAGTTTCATCAGCGAAATCAAAGAGTAGTCAGCAGG
>JARRNM010000151.1:23265-31145 GCA_037384945.1 Deltaproteobacteria bacterium
CCAGACCCCCAGGGCCGCAGCCAGTTTACTACCTCTCAAGAGTGCTGCCAGGGAGACCGCCAGCACCGTGTGAAAAGGGATGGTAGGGGTGACGGCAATAAAAACGCCGATGGCCATCCCCAAGGATATCTCATGGGGTTTGCCGCGCAGCTCTTTAAGCTGTCGGCAAAACTCCTGCCAATAATAACGGGGACTCAAGAGTTCTTTTACGGTTTTACGCAAGGGCATGAATATGGAACCTGAAATTCTGTACCTGATTTGATCCGTCAACGCCGGCCGAAGCTGACCGCTCATAGCGGGACGGCCCGAGGACGCGGTGAGGCTGCCTGCTGCCCGCTGTTCCCTGCCAGCTGTAAATGCTCCATGCTCTATGCCTAGTGCACCATGCGTCCAAAAACCGTGTGCTCCAGGGAATTGGATACATCTTCGAGTTTAAAGACAACTGCGTAAAGCTCCTCTGTCGATTGGCCAGGATTGATGCAGACGGTCCTGCCGATCTGATCCCAGTATTGCCCGCTTAGCTCAGATGACTCATGAATATGACCGTGGAGGCTCAAATAAGGCTGGTGTCTTTCGATAAACAACCTTATGGCACGGCTTTACCAATCCACCGCCCGTCGACGAGTCTGTCAAGGTTGGTGCGAAATGGCGGAGAGTGCATCACATAGCCGGCAGTGTGAGACTCCCGAGCCCTTGGCAACTCTTCCAGTTCTTCCTCAATGGATTTCATCTCGACTAAGTACCGCCGCGGATCAACTACAACGATTTTTTCTTCCTCGCTGCAGCAAGCAGTACAACGTTGCTCTTCGGCAGAGTCTTTTAGCAGATCTCGACGTTCACCGTCCTTTATGATGATAAGGGGTAGGCGGCACGCGAGCATAACCGATCAATTCATAACCATCGCCGAGCACATGCTTTTGGCCGTGAATCAAACGCAGCATACCCTGTTCTTCTAATTCTCTCAGGTGGGTACTGCTCGCGCCCCAGTCATCGTTGCCAAGCATGGCATAGATTGTCACTTGTACCGCTTTGGAGAAAAAATCTCTAAGCTTGGGCTCTTCTCTCTTCGGCCAGTTCAAATAGTTCTGAATACAACTCGTGATTTCCATGCAGAGCCGAGGTGTAGACGATAGTCATCTCACCTTTCCAAAGTCAAGTTCCTTCATCTAGCCTTTGTTCAGTTCGTTCTGGAAACTTGCTATATCTGGCCGCTACTGCCGGCAAGCCGTCCTCCACGACTTGACCTGAGGACTACGAGTGAGCCTCAATAGAGCTCCTCGTCCACAGGTCCTGTCGAGGGGTGAAAGGACTGCTTGCAACAGTTTATAGCTTCAGCATCCTTTCAACCGCTGCCAAGGCCCCCTCTCTTATCGAATCTGAGATCTCTATTCTGGGCTGCATTTCCTCCATGGACCAGAGGATTTTTTCCAAGGTGATGCGCTTCATGTTGGGGCAGACTGAGCGCTCGGTTACCGGGACATACTCCACTGCAGGATTCTCTTTTCTTAATCGGTGGAGAATTCCGGTCTCAGTACCAACAATCAGAGTATTACCCTGGTATGATTTTACATAGCGAATCATACCGCCGGTACTGAGAGCCTCATCTGCTTCGGCGATCACCTCTGGCCGACATTCGGGATGAACCACAACCTTCGAGTCGGGGTAGCGGGTCTTTTGTTTCCTCACATCCCCAACCCCTATTTTCATGTGGGTCGGACAATACCCGGGCCAGAGATGCATTTCTCTGCCTGTTCTACCCATGGCGTACTGACCAAGGTATTGGTCCGGCACGAAAAGTATTGGCCGACTCTGTTCCACCCCTTCTACAACTTGCACCGCATTGGCAGAGGTGCAGCAGATGTCTGAGCCCGCCTTTACCGCAGCACTAGAATTCACATAGCAGATTACCTGGACCCCGGGGTACTTAGCCTTCTCCTGCTCCAATTGCTCTGGAGTGATCATATCGGCCATGGGACAGCCGGCTGCCTCGTCAGGCAGCAGCACAGTCTTTGCCGGCGAAAGAATCTTGGCGGTTTCAGCCATGAAATGGACTCCGCAAAAAACAATCACCTCAGCATCAGTTGCCGCCGCCTTGCGACTCAACTCAAGGGAGTCCCCGGTGAAATCTGCAATATCCTGCACTTCCGGCCGCTGGTAGTTGTGGGCGAGGATGATCGCCTTCAGACTTTTTCTAAGATTACCAATCTGCTCAACCAGCTTATCGCTCATTTTTACTCCATAACAAAATTTTGTTGGGATTCTAATCGTAAACTACTGGAATAGTCAAATTATTGAATAAGGAAAAAAATCCCCATCGGCTCAACCACACCAAGGCCGATGGGGAACAGCGAAAAGGGAGGGAACATTATGGGAGCGATACGCTCACTTCTTTTTTCATGCAAACAAAGTGCCAAGTTCAAAGGAAGATAATGGATAATTTCTCTTTCATCGCCTCTTTGTAGTGAAACTCCCCACTGGCCCCGCACAAAACCAGGGGATAAGGTGAAAACGCTTGTTCTGTTGCTCCTTGCCCTCTGTTGGCAAAGCATCAGTTGGTACTTCCACGCCTCTAGTCTTCCTCGTCACGGTGTTGCTCAGTCATGGCTTGCTGGAGGATTTTCAAGTCACTCTCGGAGATTTCTGTTAATTGTATACCCACGCCTAACCTTGCTCCACTCTCAGTGGCATCAATAATCGTCGACCAAATAACCTTGCCGGCAACATTCATGGTCGCGCGTCCGGGCAGTTTAATCACAATTCTTAAAATGCCCTCCGAAGGCGGCACTTCAGCGCAGGAGACAAATAAACCCTTAGGGGTGAAGTTCTCTATTTCTCCTTCAATTTGAGCCTCAGGGGTAATCAAGGTAACTGCCCACTTAGCTTCAGCCCTGGAGTACTCACGTCTCTCAGACTGTTCAGCCATAGCTAAAATCCTTCCTCCTCCTGCGCCATCTGGAATTCCACAGATCTGTAAAAGACTGAGCTTACTCCTCTCTCAGTTCATCTGTCGCCCCAGCACCTCGGTTTATGCTTTTCCCTCGATAGTGAATAAACCACGAGAGCTCAGTGGAAGTCAACACCTAACCCTTTAAGTCTACTATAAGAAAACCCTACTGACCTTTGTTGCTCCCTTGGTCCTGACGAAGTTGTGGCAAACTGCCCTATCTCTGTGTTTGTTTAAGAGAATCCAGCAGTCAGTAGCAAAGGTAAACGGTAAACGGTAAACGGTGGAAGTATGCGAGAAGGGCTAGACAGGCGAGAAAAGCGAGAAAGGATACCCACCAGCCGAGAAACACAGCTGTCCTTTGTCTTTCCTGTGAGCTGTCAACTGTCAGCTGTGAGCTTGTGACGTCCTCTGCCCGCTATCATCTGTCGTCTGTCCTCTGTCATCTGCCCTCTGATCTCCGGCCTCTGGTTTTAAACCCCATGCTCTATAGCCTCAGCCCCGTTACCTTTCTGATGAGCAATCACCTTCCCTATAAAATGAACGTCTGCTTCAGATATATATTCAAATTCTGCTCCTACTATGAAAAGATTGGAACTTTCCAGAGGGATTTGTTCGATCGCCCATATTGATTTGGCTAATACCAGGATGGACTGATGACCGGGAGGTTGGAGTTCTAGCCGAAACTCCTGCCCCATGGGAGGTAACTCTCGACAGTAAAAAGAAGTTCCAACCTGACTGAGGCTCTTGGTTTCTCCGGCAAATTCACCGTTACCAGTGATAACCGTTGTAGGCCATTTGACCTCTACTCGCTCAAATCTGCGTCTATCGCTCTTTAGAACCATTATGCTTGCCCTGACTTGCCAAAATGTTTGCAGGCAGCTAGGGAGAACACCCTGCTTCCGGCTCGGAGAGAAGGGCGGCCATATCCGTAGTCGGAGTAGCCCATCGATCAAACTTCTGGGTTAAGCATCAAGCACGAATTTTTGTTGACTCCTCTTTGAGGACGAGTCTGAATGCCTACCGAGGAAAAACATGCACACCAGACATAGCAGAGGAACAATCAGATACTCATTGGGGACATCATACAGTACAGCGTAGCCTGCAAAAAGAGCTAGGAAAAGCTGAAACAGCAGTAGGGTCGCGCGTCTCATCAGGTTTGCTCCTTCGATTATTGGTTGAAGGACCTTTTTGCAGTTAATGGAAAAAACATGCCACATTTATAAGATTCCCAACTTTAGCTGTCTTATCTGACACTTAAGCAAATGTTACCGTCCAGCTAGAGGTGGTCAATTAGTAAGCTGAAACTGCAGCCGTATCCAAAAATGCATGTTCGGGAATTTTTTAATACGCCTATGCACATAACTCCGCCTAGACAGAACCTGAGGGCTGGGATATTCGCGAAGTCCGCCTCAGGCTGACAGCTCGGGCTGCCCACTCCTCTGTTCTAAAGGACCTCTGCTCTGCAAGAGCAGCAGACCGAGCCTCGGCGGAGGGTATGGCTCAGCCCTCAAGAGAAGTTGTGGAGCAAAGTGAATAGTCGTTGTTTAAATGTAGGTCCAGATAGGTTCTGGAGTAGCCATTTAAAGACAAATCTTTCGCCGGAGAGTCACGGTGCCGCCTGGCCCGGATGTTTCATGAATTTCTGTCGCGAGACCGTGAAGATGGCCGTGCCACCTGGCAACCACAGGGTGTTGGACCCGAGGCGTACCTGAACGGTACGTCGCAGGGGGCGACGCCCGAGGACGCCAGGAAGGACGGCCATATCCTCGGTCGCAGCAAGTGATTCGTGAAACATCCGGGCTAGGTGGGTATTGTTAGGATTGACTGATCTCTTGGTATAGGGGTAACACTGCCGTGTCTTTGCCTTTGGACCTTGTAAGATTGCCGGCCAACTGCCCCCCTGACTCTATGGAAAGCCTTCCGTAGGCTATCTCTCCAATTACTGTTCCCGTGCTCAAGATGTTCAACCTGCCACTGCAGAACATTTCGCCTTGAAATTTTCCCGCAACACTGACGTTCTCTGCTTCCACATTCGCATCTACATCGCCTTTTTGTAGAATTTCAAGAGAGCCGCACTTGATCATTCCTGTCACCGAGCCATGCACAATGAGGGTCCCCTCTGTTTCAATATTGCCCTGGAAATTACTACTGTCCGATATAATGGTCGTCTCTACCATTTTGAAAGGACTCTTGAAGATTTTGCCTTTGGCCGGCTTATCATTCTTTTCCACTGTTTTTTCCTTCCCTCTCTGCCACATTGTCCATCTTTTTGCGGGTTAAGATATCCAGGAGATCGCCAGGGGTTCAAAAATGCAAGGTTTATGCCCACCACAATAAGTGTACGGCAAAGGAGTCGCGGCAGAGCAATAATTTTGCACTTCGCCACCCTCGGATAGCTCCCCAGTCTATTCCCAGCCATTCACTTAGGTAGTCTATTAACCCGTATATTTTTTCTCGAAATCCTGGGTTTATTACCGCCAGTAAAACAAACAAGATCGTCAATGCTAGCAAAATAGGCATGATTTTCTTTTTCATTGCGCGATCCGAATCCGGGAACCCGCCCGCAGGATGGGAGTCCTTACTTAATGCTAGGGCCTCATCTGAACTACGGTCATTATTTTATGCAAAATCCGTCCCACTAGAGACAGAAGTTATTCATTTTCGCTCATTTCAGGGAATCCTAGCCCTGATATTCCATGAATTACTGTAGCGAGACCGCGGAGATGGGCTTGCCTGCCCGCCATCGCGGGCCTGCTCGCTCAGGCGAGGCGGGCGGGCCACCGGGTAACCGTCCCGCGGTACCGCGGGATTGGTTCCGAGGCGTACCTGAATGGTACGTCGCAGGAGCCAACACTCGAGGACGCCCAGAAAGACGAGCAGATCCGTGGTCGCAGTAAGCCATTCATGGAATATCAGGGCCAGGTAAAGGTGAAATTCCAGCTCATTCCTGAAGATTCTTAGATGAGTGACCCTTGGGTTGAGTCACTGGTAGGAAAACCGAGTGATATTAAACTGCTAGCCCGAATATTTTCCGGATCACCCGCTGGGACTGCATTTCCTGAATACGGTTAACCACTTAATTCCGCCTAGATGGGACTTGCGGAGGGAAGAGAATAGTCGTTTCCTGAAATATCCGGGCTAGGCCCTGATTACATTGGCCTCACCGCTTCTGTACACCCCACGGGTGTCCACGATCATCTCCCCGTGTGCTGCAATGAGATCGTAGGGAAAATCGTCATGGTCGGTAACCAAGAGAACACAGTCAACCTTTTTGAGCAACTCAGGGGTTAGCTCCTGGGATTCCAGTTCAAATTTGTGTCTTCGCATAGGGGGGAACACTGCGACGTGGGGATCACTGTAACACAACTTGGCACCTTTGCTCCTGAGAATTTCCATAATCTCCATGGCCGGAGACTCCCGGGGATCGTCCACATTTTTCTTGTAAGCGAGACCCAGAACCAGGATTTCTGCCCCTCTAACCGACTTGCCCCTTTCATTCAAACCGTCCGTCACCTTGCCCACCACCCAATGGGGCATGGCCGCGTTAACCTCCCCGGCCAGTTCAATGAAGCGAGTGTTGATTCCGTACTCCCTTGCCTTCCAGGTGAGGTAAAAGGGGTCAATGGGAATACAATGTCCTCCCAATCCCGGTCCCGGATAAAATGGGGTGAAGCCAAAAGGCTTTGTGGCAGCAGCGTCAATGACCTCGCGGATGTCAATTCCCATGCGATCAGCCACTACTTTTAGTTCATTTACCAGCCCAATGTTCACTGCCCGATAGATGTTTTCCAGAAGCTTAGTCAACTCGGCTGCCCGGGTGGAGGACAAGGGTACCACCTTAGATACCACCTCCCCATAGAGAGCCCGTCCGACTTCCAAGCAGTCAGTTGTTGAGCCCCCACATACCTTTGGGATGTTCTGGGTACTGTATAAGAGGTTTCCCGGATCCTCCCGTTCCGGGGAATAGACTAAAAAAATCTCCTTGCCGACAACAAAGCCCCTCTCTTCGAGTCTGGACCTGACTTCCTCCTCAGTTGTGCCAGGATAACTGGTACTCTCGAGGCTGATGATCTGGCCGGGCCGCAAGTGGGGCAGAAGTGAATTCACCGTCTTGCGCACGTAAGATAGATCTGGTTCACGGTTTCTGCTTAGCGGGGTTGGAACGCAAAGAATTAGGACATCGGCTTCTGAAGCACGGCTATAGTCATTTGTGGCATCGAGAAGAGGCAAGGTTTTTCCTCCGGCAAGCTGAACCAGCCTTTTGCTCCTCTTGGCAATAGCTGAGGAGGGGATATGGCCTATATAGCTTCTACCCTTCTTGAGCTTGTCCACCTTAGTTTCATCTATATCAAAGCCTAGAGTAGGAAAGCCCATTTCAGCAAAACGCAGCATTAGGGGAAGCCCAACGTAGCCGAGTCCTACGATGCCAACAACGGCCTGGTGTTCTTTGATCCTCTGGATTAACTGTTCTTTCATAGAATTCCTTTTAACTTGTGTTGAAGCTAATAGAAGCAAAGTACATGCCGTATCGCCAGTAGCAACCGGCCTTTCAGCAACTTCAAATAGCTATGGATCGGCCGGCCGTTTGCTCCACCGTCATTCTGCCCGCTGCACATTAGCAGCTGCCAGTTGAAAATAGGCAGGAGTTTCCCCAAAAATAAGTGAACCATTTTGTCCCCTTTGTTCAGTAGCCAGTTTACATTTGTGAGTAAACGAAAATGGACTTGCTGCTGTCTCTTCTGTCGTTCCAGGGGCTCACGGTCTGGTCACTTCTAGCCCAGCTGTGGCCGTGGGATGGCGCCCCCTCCCTGTTCCCCGTTCCTGCGGAACGGGGCCAGGGGCTCCCCCAACCACAGCCGGGGAAGTGGCACAGACCTTCCGTCAGCCCTGGTGAATTCCGCTACGCGGACCCGCCGAAGGCGGGATTCAACAG
>JARRNM010000152.1:0-7809 GCA_037384945.1 Deltaproteobacteria bacterium
GTCTCCCGCCTCGCTTCCAAAGTGAGACGAGGATCGCTCTCAATCCGCTCTTTTACCTTTTCGAACTCGAGACTATTCCGCAACCTGAAAATGACCGAGGAGTAAACAGGCCTTCCGAAGGCTTGCATCAATTGATCCACGTCTCCCCATATCTCCGAACTGAAACCTGTGTTGCCCGCATCAAAGATGCCTACCACAGTCCAGGTGCGCGTGGCGAACGAGAGCACTTCACCGAGTCCTACATTCTCGAAACGCTTGACTATGCTCTGGCCGACCATAATTTCCGACGAACCCGGCCTCGGAAACCGCCCTACTGCAAGTTGAACCTGAGGCCGCAGTTTCAGTGAAGTCTCTGAAATTCCTCGAATAATCACATTGGTAGGGCTGCCGGAATCTCGCTTGCGCAGATTTATCAGGACCACCAACTCCTTGGCCACAAGTCTTCGACCGTCCGGCCCCAGGGCCACTTCAGGCTCGGTCTCCACAATGGCAGCTTGCTCCCGCTCGATTCCACTCTGCATCTCGGAACCCGCTGAACGGCGCAGGACCACGACGTTTGACCATGACCCGGTCTCCACCAGAGTTTTTTGTAAACCCTCTGCCAGCATGACAATTGAGGCGAAAACGAAGACCACCAGAGCCATGCCGCAGACAGTAAAAAAAGTGGTGAGCCGCCTGGTGAGAAGATTGCGAAAACTGTAAAAGAGAAGCAGTTCCACCTATTCGATCCTCCCTAACCCCTCAACCACGCGGAGGCCGATAACTCGCCAGATGGGAATAACCGCAGCCACGATGCCAACCGTCAGGGCGCCTGCCACAGCCAAATAGATGGTCAAGGCTTCCACGTTGAAAACCGGAAACCAGTTGCCCACCGCCGCAGCAAAAGTTCTTGCCGCGGGGAAGGTGAGAGCTATACCGACAGCACCACCCAACCCTGAGATCAGCAGCGATTCTGCGAGAATCAAACCAGCGAGGTAGAGACCACCGAAACCGAGGGTCTTGAAAATTGCAAACTCGCCAGTACGCTCTCTTACGGACATGACCATGGTATTGGCCACCACCACCAGGATTATGATGATGACCACGAAGGAGATCAGGCGGATGGCAGTAATAATTGCCTCACTCATGGAGACGAAACTCATTTGAAAGGCCTTTTCCGTTTCGGTAAGCGTTTCCGCCCTGGAGTTCTTGAAGGTTCTGTCAATGGTCTCTGCTATTTTGGCAGCGAGCTCCGGCGCAGCTATACCAACAATATAGAAGCCTACCTGATCTGCCCTGCGGGGCGTGGTCTTCTTCAAAGACTCGTTGATATAGTCCCAGTGAAGAAAGAATTGATTTTCGTCGATGGTATCGTCACGACCCCGATAAATAGCGCGCAAGACGAAGTCCCACTTGCCCGGGAAAATGGTTCCGGTGAGGGTGATGTTATCACCTACTTTCCAGCCGAACCTTCTCGCCAGCTTGCGGCCGGCAACACATGACTTCCGATCACGAAAAAATGCCGTCTTTTGCTCTGCCGGCAGCTGGTACTCCGGATAGAGGCTGAGGTAGGACTCGGGTTCCACTGCAAAATTGGCGAAAAAGTTTTTCCTGTCGACGTAGTAACCGCCGAACCAGTTCCCGTAAGAGACCTTGCTGACTCCATCCATCTGGCGAATCTTATCCCGGTAGGAAAGGGGCAGGGGGAAGACCAGGGAAATGGAGTTTCTGGTAATCAACCGGTTGGCGGAAGAGGCTTCCACGCCAGCGTACCAGGCGCTGACCACGGTGCGAAGGAGGGCAAAAGCGAGAATAGCGACGCACATGCCTGCTACGGTGAGCAGGGTACGGAGTCTGTGCCTAAAGGTATTCCTTAGGACTAATTTCAGGAGCATCGGCCAGCACACCTTTGTCCAGATATCTCATGGTGCGAGCTTTCTTGGCCGCCCGCGGATCATGGGTGACCATGATGACCGTTTTACCCAGATCACCACTTAACCGGTCCATAAGTTGCAGCACTTCCTCTGCAGAGTTGCGGTCCAGATCGCCTGTGGGTTCGTCGGCTACCAGGATGGTTGGATCGGTTACTACTGCGCGTGCTATGGCAACCCGCTGCTGCTGGCCACCAGATAGTTGTCGCGGGTAGTGATCCATCCGATCCTGAAGTGAGACCAGTTCCAGGGCCAAGACTGCGTGCCGCCGCCGCTCTTTTCTCGAAAGTCCGCTCAGGAGTAAGGGCAATTCTACATTTTCCAGGGCGGTGAGTACCGGAATGAGATTGTAAAACTGGAAAATGAAGCCCACGTTAGTGGCACGCCACTCGGCAAGCCTAGTCTCGGAAAGGGAGGTGATCTCAATCCCGTCGATGTTGATGGTCCCACGGTCCACCCGGTCGAGGCCGGCAATGAGATTCAGTAAGGTGCTCTTGCCAGATCCTGATGGTCCCATGAGGGCAAGAAAATCCCCCTCACTAATGTCGAGGGCGATGTTGTCCAGCACCGGGATGATTTGGTTACCCCGCCGGTATGACTTGTTGAGATCTTTTATTTGGACGAGGGGACTGTTCCGTTCGTTCATCTAGTCCTGCAAAACTGGTTCCGTGAGCCAGCTAAAGTTTCGATGGCTTAACTCTAAAGAGGTTTCAGTGTTCAGGTCTATTATGTCTGAAACCTGACATCTGACACCTGAAACCTTAAATTGGTGCTTGGATTTTGAGATTTCACAGGCTCCATTACTCCAGCTGACACTGGATTCTTTACTCTTGAGCAACTTTTACCTTGACCCCGTTCTTCATTTTATCCAAGGGCGTCATTACAACCTGGTCACCTGCTTCCACACCATTGAAGATTTCCACCATGGTGCCTAAATGTCTACCGAGGTGGACGGAGGTTTTCACCGCCCGGTTGTTGCGGACGACAAACACCACGGTTTCTCCGTCGCGGTTGACCACCGCGGCTACGGGCAAGGCTGTGACGGGTTTTTCCTCTTCCGCTGAAATCTGGCGCGAGAGAAAGGCAACCTTGGCGCTCATCTCTGGGAGAATGCGAGGGTCTCTTTCAAGGAAGGCAGTTTTGACCAGTATTGAGGCCTTGCTCCGGTCGGCGGTGGGGACAATCATATGAACCACGCCGGGAAAACGGTCGTTGGGCAGGGCGTCCAGCTGGATCTCGCAAGGCTGCCCCACTTTAACCTGCTCGATGTTGGATTCAGATACATCCACCTCCACTTGGAGGGAGTCCATATCGGCTATGGTGACTACAGCGGCCTTGGCATCTGCCGCAGCGCCGATGGGGGTAACAATGTCTCCAATGTCCGCGTCTTTGGTCAACACTACAGCATCAAAAGGGGCTCGAATTATGGTATATTCCAGAGACACCCGTGCCTCTTGCAAGGCCGCTTCAGCCGACCGCAGGGCCGCTTGCTGAGCGGCGACTGCTGCCTTTGCCTTTTTGTAACGTGCCTCCGCAGCATCGAATTGAGACTGAGCGATAATGGCTTTTTTGGCCAGTTCTTTTTTTCGCTGGTAATCAAGAACGGCATCATCCAGTTCGGCCTGGCTCTGCTGGAGGTTGAAGTGGGCGACCTTGACCTCCGCCCTGGCCCGAGCCAGAGCGGCCTTGGCATCATCGTTTTCCAGCCGGGCAATTACTTCACCCTTTTTCACCCGGCTGCCTTCCTCCACGCCTAAAAAGACTAAACGGCTGGTAATCTTGGAGGCCACTGCCGCCTTCCGCTGGGCCACCACGTAACCACTGGCGTTGAGCAAGGTGAAGGCCTGGGACGGATAAATTCTTTGTACGGCAGTTACCTGCACCTGGACAGCTGGTTTTAGAACACCCTTGAAGTAAAGAACTACCAAGGAGGAAACAACCAGAAGTGCCACCACCAGGAGTGAGTATCTTTTCTTCTTCCCCTGCCTCTGTGAAATCCTCTGCTTATCGATTCGCAGTTTCGAAAGGTCGTTGTCAACCGTCAAAGAATGCTCCCTTGATTGCCACTAACCACTGGTTCAGATTCCTTCTGATTTAGACATTTGTCAACCAGCGTGCTCAAAGATCCTACAATACCATGTTAGGCAGAGGATAAACAGCTATTTACCTTATCCCTGATTCACCATCAAGGCATCATCTGCGGCGTTGTCTTCGCTCGCTCCTTCTTGCGGCGTAATGCACTATACGCCTCCGTCGTCGCTCCCCGACGCCTTGCATCTAATACCTTGCTGGCGATCAGGAAACTGCATAAGCCACTGATAAGAATCCCAATAACTAACTTAGACGGTGGATTTGGGCTTATCTATTTCAGTGGATCCTTTGAAGACTTCACCTCGCTGAGAATAGTTTCCCCAATGGCATCATAATTACCACCAAAGTGATGTCCCCCGCTCATGGCCACAACCTTGGCAAGAGTCGGCCCCAGGTTCCGGCAGAGACTGTTTATCTCTTCTTCACCGTAGAAGCAAAGTAGCTTCCTTCCCTTGAGTTTTTCTACCTCCGGGAGAATCGGATAGGTCGTTCCCTCGGAGGATCTCCCCAGCCATTCAGTCAGATGAAATTCGAAGTCCGCTCGGTGTCCCGGGCCCAGAAGGGCTATCAAAGAAACCCGGCTCAACAATTCCTTGGGGAGACGGCTGACCATGAAGGGGAGGACATCTGCCCCGAGAGAGTAACCGACGAGTATAACTTTCTCTTTTTTCCATAGGCCGAGATAGTGGACAAGGATTCGCTCCAGATCTCTTGCTGAGCCATCAGGCGTACGTTTGGTCCAGAAGTATGCCAGGGAATTCAAACCTACAACTGGAATTCCTTTATGAGCAAGGAACTCGCCAATCTGCCGGTCAATTCCGGCCCAGCCGCCGTCCCCTGAGATAATTACCGCCATGAGATTTGCACTCGAACCACTGGCACTGACCTCCACTATGGGCAAGTCGCTTAAGCCAGCCCCATAAATTGGCTTCTCGGCTGCCTTTCGCCCAAACAATCGGCTGAAAGTTTCTTTGAACTGGGGCGTCCAGTTGCGCTGCACTGAAAAGCCATGTCCCACCTTAGGAAGGAGCACGATTTCCCCATTTTTTACTTGTTTGACGTAGAGCTCCGTTGCAGCCGCAGGGCAAACTTGGTCAATGGCTCCCTGGAAGGCTATCCAGGGTGCTTGCAAGTTAGAGGCCGGCTGGAACCTATATCCCCTGCCCTTAGGGCCGGGTTGCCATGTCAGTCCGTTGCCGCGGCACAAGGGTTTTGTCAGCGGCAGATCCGGGCAGAATCCCAGGCTCACGGCTCCAGCAAAGGTATTGGGCGGCGCCTGGACCAGGGTGGCATAGACGAGGGTGGCTCCAGAGGAGTATCCCACCAGCAGCGGTTGCACGTAGCGAGGAAAATCAAGTTTTTTCTGCACGAACTTGCTCAGAAGTTCAAAATCCGCAGCACAGTAAGAACATCTATCACCAGAGCTTGCAAGGCCCTTCAGGTAGCTGGTGATATCAATGCCCACCACCAGGACGTCAAGAGCGGCAAGGGCCCGGACCATGTCAATTACCCCGAGGTTCCAGCCTCCGTCACCGGAAACAAACAGCGCAACCTGGGATGGTTTGGCAGTCTGTCGATACAAAGTGACATGGCCAAAAGGGTAGAAGGCCACCGTTTCCTCTTCAGCATACAGCACAGTGCTCACACTCAGAAGGAGAACAACTGGCAACAGCAAAAGTGCGCGTTTCATGGGAGAACAATGCCTCTCATCATTTCTTCATCGGTTTTTGTGCTCCCCCAGCTTTATGGCTGCCTCAATTGATTTTTGAATGACAGTGAAGGCCGCTTCTCTGTCTTCCCAGCCGAGGGTTTCCACGGTTTTCCCTTCCAGTTCTTTATAAATATGAAAGAAATGCTCGACTTCACGGAGAAAGTGAGGCCGTACCTGGGAAAGCTGCCGGATTTCGTTATGGTGAGGGTCAGCCACTGGCACGGATAGAATCTTTTCGTCATCACCCTTTTCATCGCGCATGCGAAAAAGTCCCACCGGCCGGGCCTCGATAAGGCAGCCGGTAAAACTAGGTTCACCGGTTATCACCAGAATGTCCACCGGGTCGCCGTCTTCCGCCACAGTCCCCGGGATGAAACCGTAGTCCGCCGGATAGTGCACGGCAGAGTATAGAACCCTATCCAGCGTGAAAAGCTCCAACTCGGGGTCGTACTCATACTTGTGGTGGCCGCCCCGGGGTATCTCAATAACGGCGTTCACTATATGGGGGGGATCACCGCCCGGTGGAAGTTTGTATAAGTTCATCGTCTTGCCTCCTTTCGCCCTTTTTCACGGGCACCAGCAGCAGCGGCCGTCTGGTCTTGGCCAACACTCCGGCGGCAACGCTGTGGGCCCAGAATGCCTCCAAGCCTGCCTTGCCGTGGGTGGCCAGGACGATGATATCCGCCTCGCAGGCAGCGGCAGTTGCGGCGATCACCGCAGCCGGGTCGCCACGACGTACTTCGGCGGATACCGACACTCCCTGGGCCTGGAAACGAGAAACCTGCCGCTGCAGATAGGCTTCGAGCTCGCTTTGCGCAAGTTCCAGCACGGCCTGAGTCGTCCCGGGCATGAACCTTCCGGTGGTGGCATGGCGCCCTGCCAGGGTACCAAGAGTTCGTACAGCGGAAAGCAGGTGCAGTCGTGACCTGATGGCGCGAGCCAAGGCGAAGGCCACATTTAATCCCGCCTCATGCTTAGGAGTCCCATCGGTCGGGGCAAGAAGAGTACGGCAGAAAAAGGGCCTCTCTTTAGCTACCCCTTCCGGCCGCATGAGCAAAACCGGGGTGCGACCCGAACCGACGACCTGTTGGGCAATGCGGCCAAAGAGGAGATCCCGGACGCCGCTGCGGCCGTGGGTGCACATGACGATCAAATCCGGCGTCAATTCGTGTTGATGCTCCACGATTCCCCGGGCCACGTCACTGGTGGGGGCGGTGTGCACATGAAATTCCACCGACACATCAGAGCTGAAGGCTCGCCGGGCCACCTCTGCAAGGTAAGGTTCGGCCTCTTCCACGTTCGTCAGATGTCGCTCTCCGTGGACCGAAGGCGAAGCATCCTGTTCAACGATATGAATCAAGGTGATTTTTGCCTTGAGAACCCGGCCCAGGTAGTCTGCTGCGGGAAGTACCGACTCCGCCAGATTTGATCCATCCAGGGGTACCAAGATGTGCCTGAACATGATTTTCCCTCTAAAACAGCGTTTGGTATAGCAAATAAAAGTTAAGGGCAAGGATCAACCCGGCCACCGCCCAGGCTACCGCAGTAGTTAAAGGTTTGTTCACCAGTTCCGCCATCAGGTCTCGCCGCTGGGAAAAGAGAACCAGGGGTATGACCGCCAATGGCAGTCCAAAACTCAAGACCACCTGGCTGATTACCAGGGTCCAGGTCGGGTCCAAGCCAATAAAGATTACCACCAGCGCCGGCAAAATAGTGACCAGCCGGCGTAGCCAGATGGGAATGTGCCGCTCCAGGAATCCCTGCATAATTACCTGACCGGCCATGGTGCCAACTGCCGAAGAGGAAAGGCCGGAAGCAAGCAGAGAGACGGCAAAAATCCAGCGGGCCGCTGTCCCCAGCAGCGGTTCCAGGGTGATGTGCGCCTCTTCGATGGAGGCGATGTGACTGAGCCCCGCGCGATGGAAGGTCGCCGCAGCCATTATCAACATGGCTCCGTTGACGAAACCCGCTACGCCCATGGCGATGGTCACATCAGCAACTTCGTAGCGGAATAGCCGGCGTCGTCGCACCGGATCTCTAACAACTATGCGATCCTGAGTCAGGGAGGAATGCAGGAAAATCACATGGGGCATGACC
>JARRNM010000153.1:0-7760 GCA_037384945.1 Deltaproteobacteria bacterium
GCTAGGTGCGAATGAGTATTGCGTCAAACCCATCGACAAAGATGAAATTGAGGAAAAGGTGGAGAAGGTGCTGGGAACGAAGACTTTGGAAGGCTAGCTCAGAGAATTAAAAGATACAGCGCTAATCATGTATATCAAAAATCTATTCAAACACTGGACCTATAAAATTTTTGCTCCAGGACTTCTCCTGAGAGAGAAATATGAAGCTTTCAGGAATTTGCTGGAGACTGACAAGACAAGTCATGAGTTGATCGCGGAACTTGAACAGATATACTACGATCAGAAAAGAATCGACCTTGCCGCCGTTAAAAAAAGATGCGAACAGCTGTCGTCCCAGATTGCCGCAGTCGCTGAATCGCTGATCAAATTATGCCCGACTTGCTACGCCAATCTGGGCGACTACTTCAAAAAGATCGACTTTTATATAAAACTTGCTTTGGAGCCCGAATCATTCGACTTCTCCCCGCCCTTTTTCCTTACTCTCTACGAAATCACCACAGACGCCAGATCTCTGACAGGAAACAAGGGTTTTAACTTGGCCATGGCCAGCAAAAAGCTCGCCCTTCCGGTACCCAGAGGTTTTGTAATTACTGCAAATAGTTATCACTATTTCATAGAAGCAAACGATCTCAGGGGGAAGATTAATGAAAAACTAGCGCAAATGGATATCAGCTCAACCGATGCATTAGAGAGAGTTTCCCACGAGCTGCGGCAGCTGATTCTGACCGCTGAGATTCCGGAGGAGATAGAAGCTGGTATGAGAGATGCTTGCGGGAACATTTTCCTGGAGGACGGAGATACTCCCAGGGTTTCGGTGCGTAGCAGTGCTCTAGGAGAAGATAGCCAGACGTCTTTTGCCGGCCAATACAAGACAGTCCTGAACGTACATGTCGATCAAATTGCTGATGCCTACAAGGAGGTGGTGGCAAGCAAGTATTCGCCTCAGGCTCTCTATTATCGAATAAATCATGGGCTTTGGGATCAAGAGCTTCCCATGGCAGTATTGGTCCTCGAAATGATCGATGCCAGGGCGAGCGGCGTAATCTACACGAGTGATCCCGGTGATACCCATAGAGACAAAATTCTGCTCCATACCATATGGGGGATAGGTGAACTACTTGTTGCTGGAAAGGTTAGCCCCAGCATTGTCACGGTAACAAAAGAACCTCCCCATCAGATTGAGCGGAAAGAGACGGTTGATCAAGCTATCGAGGCGATCTCCTCTGACGAAGGGGGCGTTCAGGTGGTCCCAGCAAAGAACGATCAGCCAGCCACCCTTGCTCTTTCCGATGAGTCCGTCCTCCGGCTGACCGAGTGGGCGATGAAATTGGAAGAGTTTCACGGCATGTCTCAGGATATCGAGTGGTGTCTGGCTGAATCGGGCGAACTTTTTCTCCTACAGACCAGGCCTCTCAAGATTGAAGACTCAGATCAGCAGCCTGTCGACTGTCGAGACTTGGAGGTGGAGCATCAAATTTTGCTCTCAGGAGGAACCAGGGCATCTGGGGGCATTGGTGCCGGTGTGGTCCACCAGGTTCAGGGGGCAGCAGATTTGAAATCTTTGCCCCCAGGTGCGGTGTTGGTGAGCAAGACCGCCTCCCCTGACTACGTGCAAGTGATGGGCAAACTCAATGGGGTTGTAACGGATATAGGAAGTGCTGCCGGACATTTTGCTTCGGTGGCCAGAGAGTTTGGCGTACCCATGCTGGTGAACACCGGCACGGCCACACAAAGCTTGACTCAGGGCCGAGAAGTAACTCTGTATGCAGATGCAAAGGTTGTCTATCAAGGCAAGGTACCTCAGCTCTTGGCAAGTGAGTGTGCCGAGAGATTCGTTCCGCCCGACAGCCACTTTGCCAAGAAACTCGAGAAGATATTGGGATATATCTCGCCGCTAAATCTCCTTGATCCCACGGCGGAAAATTTTGCCCCAGAGGGCTGTAAGACCTTCCATGACATCCTGAGATTTGCCCATGAAAAGGGGGTCCAGGAGATGTTTTCTCTCGGCGACAGGAGCAGTAGAAGGGCGCGGGGAGCAAAGAAACTTGTCTCCGACATTCCCATAGTAGTGTACTTGCTCGATCTGGCAGATGGTCTGCGCGAAGACGCTAAGGAGGAAAAAGAGATCCGGGTTGACCATATTACCAGCGTCCCCTTTATCAAGGTGTGGAAAGGACTCAGTCATCCGGACATTTACTGGGACCAGAGCATCGAACACTTCAATTGGCAGGTTCTCGATCCCACGGCTGAAGGTTTCATCCGCCCGGATTTTAAGTTATTGGGAAGCTATGCCATCTTGTCGGGGGACTACCTGAATTTTAATATCCACTTCGGTTATCATTTTGTAGTATTGGACGCATTGTGTGGAGATGTGGTCGAAAACAACTACATAATGCTCAGGTTCGCAGGCGGTGGTGCTGAACTCTACTCAAGGCACCTGCGAGTTAATTTCTTAAAAGAGATTCTGCTACAACATGGCTTCAAGGTGGAGACTAAGGGGGATCTCATCGACGCGCAACTGATGAGAGTTGACCGGCAAACCCTGGAGGAAAAATTAGAGACTGTCGGCTTGCTTCTGGCAAGCACCAGGGTCCTGGATATGTCCTTACGTGACGGTTCCCAAGTGGATAAAATGGTAGACAAGTTCTTGAGCGGTGAATACGATCTTAGCCCGCTGTCGCGAAGGTAGCCAGGGACGTTGCTTTTTCCTCTGCCATTTACGCTTGCGCTTCTTATGGCTAGCCGTTTCGCATGATCAAGGAAAATCACAGAAAAAAACATGGCAGCTTACGAACTTTCCTGGATAACTGAAAACCTGGCCCTCGGCCATGCGCCCATGTCTTACGAAGAATTGGATTCGATGCGAAAGCAGGGCATAAGTGGGATTGTCAATCTCTGCGGTGAATTCTGCGATCTCCATGAGATCCAAGAAGAGAGTGGTTTTGAGGTATATTATCTTCCCACCTGCGACAACGAAGCGCCATCCATAGAGGAACTGGAAAAGGCCCTCGACTGGTTGGATGAGGCCATTTATTTGGACAAAAAGGTTCTGGTCCACTGCCGCCACGGAATTGGCAGGACTGGCACCTTTGTCACAGCTTATTTGCTCAGAAAAGGGTATGGCCTGAAACTCGCTCAAAAGAAAGTTGAAAAGGCCCGTGCCACCTCCAGCAGTTTTCCCCAATGGAGGCTTCTGCGAAAATATCACAAGAAGTCCGGTGTGCTCACCCTCAGGGAGCCGTCTCTAGAGAGCAGAAGAATCGTCGATCTCCGTCCTTTCTTTTTTGACTATGAGACGCTGGTGGAACAGGTGGATGCGGCCTTTCAGAAGGCGGCAGCAGATGATGGCGAATTGTTGAGTTGCGGGAGGGAAAGTGACGGGTGCTGCTACCGATTGGTTGAAGTGCAGTTGATAGAGGCCGCTTACCTCAGCCACCAGATGAACACAGGTCTCACGAGTAGTAAACGCAAGGCTGCTATCGAGCGGGCAGTGGGGTTAGCGAAAAGGATAAAGGATATTGAGAAAACACTGGGGGCAACAGCCGACAGGAGCACTAATGAACTGGACCTGCTTTACGGACGAGAGAAAATGCGCTGTCCTCTCAATGTGAACTCTCGATGCGTGGTGTATTCTGCCCGGCCTATCGCTTGCAGGCTTTATGGACTTTCAGTTTCCCGAGGGGGAGAAGTCGAGATCTTTGGTGGGCAAGATGCAGCAAAGACAATATCAGAGCCTCAACTGGATTTCGATCAAATCCATGAAGTACTGGCAAGAATTTCAAGTAATATGTTATATGCTTTGACCTCTACTTTTCCTACCGCAAAGGAACTAACGTTCAAGCTTGTAGATACGGTTTCGGGAAGATTCGTCCAGCAATACTTCGAATATCTCGCCGGCCTCAGGTAGAATCAATCACAGGCTTACTTGTTGTCCTTGTGCAAGCATAGCGGTTTTGGGCAGAAAAGGTCCTCAGGGTTACCGGGAGATCAAAATGTCATCTCGTGATGAAAGCACCTGAATTAATGGGAGGTTGACCAAAGAGCAATGAAAGTATTCTTGGCCTATGGAGTCGCAGTTGTTCTTTCACTGTTGAATGGGAAACTAGTGGCCGGAGCGATCAGCGGAATCCTACTCACTCCTCTGGTAAAACCTGTTGAACGCTTTGGCTGGATATCCACCTACCTCGTTCCTGTCCTGCAGGGTATTGCCATGGGTTCTGTTGCGGTGCTCACTGCTAAGTGGATATTGTCGTGGTTCAGCATAAAACTGGGCTGGTCTATGCTTTTAATCATACTTATTAGTTTTTTAGTAATTGCCAGCATTCTCATGCAAAATAGAGAGGAGAGACGGTTTCACCTATATGCTGGGTTGGGTGAGCTGCTGGGAATCTTGCTCACCGGTTACTATTTTCTTAGGGTTGGTATGTGAGGAGAATGAACCAAGGATTAGCCCGCGTCGTGATACCCCTCAAGAGGGTGGGCGGATGGGGTGTAATGCGTATCAGCTTTGGTTTTCCTTGCAGTGATGGTGCTGTGCATTCTTTTGACTATGAACCACCCCAGGTGAACGAGCAGGATTGAGAGAACAAACCAAAAAGCGGCTCCAACAGCAAACTGCTCTCCGCCGAAGTTCTGAAGCTTAAATATATAGTCTCTGCCAAAAAGTTTCAGCAGGTTACTGGTGCTGTAAGCCTCGTTAACATAAGCCAAAAGAAGAAGAATAGGCAGATACATAGTTAAAATGTTGTTCAGGAGTCCCTCGAGGAAATAGTCATAATAAACCCTGTTGAGTTTAGCCTCGTCTATATGCTTGGCAAGGAGCTTGCCTTTTTCGTAATCTTCACATTTTATTGCCTCTTGACGGACATTATACCAATGCACAAACTTCTCTCTTAACTCTCTGTATCGCTTGGTCTTGAATTTCTTGGTAAAATATTTTGTTATTATCACCGTGATCAAGGCAATCGTAGCAATGGCAACGGCCGGCCCTAGAGAATTTAGAGGGGTGAACAGAACATCAAGAAAGCCTCTCAGATAATGAATTGAGACTTCGATTTTAAACCACAGGGTATCTAGGAATTCTTCCATTTCAGTTAGCTCTTTCTTTGTTGGGGAAGGGGAAGGAAAGTTCTCCTTCCCCCTCCCATTTTCTTGTCAGTCCTCTAGATCCAGATTTCGATCTTGAAAAAGCGGAAGAAAAGGAAAAATAGGGTAATTGCCAATATCCACTTCAGAGCCTTCTCACTGAAAAGCTTCTGGGAGCGACTGCCGATCATGCCCCCGACAAAGCCGCCAATGATAATGGCAATGAATATCCACAAATCGGGCCAGTACCTGTTCATGGCGTAGCCGATAAAGGACCCCACACTGCTGAAGGAGGTACCAATCAGCCCAACAGGCACGGCCACGTACATGGGGAGTGCACCCAGGGTGGTCATGGCAGGAACCAAGAGGAATCCTCCGCCGATACCGAAGGAGCGGGAAACTATGCCGATCACTACGCCCAGGATACCGAAGAGCAATGGGTTGATGCTGAAGTCTTCACCCCAGAACTTGAACTGATAACTGGTGAGACCAGTCTTAACCGTTTCAATTTTGCCCATTTCAACGGCGCGCCCTTCAGCTTTTGCCCGAGCAACCTCTTCGTTGAATTTTTTCACCATCGCTTTGATGGCTTTCCTCTTTTCCATGACCTTGGGCGTAAGCTCATAGAGGGTTCTAATACCCATAATTACAACCAAAACTGCCAGCCACTCCTTGTAGCTTGACATGGGCAGATATTTGGTTGCATATTTCCCGAGCCATATGGAACCGATGAGAATCCCCACGCCAAAAGAAATACCAACAGGCCAGGCAACCCGTTTTTCCACCACAGCGTACCGGTAAAAAGCGCCCAGCGGGGCGAAGAGGGTCAAAGCTATGTTTGAGGAGCGAAGCACGTTGGCAGCGTTAATGCCGATGGGACCAGCGGTCTGAACAACGATGACCTGATAGGCGGCCATGAGCATGCCGCCGGCTGCGCCGATCATGGTGAAGAAAATACCAACAACAATGGCGCCGAGTATAATAAAGAGAGGATTCATATAACGGAAACCTCTCTTGAGCCAGAAGCCTTTGCCCAGTAGATTATAGCTTCCTTCCTTGGCGCCGTTCACGTATACGTCAAACTTGGTGTCCGGAGGGGTGTTACGGAAGGTTTTGAAAGAGGCCGTGAACTTTCCGGTGCTCTTGTCCAACTCGATTGTGGTGCCTTTATCCCAATAGTTTCTCGTGGTGTTAAAGTTGCCCAAGACACTACGGGCAAAGATTACGATTTTTCCTCTCTTGGTGCCTTCCTTGGTGATGGTGTTGATGCCGTAGCTGGATTCGTGGGCGAATTTGTAGAAATTCCACTGCTCATTGGTTTTAATGGGCCCCAAGACGCTCAGAGCCTGTGGGTCTAGCTGATCATAGCTCGCCAGCTTGAACATGGTTGTACTGTAGAGTCCCGGCAAGAAAGATGGCCCGCCAAATTTCTTTCCGGTTACCTTGCCAAACTTGGTAGGATTGCTGGTTAGCATGTAATACCAGACGGGTATCCGGGTGTCCTTGGCGAACCCTCTTTTCGCGGCCTCCTTTTTGAGTCGGGCCGTCTCGTGCACCCCATCCGTATCTTCTGGGGCGAATGTTGTTTGAGAGGCAATGGCAATGTAAAGATCTTTGCCGGGCTCGATGGTGCCCTCTATGGTAACAATACTCCCAACATTGTATTCGGCGGCAGAGATTTGCGCTGCTGCCTGGGTGCTGTTGGGAAATGCAGCCATGAGGGCAATTCCCACAATCAACAGGGTCAAAGCAAACGATACTTTCTTCACTGTCTCCTCCTTGGTATCTTTAATATTATGGGAGCAAAAAGATAATGATGACGAATGGCACCTCCTTTCGATAGAAAACTTTCTCGATTTCATTGAGTAAGTTCAAAATATTTAATTGCTAAAATTGCCCCCAATTGGGTGCAGATAATACCGACGATTAGATACATAGATAAAGGTGAGAATATATTCTCCAACTCCGCACTGAAAAATACATGTAGTATGGCAAAGATGGACAAAACATACAATGCAGCTGCACTTGCAGTGGGAGATCAAAGGATGTCAGTCAAGTTTGAGATTTCTTACCTTGGTTTCGAGCAGTTCTATGTCTATGGGTTTAAGCAGATAATCGTCAGCCCCTTGCGTCAGGGCTTCACTAGCTAATTGTTTAAAGGTATATCGACTGAGGACAATAATTTTGAGATCTTTTTTTAAGGCCTTTAATTTCCTCCAGACTTGATTGTCGGTACCTCTTGCGTCCAGACTGACAATGGCCAGGTCAACCGGGTTGGAACCTGTCCAGGCAAGGGCCTCTTTTTCCTCATTAAAAGCAACCACTTCATGGCCGTTTTGTAACAGGACCCTCTTGATCAATTCACGACAATCGGATTCTTCATGGAGCACGAGTGATTTGGCCACTGTTCTGCTGGGACCTTTCTCCCAATCAACTCCTTATGATCTATAAATGTGGTCGACCCTGGGAGCAAGGGCTATGCCAGAAGAAACTGAAAGATAACTAAAATTTAACCATCTAATATTATTTATAATTATCTGGACAAGAAAAACGAGGGGATGAAAGTCGGGTGGATAGGCTGCAGGGAAATTACTGCAGAATTACGAAAATAAAAGAATTTCGACTTTATAAACAGTAGGTTAAAGAAAAGAACAAAAAAGGATGCAGTGCAAAAA
>JARRNM010000153.1:7787-8674 GCA_037384945.1 Deltaproteobacteria bacterium
TGATGCACCATAACACTCCTTTTTAACCGGGTCACTCCTCTGCCACCCCTAGATAGGTGCGCGCCCCTTTCAGGGCCGATACCATCTCGTCCGGAGTGATCATCTGCGGGTCGTAAAGGACGGTGTTAATTTCCCTGTACCCGCGAAAACCTCTCTTTACCTCTTTGACGCCTTGCAACCCCTCCAGGGCTGCCTTGCCTACATCGAATCAGCTGACGTAAAAGACAATTTCAGCCAGGGAGGGCTCTTTTGACTGAACCACCTCTGCCCCGGCAAAGGCGACAAGGAAGAAAATCATAAATGTTGCAGCGAGGATTCTCACGATCAACCCTCCATTTCTAATCAATTGAAAAGCTTAAGGTATTTACCGTAGCCGTCCTTCTGCAAATCCGCTTTGGGGATGAAGCGAAGGGCGGCCGAGTTGATGCAGTAGCGCAGACCGGTGGGTTTGGGTCCGTCGTTGAACACATGACCAAGGTGCGAGTCGCCGTGCTTGCTCCGTACCTCGGTGCGGGTCATAAAAAAACCTCGGTCAATCTTCTCTACTATATTATTTGGCTCCAAAGGCTTGGTGAAGCTCGGCCAGCCCGTACCAGAGTCAAACTTATCCGTTGAGCTGAAGAGCGGCTCCCCTGAAACAATGTCCACGTAGATGCCCACCTCGTGGTTATTCCAGTATTTGTTGTTAAAGGCTGGCTCAGTGCCGTTTTCCTGGGTTACTTTGTATTGCAGAGGCGTCAACCGTCGACGCAGTTCCTCCTTGTCTGGACGCTTGTACATGGGGCTGCTCTCCGGGTCAGATGCCATGCCGCTGTGCATCTTTTCTTCAGTTTTATTCGCAGTCATGTGGCTCTCCTTGGTCTCGTTTTTCATCTGGGACTTCTCGC
>JARRNM010000154.1:0-7722 GCA_037384945.1 Deltaproteobacteria bacterium
GAAGCCAACGGCGGCGTCGGCATACCAGAAGGCTGCTACGATAATGACGGTCATCCATATAGAAAGAAGCGCTTTAGCGATCATTGCCATTACTCTTCCCAAATCAGGGGGAACAGAAAAAGTGAGATTACAATCATAACTATTGAATAAGCGACAGCAATCCTAACCTCGGGCCAGCCGGGGCTGTTCGCCCCAACCGCAGCCCTTTCACACCCCTTGATGGCGGTGATCATTAAGGGCAGAAGAAGGGGAAAAGAAAGAACGGAAAACAACGCTCCCCGGGCGCTGGCCTGAGCTATCATGGCCGCAACAATGGTGGTACCGCCACCCAGACCGATCCCTCCACTGACAACCATGGCGGTAAACAGGCCCGGGAGTTTTATCCCGTAATTCATCAGCAGAATAAATGAGGGCACAATGATCAGCTCCAAGGCTCCCAGCAGAGTCAGATTGAAAAAAAGTTTTCCCAGAAACACCGCCTGGGGGCGAGCGGAAAGCTTCAGCACATCCATGGTCCCGGCCTCTTCCTCTTTCACAAAGGAGCGGGAAAGGCCAGAGAGGGCGGAAAACACCAGAATGATCCACAGGAGCACCGCATACAAAAAGGGCTGTTCCGCCTCGCCGATACGGAAAGAGCCAATCGAGAAACTTACGGCAATCAGGGTAGTCACCGCAAACATCACTATGGCATTAACTGCATAGCGAGTTCTGAATTCGCTGCGGAGATCTCGAAGCCAGATTGCTACGGCCTCACTCAGATAGGTTGATGACCCTGTCTCCGTAATCCACCTCCCGCTTTTCATTGGATGCTATTATCGCCATCCCCCGCTGCCGCTGGGCGGAAATAATCTTTTCGACAACTTCCATGCCTTTACTGTCCAGGTTGCATCCCGGTTCGTCCAGGAGAAGGAGGGGAGGGTTGTGAAGTAAGGCCTGAGCGAGCTTCAACCGTTGTTTCATGCCAGAAGAATAATTCCGGCATAGCTTGTGGGCATTTTCGCTCAACCCGGTCTGCTCCATCCTTGCCAGACAGACCTTGCGTTCATAAGCAATTCCACGGACCTTGCAAAAGAATTCCAAATTTTCGAGGGCGGTCAACTCTTCGTACAAGGAAAATGCCGGGGCCACCATCCCCACAAATCTGCGCCTGGATTCCTTGGGTATGGACTCACCCTGGAAAAACATCTCCACCTTGCCAGATGTGGGCCTAACCAGCCCGGCAATTATCCGTAACAAGGTGCTCTTGCCGGAGCCGTTCCAGCCGGTAATGGATAACACCTCTCCAGGATGCAACTCAAAGGTGATATCCTTGAATAGCAGGGTTCCAGTGTAATGTTTGCAGAGGTCGTTGACTTCCAGGGAATACATGTTTTTCATGAAGAGTTCGTATTTTTGCTAAGGCAACGGCTTAACATCAGGTCGAGCGTATAGATGAAATAACCACGAGAGTTTAACATATTCCGCCCCTGGGGAGAAGTTTCTTCCACTGCCTGAACCTACAGGAATTTCCCCAAAAATCAGTGAATCATTCTTCTAGATTGTGTTTAAGAGCCAGTTGGCATTCGTTTGCGAGCGAAAGTGGCCTTGCTCATGTCTCTTCTGTCGTTCCGGAGCTCACGGTCTGGTCACTTCTAGCCCGGCTGTGCCCGGGGGATGGCGCCCCCTCCCTGTTCCCCGTTCCTGCGGAACGGGGCCAGGGGCTCCCCCAGCCATAGCCGGGGAAGTGACACAGACCTTCCGCAGTCACTCAGAAGAGACATCAGCTAAGGCCAAAAGGAGAAGCTGCGAAACAACGAACATCTGAGCAACCGATCTTCACTCTCTCAGCTTCGAGAGGGTCTGCATGAAGATATGGTGCTTACTAAACAGGAATCCTGCCAATAGATGCTGCGAATCATGCGCGTTGTGGAGCAGCTTCCCCGTGGCCGATGTTTCTAAAATACACTTGGGGAAACTCCCGCCTCAACCTGCCCTTGCCAAGCCTTATTTAGGTGTGATAAATATAGAAATTCCTATAGCCGTCATAGGCTAAAAGAGAGACTTTCGAAAAAATTCTCCGGAGTTTATATGGGCTGAATCCGACAACCAGAAGCGGCTGCTGCCATCTCACACCTTGGAAGTTTCTCATCAAAATATAGTATATGCCACAAAGAGAGTCGGGATTTATATAAGCACTGCTGTTTATTTTGCGAGGGGTTCGTTCGCGCCGATTGATTGGGCTTCACAGATATACCCTGCTGTGAGATTATTTTTTGGTGGTACTTGAGAAAATTTGGTGGTTTATATGAAAAGGGGACGCTGAAAAGAGAAAGAATTCGGTTATAATTTCAACTAAACGGTTTGTGGCTCACAAACTCTATTTGATCTCCAATTACTTTCAACAACCTAGATGAAACGCTCGATAATAGTTGTGGTAGTATGGCTCCTTGTTGCGGGGTGCATGGGAACTGAAGGCACGAAGCGCAAGGAATACGTCTGGCCTGAGTCCAAGAACAAGGCTGTCCGCATACATCCACCCAGGGAGGAACCGGTTACTATGGAGCCCTTCAGGCCGGAATCTGACTTACTCCAAAGAACCGAAGAGCTGATTGGCGCCACTGAGTTTCATTACACCGGCAAGTACTGCGACCAATGTCACGAAAAGACTCCAGTCAAGGGTGGCAACATATATCTAAAATACGACGGCGACTACAATCTCTTGTGCAAGTGCCATTTAAAGACGCCAAACAGCTATATTCATCCCACCAACATCGTTCCGTCCGACAAGAAGAAGACAAAAATTCCCGCTGATCTGCCCCTGGAAAAAGGGAAAGTGACATGTCTCACCTGCCATGACATATATCGGCAGTGCCAAGAGCGCTCTGCGGAAAAGTACTCACTCAGAGGGATGCCATACCGTAGGACAACCGATTTCTGCTTCAAGTGTCACGATGAGAGTGATTATCAGATGCTCAACCCCCATAAACAGTTAGACGAACATGGTAATATTATTGTCGATAAGTGTTTGTATTGTCATACAGAAGTGCTCGATGTTAAAAAAGAGCATCATGAAGATCCCAAGCTTATTGGAAATTTAGGACCTCTTTGCCAGAGGTGTCATATCCGGTTGGCCATGCGCGGTGGAGGTTTCAATCACCTGGCGAAACCCACCCCCGAGATCATGGCCAAAATTAAGCAGACGGAAGAAAGATTCGGAGCAGTACTACCCCTTGATGAAGATGGAAAAACCACCTGTGCTACCTGCCACAACCCTCACGAAAAAGGGGTAATCCCCGAGGGAATGCCGGCAGCCAGGGGCGCAGGGTCGCTACACAGACTGCGACTGCCACCGCCAATGTGTCAGTGGTGTCATCAAGTGCCCACTACTTTTGAGAAATAAACCTGCGAATACCCATGGCCCTCGCCGTTAGTTTTCGGCACTGAGAAATTGAAAGGTTGTATGAGATGTATCGCGTTGCTACTGTTTTGGCTATCCTGGTCATATCGGCGTGTACATTGCTTCCGAAGCAGTCTGTTAGTCCTGAAGAGTGGTTTCAACAGGGCATGACCTTCCTGGAATTAAGGCAATATGATGAAGCCGTAGGGGCCTTCTCAGCAGCCATAGAGCAGAAACCGGGGTACGCTCAGGCTTACCTGAACCGTGGACTGGCCTGGGCCGGCAAGGGTGATTATGACAAGGCTATTTCCGATTACACCCGGGCCTTGGAGATAAACCCCAAAGACGCACAGGCCTATAACAGTCGTGGACTGGCCTGGGCCATAAAGGGTGATTATGACAAGGCCATCTCTGATTACACCAAGGGTCTGGAGTTGAACCCGGAGGACGGCCAGACTTATTCCCATCGATCGGCAGCCTGGGCTGAAAAGGGCGATCTGGATAGAGCTCTTGCCGACGCAGAGAAGGCTGTCAGCCTGGAGCCAAACAACCGAACTTACGTAGAGTTGGTAAAATCACTCAAGGCTAAGATAGTTGACAGAGGAGAGGAAAGGTTTCAACAGGGCGTCTCATTACTGCATTCCGGGCGGTACAATGAGGCGATTAAGGCCTTTTCCGAAGCCATAGAGCAGAAACCGGGGTACGCTCAGGCTTACTTAAACCGTGGACTGGCCTGGGCCGGCAAGGGTGATTATGACAAGGCTATTTCCGATTACACCCGGGCCTTGGAGATAAACCCCAAAGACGCACAGGCGTACCGCAGTCGAGGGTTGGCGTACCGCAAGAAAGGCCGGCTCGATCAGGCCATAACTGATTTTAGTGAGGCACTGAAGCTGCATCCAAAAGACAGTCAGTCGTATAGCAACCGGGCTCTAGCCTGGACTGAAAAGGGTGACTTTGATCGGGCCATTGCTGATTACAGCGAGGCTTTGAAGCTGAACCCAAAGGACGCCAGGGCTTATACCAACCGGGGCTTTACCTGGTACAAAAAACACGATCTTGACGAGGCCATCTCTGATTTCACTAGAGCTATACAATTAGACCCGCGGGCGGCTCAGGCCTATAACAACCGCGGCATCGCCTGGGCCAAAAAGGGTGATCTTGATCAAGCCATAACGGACTTTACCATGGCCTTGAAGATAAACCCAAGCTACGCTCAGGCCTACAGCAACCGCGGGCTTACCTGGGCGGAGAAAGGCGAACTTGAGTCGGGCTTGACTGATGCCAAAAAGGCCCTCAGCCTGGAGCCTAAGAACAAGTCATATCAGTCAATTGTGGCCTATATGGAAGAGCAAATGGGTAGACAGTAATTTTCTTCAGGATGAAAAACCTGGTCACGACTTTGCTGTCCGCAGAGGTTAAAGGCATAAGGCCAAAGGCTCAAGGCTTTAGGCATGGAGCCTGGAGAGGAAAGCGAGACGGGCGAGACGGGGAAAGACGAAAGAAGACAGACGACAGCAGGTCAATAAGGAAATTAGAAAATTAGTCGATTAGGAAATTAGGTAATCCGTTAAGATGTGGACGTTTAACGGTGAATGGTAAATGATAAATGGCTGACTCTTCTCACTAATTTTCCAATTTTCTAATTCTCTAATCAACTAATTGCCTAACCGCTGTGAGCTGTAAGCTGAATTGACGACTTCTACGACCTGTTAAGGAAACGGGATTTTCTTGGCCATTGACAATTTCCTGGCCAGCATTATTTTTAGCGCTAAGAAAGGTGTTTGACCCTGTCAAATGATTCGTGAAATATCCCGGTTGAGGTTTGGCTGCCTCATCAAGTAAAAAGGGGGCACAGCGTGAATAAAGGAGGGTGGTAAGGTGCAATTAGGTAGGAGATTTGGAATTGCCATTGTCTGTGGGATTCCGGCAATTGTTGGATCGGGACTTCTCTGGGCCCTTTCTGAGAGCTGGATTTTAGTCTTCGCTTATCTCTTTCTATTGGTGGCAGTGCTTTTGGTTTTTATTGCCAGTCCAAGATTGTTTACGAACTCCTCCCAATTCTGGGATCCAACTCTCGGTAAAGTTAAGGGGTTAGTGGCAAAGCTTCACACCTTTTTCACCATTGTCTGATGGTGGAGACAATGACGGGAAATCAACTATTCGAGTTATGGATTTATCCGGATTGATCTTTTCCCCGGATCGTGAAAATAGAGATACCTGAAGATGCCTTCAGGTCCGTGGCACTCTCTACAAACGGCATGGTAGCTCATAGTTCTCAAAAATCTGAAGTTCTTGGTAAGGTTATCCTTCCCTTTGCTGCCGGTCGCCTCATTCTCTGCTGGGATCCCCCACTGATGGGCATTATGACAGGAAGGACAGGAAAGATTCCCCACCTTTATCTCCTTGCCGTCAGCAGCGAATAAGGGCGTATACCCTGTTCCCCCCTGGTTGAAGCGCATGACATTGGTTATCAGTTTTCCCGGGGGATGGAAGGCCACTGACGGTACGCTCTTTGCGGCCACCCTTCCCTTGGAATGGCAGCTCGTGCATAAACGGTTCATTGAACTGCCGTTTTCAGTGGCCGGACCGTAGGGTCTTGCCCAGAGCTTGAGCGAGTTGGGCGCGTTATGGACCAGATGACAGGCCTGACATAACCCGGACGGTTTTCACGGCTGGCCTTCGGACTCAGAAGCTGTTTTACGGAGATCATGTTTTGTTCCGTCAATGCTTGCTTTGTCGAGATGGCAGACCTCACAAAGCTTCGGCGATGGGAAATTGGCTTTTCTCAAGAAACTGTTGGCGCCGTTACCCTCCATATTTTTCCCCTGGTAGTCTTTCAACGGTCCGGATTCCAAAGGGGTCCAGTGGTGCGGGTCGTGACAGGTATCGCAGGCAACGGCGCCCTCCGCTATCTTGTCGCCAGCCTTGCTGTAAAGAGGAAGTTCTGTGGAAATCCTTTCAAGAATGGTGGCCATTTTCGTTTCCAGCAGTGGCACGCCGATTGGGTGAGAATTATCCCCGACGAGTTTTTCCTTGGCAGCCCCGGTCTTATTGTGGCAGCCAGCGCACAGTTCAGAGACAAAGTCTTTTTTGCCAGCCAGTGGTTTTGCCCACAGCCTCTTACCTGAAGCGTTGTGTGCTATGTGACATGCCCCGCAAGGACCTGAAGCGCGAGCGGTACGGTCCTGCAGGTTTTTCTCGTCCGGCGCAGTAATCTCCAAATTATGGTCCGAAGTGAGGACCTGTTCTTTATCCTTGTGGCAGCCGATGCACAGGGTTGAAGAACCGGAGGTGGAGACTCTCAAGAAACTGGTTGATCCGTCTCCCTTAACGTCTTTACCGCCGATATTGAGTACGTTATTAGGATCCCATCTGTGAACATTGTGACAGCTAAAGCATTGAACCTTGCCAGAGGGATCGCTATTTCCGTTCGCTAAGAATAAGGGTAAGATGCCGGCAGCAGACTCCGTCGGTGAAAGGGAGACGTCTACTGGATGGGAATGGTCGCCTACATGCTTTATTTTGAGGAGAGAGTCTTGGCCGTGGCAGCCCAGACAAAGCTGGGATGGAGGGGCGGCGGGGTCAATCTGCCGGGCCCAGAGAAGAATTCCATCACTGTTATGGGGCAGGTGACAGGCTCCGCAGGGGCCGGAGTCGGATGGTTTCTGTCCTCTCATATTTTTTTCGTCCGGCAGAGAAACCCTGAAGTCGTGTTTTGTTTGAAGTAAACTTTTTTGTTTTGTGTGACAAACTGTGCAGAGTACCGAGTCTTTGTTGTTGATGACTGTGAGCTTGTCCCCCTTAGCACCGTGAACTTCATGACAGGTTTGACAGATTACCTTGTCTCCGCCCTTTGATCGCTTGCTCCCGGCAGCAAAAAGAATCTCTGGAATATCATATGATTTTGTTTTTACTGGATGACCATGATACCGTTTGAAAGCCGCCTGCTTTGTATGACACCTCTCACACATCTGAGAGTTGATATTGTCGGTTCTAAGAAAAGAAAGCCCTCCGGAAATGGTGGCATCGGTATTGGCACCTCCCCCGTGGGCCGAGTGACAGGTTCCACAGTAAATTTCATTTTTGTTGCTTAGGGGAAAAGGGGCGGGAATAGCAAAATCTTTCGGAGGTTTTACAAATGTCTTGTGTTGATTGTACTTCCAGGCTATGTACCTCGAGTCGACGACATAGCCATCATGGCAGCTGTAACACATCTCCTCAGAGCTGACCACCCCCTGAGTGTCTTTCATCAGGACGTTGCCAGGTTGCCATTTAATCAGAGTCTCCTTGTCAGTCCTGAAGTCGTCCAACCACATAACATGACAAATGGCGCAGTTTCTTTT
>JARRNM010000154.1:7844-8652 GCA_037384945.1 Deltaproteobacteria bacterium
TTGTTCTGAACCGATGGCGAGTTTAATTGCTATTCTAGTGCCCATCCGGAAACTCCTTAATGTCATTCTGGGCCCTTGGGCAAGACCTGTCGCCGAGGAGTTCGACTGAGGCTCACTCGAAGTCCTCGGGTCGAGTCGCTCAGGATAAACTCCTCGAAGAATCTCCCGGCGGGCCAATAACCACGAGATTCTTCGTCGTCCCGCCATTGGCGGGGCTCCTCAGAATGACAACCGAGAAATGAGTTTCCGGACGAAAACTATTCTAATATCTTCACTACACTTATGGTGTTCTTCCTCATTTCGACGGTTAAAAGTATATCATTTTCACCGTCCATAAAAAGTCCCACTGGCGTAGTAAAATGTCTTTTGGTTCCATCCTGGCAAACCACTCCGAGAAAACGGCCAAAATCGGTAAACACCTGAATCAGGCCCATATAACTGTCACTGACAAATACCCTGTTTTTTCGATCAATGGCTATTCCCTTGGGTCGAAAAAGGTTGCCCGGGAGCACACCCCAGGAGCCGATGTCAAGGATATGGTTGCCAAAGGGATCAAACTTTTGCACTCTGGTGTTGAGCACGTCTACCACAAAAATCTCGTTTTGTTCGTTTTTCGCTAGGATACCAGGGTAACGAAAGTGACCGGGCTCTTCACCGAATTTACCCCACTCGAACTGGAATTTGCCCTACCCGAATTCTTTTGCAGCAGGTCTATGACCCTGGACAGGAAATAATCGGTATACAGGATGGCGTTGTCGTAGGCGTTGATGATCTCCCCCCGGCTGCACTCGTTCAGTTGGTTGCTTTT
>JARRNM010000155.1:0-3873 GCA_037384945.1 Deltaproteobacteria bacterium
AGAGACCACCAAGGGATATTTGAGATTCTGGATGTAAGCAGGACTATTCATTCCTTTACAAGAGATTGATCATGAACCAAGCAGAGCGTAGCGAAAGCATCAGAATCGAAGACGAAATAAAACATTCCTATTTAGACTATGCCATGAGCGTAATTATCGGTCGGGCCCTTCCTGATGTGCGCGATGGCCTCAAGCCTGTGCATCGACGGATACTCTATGCCATGCGCGAACTGAGCAACGACTGGAACAAGCCTTACAAGAAATCAGCTCGCATAGTGGGTGACGTCATAGGTAAATATCATCCCCACGGTGACGCCGCGGTGTACGATGCTCTCGTGCGCATGGCACAGTTTTTCTCCATGCGTTATCCTTTGGTTGACGGTAAAGGCAATTTTGGCTCGGTGGACGGGGACCCACCGGCAGCCATGCGATACACCGAAGTACGGTTGAATAAGCAGGCTCATGAGTTTCTCAATGATCTTGACAAGGAAACAGTCGATTACACGCCTAATTACGACTCCTCCCTCGAGGAGCCCTCGGTACTCCCCGCACTGGTACCGAATCTGCTGATCAACGGGTCGTCTGGCATTGCGGTAGGCATGGCCTGCAATATTCCGCCTCACCATCTGTCGGAGGTCATCGACGGGCTCATCGCCCTAATCGATGATCCTCAGACAGATTTCCCAAGGCTGTACTCTATTATTCCCGGGCCAGATTTTCCTACTGGAGGTCTGATCTACGGCAGCGCAGGTATCAGAGAGGCTTACGCTACCGGCAGGGGGTTGATTAAGGTTAGGGCGCGGGTGGAAGTAGAAGATGCTAACGGGGACCAACAGCGTATTGTCATCACTGAGCTTCCATTCCAGGTAAATAAAGCACGACTGCTTGAACGAATTGCCGAACTGGTCAAGGAAAAACGGCTTGAAGGAATAAGGGATATTCGCGATGAGTCAGACAGAGAGGGGATGAGGGTTGCCATTGATCTCAAACGGGATGAGCACGCCGAAGTTATGCTGAACAATCTGTACAAGCTTACCAATATGCAGATCACTTTTGGCATTAACATGTTGGCCATAGTGCACAACAGGCCGGAACTTTTGTCTCTCAAGGAGATACTTGAACATTTTCTCGAACATCGTCGTACTGTGGTACTGCGACGTACAGCGTTTCAACTACGACGGGCCGAGGAGCGCGGACATATACTAGAAGGCTTGAGAATAGCCCTGGAAAACCTGGATGCCATCATCGAGCTCATTAAAAGGGCTCCTAACCCTAAAGAGGCTCGGGCGCAATTGATGGAGCAATACGGACTTTCGGAGAAACAAGCGCAGGCTATTCTGGACATGAGGTTGCAGCGACTCACTAGTCTCGAGCGGCAAAAAATACTGGAGGAGTACCGTGATGTTCTTGAAGAAATAGCTCGCCTGCGCAAGATCCTGGAAGACGAGTCTCTATTGATGTCCTTGGTGCGGCAAGAGCTCCTGCAGCTCAAGGAGGAGTACGGTGACGGCCGACGGACCGAGATTGTTCAGGACGTTCAGGAACTGGATCTAATAGATTACATTACCGAGGAGGACATGGTGGTCACCGTCTCCCACGCCGGCTACATCAAGAGAAGTCCAGTTCATCTTTACCGGAGCCAGAGAAGGGGTGGCAAGGGACGAACGGGCACAAGGCCGCGCCAAGAAGATTTTGTCGAATTACTTTTTGTGGCCTCGACCCACGATTACCTCCTATTTTTTACTAACCTCGGCCTTATTCACTGGTTGAAAGTTTACCAGATACCCGAGGCAAGTCCGCTGGCGCGAGGTAAAGCAATAGTCAATTTACTCCAGCTGCAGGAGTCTGAACGAGTGGCAACTATACTCCCGGTGCGGGAGTTCGAGACCGATATGTACGTGGTCATGGCCACTAGGAAGGGAGTGGTGAAGAAGACAGATCTCATGGCCTATGGCAAACCGCGAACCGGCGGAATCATTGCCCTGAAAATCGATGAAGATGACGAGTTAATCTGTGCTCGGATCACCGATGGAAAGCAACAGCTCTTTTTTACCACTCGGGCTGGCAAATCTCTGCGGGTTAGGGAAAATGAAATTCGACCCATGGGTCGTGTGGCCCGGGGGGTAAAGGGTATGGCTGTAGACGGCAGCTCCCTGGTGGGGATGGAGATTATAAGCGAGGAGGCCACCATTTTGACCGTAAGTGAAAACGGTTTTGGCAAGCGTACTGAAACCAGAGAATACCCTCTGAGACGGAGGGGCGGAAAAGGTGTTCTGAGCATGAGAACTACCGAAAGAAACGGGCCGGTAGTAGGATTTCGTCAGGTAGGGGAAAATGATGAGATCATGCTCATAACTGACCGCGGCCGTATCATTCGCATGATGGTAAACGAGATATCAGTGATTGGCCGAGCCACCCAGGGCGTTCGCCTCATTGACATTGAACCTGACGAACAGGTTGTTGATCTGGCCAGCCTGGCGGAAGCTGAGGAAGAAGAGTAACCAGCAGACAGCTGGCAGGAGGCAGCCGGCAGCAGATGGAGGCCTGAATAAATGCTGCCAGCTGCGAGCTGCAAGCTGTCTGCTTAAAGTGGTGGTGGAGATATATAATGGACAAAGGAATTAGACAGGAGGGACCACCAGGGGCGGTGGCTGTGGTGGGCGGCGGAAGTTGGGGAACCGCTCTGGCCAACCTGTTGGCCGAAAAGTCCATTCCCGTCTCTCTTTGGGTCTTTGAGGAAGATCTTTGTGAAGAAATGCAGAAGACAAGAGAAAACAGTCTCTATCTGCCTGGCGTTCCGCTCTCCCCCCTTTTGCAACCTCATCACAATTTAAAGGAGGTGCTAGCTGGCAAGGGAATAATCTTGATGGCAGTTCCATCGCACGTTTATCGCCAGGTTGCCATGGAAATGCTGGACTTCCTCAAGGGGCCGGTTGTTATCGTGAGCGCCACCAAAGGTATTGAAAATGAATCCTTGCACACCATGTCAGGAATCTGGCGCGCAATAATGCCCGAAAGGCTCGACTGGGAGTACGCGGTACTTTCAGGACCCAGCTTCGCCCGGGAAGTGGTGAAAAGGGCCCCTACTGCGGTTACGGTAGCCTCTGCTTCCAAGGAGATAGCCGAGGAGATCCAAATACTTTTTTCTACGGATAATTTCCGAGTTTACACCAGCACAGACGTTGTCGGGGTGGAGTTGGGAGGTGCGCTCAAGAACATTATAGCCTTGGCTGCCGGCATCGTTGATGGTCTTGGCCTGGGTCACAATACCCGGGCAGCGCTAATGACCAGGGGTTTGGCGGAAATGAGTCGGTTGGGAACCAGTATGGGGGCCGACCCTCTTACCTTTTTGGGACTGGCAGGGGTAGGTGACTTGGTTCTTACCTGCACCGGCGACCTGAGCCGAAACCGCACAGTAGGATATAAACTGGGACAGGGCAAGAAATTGGCAGAGATACTGGCGGAGATGAGAATGGTAGCCGAAGGGGTCAAAACCACTCGCTCAGTTCACTATTTGGCCCAGCAAAAAGAGATTGAGATGCCCATCTGCGAACAGATGTATCGCATCCTTTATGAAGATCTACCCCCGGAGAAAGCCTTGGCAGCTTTGATGAGGCGGGAGTTGAAGCACGAAGTCGACACCTTCTTCGGCTAAAGCCGAAGCAATTTTTCATTTCACATTTCCCATTTAGCACTCGGATTGAAAGGACGCAGCAAAATTGTGGAATGATAAATGTGCGATGAGAAATGCGAAATAGAAATAGTCTTCACTACTTCGTGCTACCTTAAGCTGGCTCCTTCGTGATCGAGAAGAGCCTGCTTCAGGCTGAGGCCTCTGCCAAACCCCCCCAGTCCACCATTGGCCGCCACAAC
>JARRNM010000155.1:3885-8006 GCA_037384945.1 Deltaproteobacteria bacterium
CCGGATTCCTACCACAAGCCTGGCCCACAGCCCTGGCACCCCCTGGTCGCCCAATCCGGACGGCAATGTCCCCGTAAGTTGCAACTTTTCCCATAGGGACTTGTCTCAAGCTCGTCCAGACCAGCATTTCGAACTGGCTGCCCTGGAGATCAAGTGAATGGTCCAACTGCTCCGGTTCACCAGCGAAATAACGGCTCAAACAATCAACGGCTGGGGCCAACGGCTGGTGGTCTTCTTTAATCAGAGCATGATGATTCGATTTCTGCAACCGTGAGAGCAAACTGCTAATGTCTTTATTGTTAATAAACTCGCAGGAGCACACACCTTCCTCAGTACCCGCCAGAAACAGTGGACTCCAGGGGGAAGCAAGCTTGGTATAGTAGATTGACTTGGCCACAGGTTTCTCCCTTCCTAGGGTTTTCAATTAAGTTTAACAACTGAAACGGCGAACACGGAGCTACGGAGACGCGGAGATGATCCAGCTGCGCGTCAGTTGTCGGTAGTCGGTTGTCCGTTGCAAAACAATACCACAGACAAGTCCTCTACAACGGACAACAGACATTCTCTTTGCCTCCTTGGTGCCGGAGTAACAGTTTGGGGTTGGGTTATTTGTCCAAAATGAAATCCGTTATGTAAGGATTCGTCTCTTTCTCCCTTGCCATTGTTGAAGTGGGCTGGTCCCCATAATCGTGACCAGGCCAAATTATTGTGTCTCCGGGAAGGGGGAGCAACTTGTCCTCGATGGATTTTAGCAGAGTCTCCATGGAGCCGCCCGGTAAGTCGGTGCGGCCAACAGCCCCCACAAAAAGAGTGTCACCGGTGAAAAGATTGTTTTCTGCTAGCAAGCAGACAGCTCCAGGAGTGTGACCCGGGGTGTGAATAAATTCTAGGTTCACTCTGCCGAGAGCAAGTCGATTTCCGTCAGTTATCCTGATATCTACCGGCGGTGCAGGCTTGAGTCCAAATGCCTGGGCCCATAGGCGGGCCTCCTCGGTAGTAAAAAAATCGTCGTCCAGTTCATGCATCACTGTCTGCGCACCAGTGCGGCCAGCCAGCAGCTGGTTTCCATAGGTGTGATCGGCATGGCCGTGAGTGTTGATGATATAGGCAAGGTGAAGATTTTTTTCCCTCACCAGTGCTATGATTCTTTCTATGTCATTTTCATCACCGGCAGGATCAATCGCCGCCGCCTCTCGCGTTTCCTCACAAGCAATCAAGTAACAGAATACTTCCATTTCCCCTACAGTAATTTGTTCTATGATCATATGCCTCCCCCTTTGCATCTTTCACTAGCGGTCAGTATCAGGTTTGAGAAGCAAAAAATCAATCCATAAAACGGTGCAAGCATGCCCCCCCGCAAGCGGAGGAGGAGCAATCGAAGGCAGTGGTGCAGAACCTGTCCCTGCGAAAGCAGGGATGATGACTTGCTGGTGGATCAGGGTTGGAAAACTCTTGACAGTAATGGTCGAAGTCACTATGATGACCACCCGGTCATTTTCTTTGGATCCTAAAAGTAAAGAATCCAGGCCCGGCCTCCGGCCCAGAGGGAGGTTCAATGGTCTGTTTCTCATAATGCTGGAACATCAGAAATTCCAGATCACAAATCACCATCAATAAGGTGTCAGGTTTCGGGTGTCGGGTGTCAGGAAAAAGATAGAGAAACTAAACCCTGAACCCTGAACCCTGAACCCTGAACCCTGAACCCTGAACCCTAAGAATAGCCCTGTGGCAGAAAACACCTTTGTCAATCCCACCTTTGGCAAGCTCTCCTCCGAAAAACAGGAAAGGGTTTTGGATGCTGCCATTGAGGAGTTCTCCCGTTGGGGCTATGAGAAGGCCAGCATCAACCGCATGGTTGGACGGCTTGGTATCGCTAAGGGTTCTATTTTCCAGTACTTTGGTAGCAAGAAGAATCTCTATTTTCACATCTTTGAATATGCTGTTGCCCTGGTGAGACGAGCCCTCAAAGGGGTTAGGGCCGAGACAGTGGGAGAGGATTTCTTTATCCGTCTTTCCAAGTCATTGCGGGCCGGTGTCTATTTCATCCAGAGGTATCCCAGGATCTATCAGATCTACCTGAAAATGCTCTTTCAGGAAGATTTTCCCTTTAGAGCGGACCTGCTCAAGACTATCCGCTTATTTTCCATGGACTATCTGAAACCAATAGTGGAGGAGGGGATAAGAAGGGGGGAACTCCGGCAGGGTCTCGATCCGGAAGTAGCCGCTTTTTTCCTGGACGCAGTACTGGACCGGTTTCTTCAGGCCTACTGCATTGCTTATATGGATTCAGGCTTGGGGCTTTTCCAGGCGAATGAAGAAGTTGTCCGCCGAAGAATCGAGGATTGCGTGAATATAGTGCGGTTGGGAATGGCAAGTGACGTCTCACCTACAGGTGAGCCCGCCGCATGGAGCATGGGGCATGGAGCATAGGGTTGAAATTTCGAAATTCGAAATTCGAAATTAAAAATCCGTAATAATCTGGCTCTGTGCTCTCTACCCCAGTGGTGAAAGGCTTTTTTTCATGATTCGTACGCAAGACACGGATATTGCACATCGATGGGTGGAACGGAGCGAGCTGGCGGATATCTATGAAAAAGTCCTTGCCGGGCAAAGACTCTCGCGAGAAGACGGTCTGAGACTCTTTGCGTCTCACGACCTCCTTACCATTGGGTTTTTGGCCAACTTGGTGAGGGAGAGACTTCATGGGAAGAAAACCTATTGGGTCTATAATCAGCATATCAACTACAGCAACATCTGCACCAACGGTTGCAGGTTTTGCGCCTTCAGCAGGCGTCCAGGTGAGCAAGGAGGGTTTATTCTAGCACTCGAGGAGGTGGCGAACAAAGTGAGAGATCGATTGCACGAGCCCATAACCGAGATTCATGTGGTTGGAGGATGCCATCCTGATCTCTCCTTCTCTTATTACCTGGAACTTGTCAGGACGATCAAGGAAATGAGGCCGGAGATCACGGTCAAAGCCTTCACTGCTGTGGAGATCGCCCACCTGGCTCAAAATGAAGGATTGGCTGTTTCCGAGGTATTGCTGGCTCTCAAGGAAGCTGGAGTTGAGGCCTTGCCAGGTGGAGGGGCCGAGGTGTTCAGTGATCGGGTGCGGCAGCTCCTTTGTCCAGAAAAACTGAGCAGTGGGGGCTGGCTCCAGGTGGCCAAAGAGGCTCATCAGTTGGGAATGCGCACCAACGCCACTCTTTTGTATGGTCATTTGGAGACTGCGGCTGAGCGGGTTGATCACCTGTTGACTCTGAGAAAGGCTCAAGACGAAACTGGCGGGTTTATAACTTTCATCCCCCTGGCATTCCAGCCAGCCAACACAGGAATAGCAGCTCTGCAGGAAAGAACCGGCTGTACTGACCTGAAAACTATTGCATTATCTCGCCTCCTTCTGGACAACTTCGCCCATGTCAAGGCTTACTGGATAATGCTTGGAGTAAAAATTGCCCAGACCGCTCTATATTTTGGAGCAGACGATCTGGATGGCACCGTCATGGAGGAACGCATCGGTCACATGGCCGGCGCTTCCAGCGCTGAAGCGCTCTCACCTGAGGAGTTGGAGACCCTGATTCGCGCCGCTGGACACGAGCCAGTGCAGCGGGACACCTTTTTTAGACCAGTGGAGCCAAAGCCTGACGCGGCGAGCCGGTGACCCGGCATCTTAAGCAGGCAGCCGGCTGGCAGCATAAAAGAGTCAAGGGAAGAATCTGCCAGCTGCAAGCTGTCCGCTGAAAAACACCATGTCGGCTTCCAGGTTGGGAATTAGGACTATGCTTGAATCTGTCACTGAAAAGGCTTGGAAGGGGGAGCGTCTTACCAAAGAAGAGGCTCTCGTCCTCTGGGAAGGGGCAGATTTTTATACCCTGGCCACCCTCGCTCACCACCGTCGATTGGCCCTTCATCCCGAGTCAGTCGTAACTTACGTGATAGATCGCAATATCAATTACACCAACATCTGCATTTCCGGCTGCCGTTTCTGTGCCTTTTATCGTTCCCCTGAGACAGAGGAGGGCTATGTCCTCAGCCAAGGAGAGCTGGCAAGTAAAATCGAAGAAACTCTATCCCTGGGTGGAACTCAGATCCTGTTGCAAGGTGGTATGCATCCGGACCTG
>JARRNM010000155.1:8082-15773 GCA_037384945.1 Deltaproteobacteria bacterium
GATGCTGCGATTTATTAAAGAGCGTTTCACCATTCATATTCATGCCTTTTCGCCGCCTGAGATAGTGCACCTAGGGCGCATAGAAAATTTAGAAATCAAAGAGGTTTTACGCAGGCTCCGGCAAAGCGGTCTCGATTCCATCCCGGGAGGGGGCGCAGAAATCCTGGTGGATGAGGTCCGAAGCAAGCTCTCTCCAAAAAAATGTAGCAGCAGCGAGTGGCTGGCAGTAATGGAAACCGCACATACCCTCGGCATGAGAACCACTGCAACCATGATGTTTGGACACATAGAGACCTTGGAGCAGCGTTTGGAGCATCTCCTCAAACTCCGAGAACTCCAGGATCGAACTGCCGGTTTCACTGCTTTTATTCCCTGGACCTTTCAACCGGACAATACTGGACTCAAGAAAAAGCCAGCCACAGCTATGGATTATTTGAGGACTCTGGCCATAAGCCGTTTGGTCCTTGATAACATTTGCAATCTCCAGGTTTCATGGGTAACCATGGGGTCAAGGGTGGCCCAGGTAGCCTTGCAGTTCGGGCCCAACGACTTTGGCAGCACCATGATCGAGGAAAATGTGGTGGCAGCCGCCGGAGTAAGACACCGGCTGTTAGTTGAACAGATAAGAGAGATCATTGCGGATGCTGGTTACCAGCCAAGACAGCGGAACACCTTTTACGAGCTCATTGGATAGCATAGAGCATGGGGCATAGAGATAGGAGGCAGGAGTCAGAAGCCAGGAGCTAGCTTGCAGCTGACAGCTTACAGCCTGCAGCAAAAACATTATCCCTCTATAGCTGCTCGCTGCCCGCTGCCTGCTGGAAAGAAGGAGTAGCCTCACGGCTAAAAACAACCAAAGATTAAGAAGTATGACCAGAAAAGAAATAAATCTTTATTCTCCTCGCACCCGGGCCTCCGTGCCTCCTCCTCGGCCTGAATCTCGTCCTCTTCTCCACCGGGCCCGCCTGGTCGTTCCTATAAGCCGGCCGGCCATCGAAGACGGTGCAGTGGTGGTTGCCGGAGGAACGATTCTGGACGTGGGACCCTTTCCGCTCATCCGCCGCCAATGGCCTGAGGCTCCGGCCCGGGATCACTATGAGACTGCCTTGCTTCCCGCCCTGGTAAACAGTCATGCCCATCTGGATCTGAGCGCTCTGGCCGGGCAGGTTAAACCAACGGGAAGTATGGCTGAGTGGATCAGAAGTCTTCTGGCGGCCAGAGCGCAGTTCGACGAGGACGATCTGGAAAAGGCCAGAGTACTGGCGCTCGATTCTCTTCCTACTTATGGTACGGGAATCGTGGGTGATATTGTTTCCTCCGGGATTCCTCCAGGAGGATTAAGCAATGACGGGATGGTTAGTCAGACATTTGTTGAGGTCTTTGGCCTTCATAGCCAAGGCCTAGAAACAGCTCTTGCTCATCTCCCTTCAGCCGCTCGCAAGATCCTGGCGGATAATCAAGAGAGTGTGAGTTTGGCGGCCCATGCACCCTATACGACTTCGGCACCACTCCTCAGACAAGTAAAAGAATGGGGAAGGGCAAGGGCCAAGATCATTTCGATACATGCGGCAGAATCTGAGGAAGAGATCCTTTTTCTCCAATCAGGCCGGGGTCCTCTCCGGGATCTATTGGAGGAAAGGGGGCATGAACCCGAGAGATGGGAGGTCCCCGGCTGTACCACGATCACCTACCTGGATGGGCTGGGCTTTTTAGATTCTCTCACCCTTTGCGTCCATGCCGTACAGCTGGGTAAGGAGGAAGTGCAAATCTTGCAGAGTTCCGGGGCAGGAGTCTGTCTCTGCCCCCGAAGCAATCTCTTCATTGGTCATGGCCTGCCGCCGGTAAGGCAGCTTTTGGAGGCACACATCTCCTGTTCCATCGGCACAGACAGTCTGGCCAGTAACGCTGACCTCAACCTTTTCCAAGAGATGGCTGAGCTCATGGAGAAGTGCTCCATCAGCCCTGAGGTTGTGCTGACCATGGCCACCTTGAACGGCGCTCGCAATCTGGGGCTGGCATCCGGCTATGGCAGTTTGGAAAAAGGCAAACGTTGGTTGGCTATCCGAGTCGCAGCCACGGATAGTGAAGGTATTGTTGCAGCTGGGCGCCAAGGAGCTTTAGAATGGATAAGTTAAAATTCCCCGGAAGTCTTAGAGTGGGCAAAGTCAACTTTATCAATACGCTGCCTATTTTTTATCCTTTGGAGAACGGCGCAGTAGAGCATGACTTCGAAATAATCGCTGACACTCCTGCTGTCCTTAATTCTTTATTGGCTTCCGACCAAATCGATCTCGGAGTGGTCTCGTCAATAGAGTATGGACGCAATTTCGATAAGTATCTGTTATTGCCCGATCTTTCTATAAGCTGCAAAAGTAGGGTCTGCTCGGTATTGCTGCTTTCCACTGTGCCGCTGGAGCAACTGAATGACCAAGAAATTCTGCTCACTCCTAAATCAGGCTCCTCTATAGCCTTGTTAAAACTGCTGTTCTTCCGATGGTTTGAGATAACCCCACAATATCTGGTCAGAGATTACCATACGGATGGCTCAGCCTGGCCGGAGGGTGCAAAGGCGGTTTTGGCCATTGGAGATGATGCTTTGCGCTTACAGAAGAATCGAAGTGTCACCCTAGCGCTGGACTTGGGCGCTGCCTGGCATGAGTGGACAGGACATCCGTTTGTCTTTGCAGTCTGGGCCTTACGTCACGGCAGCCTGGCTCAGAGAGACGGACAGGTGCACCAGGCCCATACAACCTTACTGGAGGCAAGAGATTACGGAGTCAATCACCTGGAGGAGATCGCTACGGCTGTGGGCCAGCGTTCCTGGTTTTCCAGACGTGAGTGCTTGCAATATCTCCAGACCATAGAATACGATCTGGATAGTGATAAACAGGCGGGCCTTAGGCTCTTTTTCGACATGCTTTACGAAACAGGCGAGTTGAGTAGGCGAGTACCGCTCAACTTTTTGCCGTCATGGAAGGACAAATAAGGAGGCTGGTTTTACACCACAAAGAACACTATGGAGGCATAGAGCACGGAGCATGGAGCATAGGGAAAAACACTAATCGTTGACTGGTAATCAGTGAACCGTTACAGAATAATTGCGTTTACCGTTCACCGTTTACTGTTTACCAAAGGGTATCCGCCATGCGATCTGTGCTATGCTAACAAGGCAGCAACCGACTACCAACATCTCCAAACTGGATAATGCTGAAAAAGTTCCTAATAATATTAAGAATGATCAAGATTGAGCACACGGTATTTGCCCTGCCCTTTGCCTTTATGGGAGCCTTTTTGGCTGCTCGCGGCTGGCCCAGCGGTAGGCAGATTTTCTGGATCCTTGTGGCCATGGTGGGCATCCGTAGTGCTGCCATGGCCTTCAATCGTCTGGTTGACGCCGACATAGATGCAGTTAACCAGCGAACTTGCAAAAGAGAATTACCTCGAGGTGCACTGGGAAAAACCGAAGTTTGGGGTTTCGTAGCCATTTCTTCTGTGGTGTTCATCCTGGCCGCCTATAAACTAAACCGTCTCTGTTTTATTCTTTCCCCTCTTGCCCTGGTAGTTACCTTGTCCTATTCTTTTACTAAACGGTTCACTTGGCTGAGTCATCTAGTCCTGGGTGGTGCCATCGGGCTCGCGCCTGTGGGTGGATGGCTCGCCGTTGCCGGTAGCTTCCACCCCATTGCTTTTTTTCTTGGAGGGGCCGTCCTTTTTTGGATCGGCGGCTTCGATATTGTCTATGCCTGTCAGGACTATGAATTTGATTGCACCTACATGCTTAAATCCATCCCGCAAAGATGGGGCATTGGTACAGCACTCAAGATCTCGGAACTTTGCCACTTGATTACTTTCGTGCTTTTGGTTACCGTGGGCATATTGGCCGGGCTGGGCCCAACTTACTATCTGGGACTTGCCCTCATTTTGGCCTTCCTGATAACCCAGCATCTCATTGTCTCAGCAGAGGATCTTTCAAAGGTCAATCTCAGTTTTTTTACCATGAACGGCTTGATCAGCATGGTGATTTTCGTGGCTACTATTTTCAGTCTTTGAAGAGTATAGGTTCATCATATGCAGTCACGCAGGTTTTTACTGTTGAGCAGGCGGAGGGCATAATTACAGAATGACTCTAAAATCCAGGACAGTTTCAACACCGATGTGAGATGTGAGATCTGAGATGTGGGGTATTAAATCTCAAGAGGAATGCCGAATCTCACATCACATATCGCACATCCCACATCTGTAACTCCAGATTTTAGTGCCAGCTGCGTTGCCCTGCATTTTTTCTAGTTAAATTCTTAGCCTTGTGACCCGTTACTAAGGAGGAGTTATGGAGCAGGTAAAGGTATTTTTGGACGAGAGCGAGATTCCCCGGCAGTGGTACAATATCCTAGCTGATATGCCAACGCCCATGAGCCCACCGCTTCACCCGGGAACAGGCCAACCAGTTGGTCCTGATGACCTGGCGCCGGTCTTTCCAATGAACCTCATTGAGCAGGAGGTGAGTCCCGAGAGATGGATAGACATCCCAGAGGAGGTTTTGGAGAAGTATCTGCTCTACCGCCCCACACCACTTTACCGGGCGAGAAATTTTGAGAAGCTGCTGAATGCACCGGTGCAGATTTACTACAAGAACGAAGGGGCTAGCCCCCCTGGGTCCCACAAGCCCAACACCGCCATTGCTCAGGCTTATTACAATAAGGCTTTTGGCATAGAACGTCTTTCCACCGAGACCGGTGCAGGGCAGTGGGGCAGTGCGCTCAGCATGGCATGCCAGATGTTCGGCCTAGAATGCCGGGTGTTCATGGTGAGGGTGAGCTACGAACAAAAGCCCTACCGCCGGCTGATGATGATGACCTGGGGTGCCAACTGCGTTCCCAGCCCTAGCGACCTGACCTCGGCAGGTAGAAAGATACTGGCTGAAACCCCTGATTCCCCTGGCAGTCTGGGCATTGCCATAAGCGAAGCCATCGAAGATGCTGTTGCCGATGAGAAGGCTCGCTATTCCCTGGGGTCCGTTTTGAATCATGTGCTTCTCCATCAAACTATTATCGGGCTCGAGGCCCAGAAACAGTTGGCAAAGATCGGGGTGTATCCCGACGTGGTTATGGGATGCGCCGGCGGCGGAAGCAACTTTGCCGGGATCGCCATGCCCTTTGTCCGGGATAAGATCCACGGAAAGGATTTGTCCGTTGTCGCTGCTGAGCCCAACTCCTGTCCGACCATGACCCGAGGACCCTTTGCCTATGATTTCGGGGATACCGCCATGACAACACCCCTGTTGCCCATGTATACCCTCGGCCATGATTTTGTGCCTGCCCCCATCCATGCCGGTGGTCTCAGGTATCACGGAATGGCCCCTGCTGTCAGCCACCTGGTTAAAGGGGGAATTATCGAGCCCAGGGCTTTTGACCAGCTAGAGACCTTCACTGCGGGAGTGAACTGGGCCCGCACCGAGGGATTCATCCCAGCACCGGAGACCAACCACGTAATTGCAGCTGTTGTCCAGGAAGCGGCAAGGGCCAAGGAAGAAGGCAAGGAGAAGGTGATTCTCTTCAACTGGAGCGGTCATGGATTGGTTGACCTGGCGGCATACGAAGCCTTTCTCTCGGGCCAGCTAACAAACTATGAACTACCAGATGAGGAAATCCGCCGAGCCTTACAAACCCTTGAACAGTTGCCCAAACCTTAGCCCAGCCAGCAGCCGGCAGGAGGCAGCTTGCAGCAATCTGGGAGTACATAAATCTTCTACCAGCTGGCCGCTTCCCACTGCGGAGCGCAGTGGGAAGAATGGAAGAGTGGGATAATGGGTGTTATCGTCTTTCCCCAGTATTCCATCATTCCAACATTCCATTATTCCAGGGAGGCCGACTTTGGCAGGGTATTGGGACCCTCAAAAGGACTAAACTAATGGGAAATAGGCTCAGTAAGTCGCTGGAAATCAGATGCCCCAGGCTTGGGGGTGAGGTGTCCCTGGTGTACTGTTTAAGAGAGGGTGGCGATATCCCCTGTGGGCGAACTATTCTTTGCTGGCAGCCGTACTTTGACGTGGAGAGCCAGCTTCGGGCTAAGCTCACGGAGGAACAATGGGATCGCTGTTTTGCCAAGACACCCAAAGAAAAGATCGTCTCTTTAGTTGAGCTGGTCGAAGGGGCCAAGAAGCGCAAGGACAGTGAGGGTTGAGTGGCAGAGGTCTTGGAAGGACTGTTTGAAGGTCCACCACAGACGGAAGGTCGTTGTCCGTCGCCAGAAACCAATTATTAATCTGTTTCAAGAGTTTTAGTAAAATAAGAGCTTGATGTCAGTGGACTGTTCACATTTGATCAAGCGAGCTCCACATTGGCAGGGATGAGAGTGAAGGGCTTCATCACCATAATAAGGCAACCCTAGCAACTGACTACGGACTACTAAGGCGGAGTCAGTCTCCCGAAGGGTTGGAAATAGGGCTGCAGCCATTAACAGGAAAACACCATGAATGATCCAGCTAAGCGTCTGATTGTGGGGATATCAGGCGCTAGTGGTGTAATCTACGGGTTGGAGATGCTCAAGGCTCTGCAAGACCTAGGCTATGAAAGCCATGTCGTCCTCACTGAACAGGCTCGCCATAATTTCCTTCTGGAAACAAACCACTCACTGGAGGAGGTGGAAGGGGCAGCTTCCCAACTTTATGACGATCATGATCTAGGTGCCCCCATTTCCAGTGGTTCCTTTATCACCAGGGGTATGGTGGTCATACCTTGCTCAATCAAGAGCCTTTCTGGTATAGCCAATTCCTATGGCTCCAATCTGCTGGTCCGGGCTGCAGACGTCACTCTCAAGGAGCGGCGGCCTCTTGTTCTGGTCGTGCGGGAGACGCCCCTCCACCGAGGGCACTTGGAACTCATGCTCACCGCCACCTCCCAAGGAGCTGTTATTTTACCGCCGGTTCCGGCCTTTTATCACCAGCCTAGGACCATAACCGACCTCATCCACCACACCCTGGGCAAGGTCCTTGACTGCTTCCAGATTCAACATGAACTGTTCAACCGCTGGCAAGGGCTATCAGGGTCGTAATCGAATATCGAACAGCAGAACAAGGAACCGCAGAACAGCAGAAGTAGATAAAGATTACTTCGATATTCGAAATCCCTTGTTCGATATTCTGCGGTTCAAGCACTACCTGCCAAAAATTGCGCAGAAATGTATTGGATCTCAATAAATCCTCTAAAAAAGAAGATTTAATGCTTGAAGGCACGCTGGCCGGTGAAGACCATGGTGGCTCCTGCCTCGTTGCAGGCCTCGATCACCTCGAAGTCTCTCATCGACCCTCCGGGCTGCACCACCGCGGTGACGCCCTCCTTGAGTCCCACGTCGATCCCATCCCGGAAGGGAAAGAAGGCATCCGAGACCATGGTGGAGCCAATAAGACCGCCTTTGGCCTCCTGAGTGGCAGCGTCTATTTCCTCTTTGAGAGCCTGGTCCCGTTCACCCCTGGCAATGGCAAGTTCCAGATCTTTGTAAGGGATGGTGTGCTTCTCAAAACAGAGCCGGTCTGCATACTTGGTGTGGGCCTTGAATGCGGCAATCTCGGCGACACCAACCCTGTCCTGCTCTCCGGTACCGATGCCCACGGTGCACTCATCTTTTACATAGAGCACTGAATTGGAGGTCACACCCTGCTCTATGCTCCAGCCGAAGAGAAGATCATTGAGTTC
>JARRNM010000156.1:0-7668 GCA_037384945.1 Deltaproteobacteria bacterium
TTCTCAGTTTTAATATCAAGTCCTCTCAGGAGTCTGATGCCTCCTGTTATTGTCTGTCCTCCTTTCGTTATCACACCATCCCTATGACTGATTAAATCGACAGAACCCTCTATTAGATGAAATAGCGGACGAGCGATGACCTTATAAGTATTGCCAGCCTTCAAGTTCGTTTGACTGTACTTTTTCGACTCAGTTTTTGAAGTTTCCACAGATAACGAGTGAGTTCGGCTCATACTTTGAGTGGCCGAGTAACTGAGCTTATTGGCAAACCCTCCCGTCAGACCTTCAAATTCAAATCCTAAACTTGTGCTTTTTTCGCCACCTACAGTAACAGATACCGTAGTTGTCTGACTTTCCGTCTCTGTTCGTTTTGCCGTAGTAGAGAAATTATATTCCACACTAGCCCCATCTTCTGCCGGGGTATAGTTGTCCTGCCATATCACCGGTCCCGTTTCTTCCTTCACTTTTGTCTTTGGGTTTTTGATTGGGGAAGAGTAAACATCAAATGTCACAAAATCGTATGGATAGGCATCGTCATTGTCGGTAAGCCAGGGCTGGCTGCGGGTTATCCTGTACCAAAGTGACCATTTTGCCCTTCCATCTCCTGGCGTACCCTTATCTACTTTCTCAGACTCTATTGCGTAGTCTCCATGAGGGATCTCTTCATTCGAATCCAGCTTCTTATCTGCACTGTCATAAAGTTCCCATACCGAGGCCCATGCATCTATCCCATATGAACCCATCTTATAATCTACATCGAAACTCCCGGTAAAATACTCCTTTATGAAGCCTGGTATCTTTGTCGTTATTCTAAAACCACCACCTCGACGTGTGCCAAAGTTACTCCCCGGTGCAGGCACTCTCTGAATCAATCTCCCTGCAAGGTCATTTTTCGTGCTGCGAATAATTCGTGAAATCGGAAAGCCTTTCCCTCGCAAATATCCATGACCCCGATCATGTTTCATTTTTCCCCGGACGACCTCCTCTTCCTCTTCTTCAAGCGGCTGCATTTGCAACTCTTCCTCCTCCTCTTCTTCAAGCGGCTGCATCTGGAGTTCTTCTTCCTCTTCCTGCCGACGAATCCCTAGCTCATCGCTCTCTTGTGGAGAAACCTCTTGTTCCTGTTGGATTACTGCCTTTGCTACACGGTCTGCCTCCTGTTCATACCGGTCGCCTGGTTGCCCGACCGTAAGCTTTTGCTGAATCTCCTCGCCGCTCTGCTGCATCACGTGTGTAAGTTCGTGCGCGAGTAGCTCACGCCCGCTTGAACTGCCGGGATCGTACTCTCCCCGACGGAAAAATATGTCTTGTCCAGTGGTAAAGGCACGGGCCTGTAACGTCTGATTCAGCTCATCAGCCTCTCCGTCGGTATGAATCCGTACACGGCTTAAATTTGCGCCAAATGCCGATTCCATCTGGTTTCGAACAGTGCTGTCAAGCGGTTGGCCACCACCTCGGACCCGTTGCAGGACCTGCTCCACATCACCACTTACGTCCGCATCACCTTTACCATTCCTGTCTATAGCAACCACGCGCTGGACGTAGCGATTCCCGTGCTGCCGTTGCAATGCCAGCAAGGAGTCGCCTGCACGCGAAGGTTGAGAACCTCTGGCCCACTTCAAAGTGGCTGCATGAGCAGTGGCGCATGAGGCGTCGCCGATCCGGCAGGACGTCTGTGCCAGTAGTCCTAATCCTAGTGAAGGCGGCTTTGGGCTCGCTGATTCCTTTTTCTGGATCTCCACGGCCTCCTGGAGAAGGCCAGCTCGAGCAGCTTCTCTCAATTTTCTCCCGTGCCCCTGCATGGTGCACCTCCACCTCAGATAAGGTTACTTACAGTCTGCTATATTTTCCGAATTCTCCTTCGGTCACTACCTTCCCCATTTTCTGGTATTCACGCCGGGTTGCGCGGATGAGATGGGTCATGTCAACAATCTCGTCATCACTGGCGGCGAGAAAGGCGGCGGCCAAGGCGATATTACGGATATTGCCTCCGGCGATCTCGTGCTGGTGGGCCATAACATCGAGATCTAAATTCAAGCTACGGGGCACCTCAGCCGGCCAGATCTTTTCCCAGATGCGTCGGCGGTCTTTCTCATTGGGGAAGGGAAATTCAACTGTAAAATGCATCCTTCTCACAAAGGCATCGTCCATGTTTTTGCGGAGGTTGGTGGCAAGAATGACCACCCCCTCGTACTCCTCCATCTTTTGCAGGAGATAACTGATCTCGATATTGGCATAGCGGTCATGGGAGTCCCGTATCTCACTACGTCTGCCGAAGAGGGCATCTGCCTCGTCAAAGAAAAGAATGGCATTGCTCGTTTCTGCCTCTCTAAAAATCTTGCTCAAATTCTTTTCCGTCTCGCCAATGTACTTGCTTACCACTGTCGAGAGGTCGATCTTGTAGAGATCCAACCCCAGCTCACCAGCCATGATCTCGGCGGCCATGGTTTTACCAGTGCCCGAAGGACCGGCAAAGAGAACGTTGAGTCCCTTGCCAAGCGAGAGCTTGCGGTCAAAGCCCCACTGGTCGTAGACCAGGGAGCGATATTTTACGTAGTTACAAATTTCCCGAAGCTGTTGCAGTCGGTCGGCGGGCAGAACGATGTCGTCCCAGGAATAATTAGGTGTAATCTTTTGAGCCAATTCGACCAGCTTGCGGTTTGATTGCAAACGACACGCTGCGTAAAGGTCGGCCTCCCTTAAGAATCCATTTTGGGGATCGCGTTTGCGAGCTAAATTCTTCGCTGTAGCCACGGCATCACATATCTGCCCACCACTGAAGCGAAACTTATTGGCTAGTGCTCCTAAGTCCAGATTCTCCCCAAGTGGTGCGCTGCCATCCAGAAACCTCTGCCACAGTTGCACCCGCTCACTGTAACCCGGCTGAGCAAACTTTATCCTCAAGAAAGGAATAGCATACAAGGCATTCATGGGCTCCCAAGTGATCTCTCCTGCAACGAAGGTTATTGTCGCTGCTCCCTCCAGAGTGAGCATGAATTCTCTCAGGAGCGGACGTCTGTCATCCAAAAGTAAGGTGTCAAAGCGACTCCAGTAGATAGCCGCTCTCTGCAGTAAAGCCTCTCGCTGCACAAGGCGTAATGCCGTATCGAAATCTAGCCGCTCATTAGCAGCCAGACGCTCGAGGTTAACGGAAACGAGTCCCATGCCCAGCTCGTCACAGAGTGCCTCGGCCGCTGTCTGCTTTCCCACACCATAAGGTCCCTGGAAGTAAAAAATAACCCCTTGCTGGGTGGTCGCCTGCTTTTTACCTGTTTGTGTTAGTATTCGCTTGACATCGGCTGGAAGCATGAGTTCCTTTAGACGAGCCTCAACATTCACCAGTTGGGCACAAGGCAGAAGACGAGCATCTAGCTCATCTGAATCATGGAGGTAGTTTACCACTCGATCGTCAATCTTGATGTATTTGCTTAGCAACGGCGGCTGCTGGTGCGAGGGGTCATCAAAGAGATCTACTAGATGATGCTTGCGCAATGAGGCTTGGACGTCAAAGTGTTTCCTTGCTGACAGCTTGGCTTCGAAAGAGGGAGAGAGCATGTTCAATACCAGATCCACGCTGGGGCGCTTTTTGGTGACATCATCCTGGAGGTAGGCAAAGAGTCGCTCGTAGCGTAAATCGATCTCCGGAGCGAGGCAGATTAATAGAGCCTCTGCCTCGAAGAGATTCAAGTCGAACAGATGGCATATCTGGTCAAAACGTAAGGTTACACCGCGCCCTTTACTTGCGGCCTTCCGACGCTCGATTTCTGCACTGTGGCGTTCAAGCACCGAGCGAATATCAGTGTGAGATGAGAGATTTGGTGCTGAGGCCCAGTTCGGCATGCCTGCAGGCTCCGCCAGGATTTGGTCAACTTCTTCTTCCGGTATGTAGAGCCCCTGGAACTCGCTGTCCATTTGATGCAGTTGTCGAGCGCGCATGACCTGTACCCGGATGAGGAGGTCGATTCGCTCCAGTTCTGCCAAAATGTGTTGAACTGAGGTGGCGTAATAATCTCCTGCCATGGGAACGCCTGCTTGGAAAATGAAGGTAATGAAAAAATACGGTGCCGATCCCAGCGGTCGCTCACTCCTTGACCAGAAATAACTCTTAGGGATTCGATCGGCTCTTAGGTCTGTGATGGTCCCCCAGCTTCTTTCCCAAGGTATGGCGCAATAAACTCGGCGATCTCAGCTAGATCTCGCACATATATGCGCTCACCGCTTGGGACGTGCTGAACTACCCCTCGGAACTGCGGCACAGCATCCTTGCACTCCCTGGGTTCAAGCCAAACGCGCACAATAAAGGAATGCGTGCTTGCTTCATATGATCTCATTTGGAGCCTTCGTCTAACTGTTCCAACAACTTGAGGGGAGCTAACAAGAAGGCTAGCGTCGCCTTGCAGATTGAGCATTTGTAACTATGGTTCTATTATCGCATCCAGGCTCACATCGATGTCACCTCAGCATCACCAGGGTCTCACAGGTCAGTTTTTTTAAGAATTTCTATTATGGGATTGGTTCGGATGGGACCTCAGAAAGCAGTTAAGGGGCAGAATTCTAATCTTCCTTAAAATCCTGTTGTCCTGCTATTCCTTCGAGCATGGCAACCGCCTTATGGATTTTCTCCCTCGTCTTATCTAGATCTTTCATGGCCAGGTGAAGCTGCTCGAATGTCTCCTTGAGGCTGGCGATTTTAGTTGCGGACGAGATTTCCGAGACTCGCCGTAGGGCAATGTCTATCGTGTCGCACTCACAGCTGCGAGGAGAACGGCTCATGACGGATTGTGATCGGTCACTGCGTGCTGGATTCAAAATTTCTCTGTAGAGAGCTTGGGTTTCCTCCATGGGAGGAATACCCAGTTCTGTCTTCAAGATCTCAGAACAGTTTTCATACTGGCGAATTGCCATGGCTCTCTGCCCACTCTCAAGATAGAGACGCATCACTTCACGGTGAATGCCCTCGCGTAGCGGGTCGTGACTGAGTATCGTTTGGCCATATGCCAGACTTTGCTCATAATTCCCATGATGCCGGTGATAGAGCATCAAGTGCGATAGGCTTTTCAAATAAAGAGATCTAAGACGCTCTCTTTCCCGGAGTGCCCAGTCATCGTAAAAACCCTCCAGAAGCTCTCCAGTGTAAAGTATCGGAATGTTTTCGATGTCGCAAACATCCACAAAGTCCCGGGATTGAACTGATTGCGCCAGGCATCGGCTCGCGCTCTCCTCGAACTCCGCCACGTCAAGCCAATAGTCGCTTTCTCGATTGAAACCAACCTCACCCGTTGGAGTAGTAAGCAAGTAGGTTCCTTTCGGAATCTGCCCGGGCTCCAGGGCCCGCCGTATTCGCCAAAGAGCTGTGCTGAGGCAACTGCGAGCACGCTCCTCACTGTGATCACCCCAGAAGAGACCGGCGAGCACTTCCCGTGGGTGCACCCGGTGGCGAAAGAGGAGCAGGTAGGCGAGGAGTGCTTTCACGCCTCGGGGCATTTTGCTGTTGGCAGTGGGGTCGCCATCATGGGCGATTTGGAAGCCACCGAAGAGAAAAACTCGGAGGGAGCTCATGGGGTGCCCCTTTTTCTGTCCCCTGGGGATCTAAATGAGGCCTTTCGATCATTGCTCTCCCATTTCAATAGCTTTGGCGCCATGAGAGAGCAACATCTGTTCCGGCTCGAGGAGCACTAGATGGAGGTCGCGCGGTTAGCTGCCACAGGAGACAGGAACGTATTACTCTTTTTTATATGGAACTTAGAGACGAATTTTTAGGAGGAGTATGAATTACTGGCTCTATTATGAACTAATCTCTTTATAAAATTTACACCAAACAAATAGACTTTTCAAGAAGAAAATATAGCCGAAATTGGATGTTCATGAGTTCTGAGTTGCGGGAGACTGCGAGGAAAATGGATAACGCTCCACGGGTGGGGAAAGACCTCGCCCTTACAATTCTTTCTCCCTATGAGAATTATCTTAGATGATCATGGGATCGTTTACTTGAGATGGAAAATACACAATTTACCCAAAACCTACCCGGTAACAAATGGGTAAAATGTTAACTGGCCCGTGGCGTAGTAGGCCTGAGTTTCAAGACTGTTGATGGGAGGTGAGAATTGAAAGGTGTCATTCTACAGACTAGGATTCTATCATAACGCGTTTTAGCATCTCTTTTCGGTAAATCTTCATGAGCTCGCTTCGGGTGATTATACCCAGTAGCCGCCGGAAACCATCCTCGCTCCCCACCACTGGGAGCTCCTCCATATCGATGTAGCTGAACTTGTTCAGGGAAGAGGCCAGCGTCTCATGGGGGGTAACGTACACCACATCGCGATTGGCCATATCCCGGGCAAGAACCAGGCCGTTGAGTTGATCGTCGTAAATGAATTCCTTTATGTCCTGAAATGAGATGACTCCTTCCAGGTTGTCCTCATCGTCGGTGGTGTAGAGGTAATTGCCGTGTCCTTTGAGACAAAGCTGCATGACCTCGTTGTAAGGCATGTTACCTGGAATCTTCTGTACCTCGCCGCGCATAACATCAGACACGGTTAGACTGGTAAGTACCCCCATCTCCCGGGCGACCGATATGTCAATGCCGCGATCAGCCAGAGACTGGGTGTAAATGGAGTGACTCATGAGTCTGCGGTGAACCATTGTGGCCAAAACACAGGAGGTCATCAGTGGCAGGATAACGGCGTAACTGCCAGTCAATTCAAAGCCCATCATAATGGCGGCCAAGGGGGCTTGGACCGCGGCTCCCAGCACGGCTCCCATGCCAACCAGGGCATAACCGCCTGCTGAAGGGGCGATTCCGGGTGCCAGAGCATTAAATGCGGTCCCCATAATACTTCCGAGCATAGCTCCCATGAAAAGGCAGGGGTAGAGGATGCCGCCGGAGCCTCCGGAGCCAAGGGTAAAAGCGGTAGCAATGATTTTAAGTACGAGCAAGGCCAACAAAGTATTCCACAGAACATTACCCTCAATTGCCTGAGCGATAGGTGAATAGCCGCAGCCAAGAATCTGGGGAAAAAAGAACCCGATCCCTCCCACAATCAACCCGCCGATAATAGGTTGCCAGTGGGTCCTCATTAGAGCAGTACGACGATGAAAAAATTTTTCAACCCCATGCAAGGCCTTGGTAAAGCACACAGAGATCACACCAGCAGCGATGCCGAGGAGTGCATAGAAACCGATCTCCCAGTAGCTAAAGAGCGTATAAGGGGGGAGTTTCAAGGCCGCCCCTTCGATGAGCCAAGCCCGGCTAACGGCAGTTGCCACCACCGATGAGATGACAATGGGGGTGAAACTGTGGACGCTGAATTCTCCGAGCACCACCTCCAGGGCAAAAAGTACCCCGGCTATGGGGGCGTTGAATATGGCGGCAAGCCCTCCCGCGGCACCACAACCCACCAAAACTCTCATCCGTGCTCCCGAGACCTTAAAGAACTGGCCCACTGCGGAGCCTATTGATGCACCAATCTGAATGATGGGGCCTTCCTTGCCTGCCGAGCCTCCCGCCCCGAGAGTAATGGCGGAGTCGATCATCCTGGTGCAGAAGGTGCGCGCCTTGATGATGCCGCCCTTCAGAGCTACAGCCTCCCTTGTCGCCGGAACGCCGTCACTTTTTGCTTCAACTGGAAAAAAGTAGATGAGAGGAGCGAGAAATACCGCTCCGAAGGC
>JARRNM010000157.1:0-7667 GCA_037384945.1 Deltaproteobacteria bacterium
GCCTGCCGGTGCCAAAGGCTCGTCCGGGATCAATCTCTATTAGCACCTGCCCAGGTTTTCTCTCATATGGTTCCCAGGAGGGCTTGATTACAATGTTTTTGCCGATTATCAGCGGTTTGAAGAAGGACTTCCAGGTCTCAGACCAATCTTCACCAGGCAGTACTTTCTGCACCACCTCGAGTTCCGGCAGGTCAGGATACAACTGCTGCAGATCTCGGTAATAATGAGTTAACCGTTGGATGCAGACCTGCGCCTCCTGCCCTTCGTGGCAGTAGGCCGTGACCCCTCCTCCCTCCAGTTGAACACCCCGCTTCGTCTGTTCCACCAGAAAGTTGACTACTGCCTCTTGCACCGCTGCTGGGGGCCAAACAGAGAGGCTAACCCATTTCATTTCCCATTTTTCATTTCTCATTGCTCATTTATCATTGCACAGTGAATGGGATGATTCACGTTCCATGTAATACAGTTGATCATGAGTGTCCATCCGGAAACGGTATTCTCCGGATGTCATTCTGAGAAACAAGGCGACGAAGAATCCCAAGATCCTTCGCGGAGTTTATCTTGAGCTTGTCGAAAGGCTCAGGATGACAAATCTTCGTCTTCTCCCGGAGCTTGCCCTGAGCGACTCGACCTGAGCTCGCCGACAGGTCTTGCCGAAGGGCTCGGAATGACACGAAGTAGTTTTCTGATGGACACTAATGAGACAGGTGAAACATTAGATAATGAATGATAAATCTAAACTGAAAAATGCGAAATGAAATGGGCTAGGCCATCTTTTTACCCAACCGCCTTGACTTTAGACCTTTCTGCCGACAGCATCCTAATTTTTTGAATGCCCACCACTGCAGCATAAATGGCAATGCCCAGGGGGTAGAAATAATACCTCATGCTGTGATCTATATTAAACAGGGTAGCAACCCCGCCCGGATGAAAGAGGGTAAACCATGCTGCCAGAAAAAATGGAATGTCATACAATTTGTTTCTGGTCAAACACCACCCCTGGGCGAAACATTCAAAGGCGGACATGCCGATCAAGGCCATAACGAAGATGAGGATGGCCTGAGGCCAGTTATTGATGTCGTGGAGGATCAACTCCGGATTGAAGACAAACATGAAGGCAATACAAGAAGTTCGGATGTCGTACATAAAGCCTTGAATGCCGGTGGGAATAGGGTCAGACTCAGCTATGGCCGCAGCAGCGTAAGCAGCCAGACCCACGGGGGGAGTGTCGTCAGCCAGGATGCCGAAATAGAAGCAGAACAGGTGAGCGGCCATTAAGGGAATGATGAAGTCATAAAGAGAACCAACATTGACAATGATCGGAGCGGTCAATGAGGCCATGACGATATAGGTCGCCGTGGTAGGAAGACCCATGCCAATTATCAGACTGGCAATAGCGGTGATTAACAATAGGAGAAAGATGTTCCCCCCGGAGAGAACCTCTACCACATAAGCTATCATACCCCCCAGCCCCATATTGACCACACCGACGATGATTCCGGCGGAGGCGCATGCCAGGGCCACGGACATCATGTTTTTCGAGCCTTGAATGAAACCATTTATGATAATTCGAAAACTCTCTGTTATGCCGGAGCCAAACCCCTTCTTGGCACTAATCGCCTTGCGTATTTCCTGGTAAAAAATGACCGCAAACAAGAGCAGTATTGATCTGAAGGCAGCAAGTTCTGGAGAGTGGCGTAGATACACGAGTTCCCAGAGCAGGACTGCCAGGGGAATCAAATAATGCGCGCCTTTTTTCAGGGTGGCTCTAAAGCTTGGAATATCCTCCGGGGGAAGTCCTTCGATGCCCAGTTTGGATGCTTCCAGGTGTGCTATGCAAAAAAGCCCGAAATAAGAGGCGATCGCCGGAATGGCCGCTGCCTTCACCACCTCTATGTACGGCACGTTTACATACTCGGCGATGATAAAGGCCGCCGCTCCCATTATGGGAGGCATCAGCTGCCCATCGGTGCTGGCAGCAACCTCCACGGCAGCCGCTTTCTTCGGCGGGTACCCGATCTTCTTCATCAGGGGTATGGTAAAAGGCCCGGTGGTAACAATATTAGCAATGCTCGAGCCGGAAACGAGCCCGGTGGCACCGCTCGCCACAATGGCGGCCTTCGCCGCTCCCCCCTTGAATCTACCAAGAAAGGAGAGAGCCAGGTTAGTGAAAAACCTTCCTGCGCCCGCCTTGTCCAGCAAAGCGCCCAAAAGGACAAAAAGATAGACGATTGCCGAGGAGACCCCGAGAGGAATACCGTATATTCCTTCTGTAGATAGAGAGATGTTGCTCAGGTATTTGCTCAGTGAAACCCCTTTGAATGCCAGAACTGACGGCATGTATGGGCCGAGGAAGGCGTAGAGGGTAAAGCCTACGGCAATGACGGACAGAGCCGGGCCGATAATTCTCCGGGTGGCCTCAAGGAGCAGTATGACCAGAATACTTCCACAGATCAGGTCGAGGGTGGTGGGCGCTCCGGCCCGCATGGCGAGTGCTTCATAGAAAATTGCCAGGTAAAGGGCGGTAAAAGCGCCTAAAATAGCGCAAACATAGTCAGCAATAGGTATGTGGTCCTTAACCGAAAGAGAGCCGAGGTATTTCCTCCGCTTTTTCAAGGCCGGCATGAGAAGGAAGAGAAGTGATATGGCAAAGGCAAGATGGATTGCCCTTTCTTCAGTACTGTCAATCACCAGTACGCTTGGAAGTGCCAGCTGATAGAGAGCCCAGGCAATGGCTATTATTGAAACGAGTATATTTTCAAGTGGCCGTAGGGTACGAACATCACCTGTTTCTTCCTTTAGCAGTTCCTCTGCAGTTTTTAGTCCTTCTTTTATCCTTAGTTTTTCCAACATCACCAAACCAGTTGTCGGTCTCAGAATTTTCGATGGGCCTGAAGGATTTAAATAGGCAGAAATGTTTTAAGAGCTGTATATCCGGTCATGTCGCTCCGCTTGGGATTTTGCCTCAGGCTATCTTTTCCGGTAAGAAGCGACGGTCACCGGGGAATGTCGGAACATTTTCTCAGCTACGGAACCCACTAAGAGATGTTCAATATTGCTCCGCCCTTTGGCTCCCATGACCACCATATCGACTTTCTCTTCCTTGGTGATTTTCAAAAGTTGTTCGAGGGGATGCCCCACCTTTAAGATAGTTTTTAATTTCTCTTTCGGAAACCCGGAATCAGCTATCATTTTGTCGAGTACTGCTCGCCGCTCTGCCTCCACACCTCGCAGATAATCCTCTGCACTTACTGAGTACCCCATGGATTGAATGGAACCAACAGCTTGTACATCTTTGATGTTGATGACGTTGGCCACAACAAGTTCCGCCTGCAATTGGGTGGCCAGCCGAGCCGCGTAGGCAAATGTTCCGGGACAGTACTCCGAAAAGCAGATGGCAACCAGTATTTTGTTCACTTCCGGCATAATCTCTCCTCCACTTATTTCCCCTCCTGCAAATCTCGAACCGGCAGAGCCCGATATGCTTTAAAGTGCCGCATAAGGTCAGTGTAGGCATATCCCCGGTGAAAATTAAAAAGTTTAGAGCTTATAGTCCTGACCTTTACTTGTCTACCTTGCAATTTGTAGTCTATGGTCATGGCCTCTGATGCCCACACCCAACCGCAACTGAGCCTGATATCGGAGACCATCTTGACCTTCTGGCCACAATCAGTCTCATAGCCTTGGTAGTCTTTGTCACGGACGTATAGTGTTTGTAGCTCTTCGATAGTGGGCATCCGCCAGTTGTCGTAGCGCGCGGGGATAAGGTAAGGAAAAGTCCACTGGCAATATTTCTCCGCATCCCGCCAATCTATATCTCCCTGATTGTCATTTTTGGCCCACATCACTCCCAGCTGGTGGTCCGTCACCGTGCCGTCACCGTTATCGGTGAAGCGCTCTCCTGCTGATGCAGCAGAAACGATGACCACCAAAGAAACTATAAACAAACCGAGGCTCAAAGCACGACGCTTTAACATCTTTCCTCTCCTTGATAATCTCTCTAGTAAGATCACCAGTTTGGTGGCCTCTCAGTGAACAAGACTTAACCACTGAAAACACAGAGCGCACAGAGATCCGCCCATTGTTCATCACAGATTACAAAATCTTGAATTGCTATAACGTCTAAATCGGCGAGCATAAATCTAATATTTCAAATCTAAAATATCTCTCTGTGTTCTCCGTGGCCTCTGTGGTTAAAAGTCCCCCAGGCGTTACCCTTGCCACTGGCTATGCAGTGGCTGGAGCGGCAACCTGTGGCCTCCTCGGCCTTTGCAGCAGATAGGTTAAAGCAAAAATGGCAAGGCCGATTAGATACATCCAGAAGCGCTTGTCGTAGGACACACCGAGGAAACTGGCAATGGCATCAGGCCGCATCAAAACGAAGGTAGTGCATAGGAGCAGTGGAATCTCGTAAAACCTGTTCTTGACCACCAGCCAGCCCTGGGTAGCCGAGGCAAAGGCAAAGTTACCCAGGCAGGCCATGGCAAATATCAACAAACCAGCCGTCCAGCTGTTGATATTGTGCAAGATCAGGTCACTGTTGAAAATGAACATGAATGGCAAAATGGCCGTTCGAATATCGTACATGAATCCCTGGATCCCCGTAGGAATGGGATCCGATTTGGCAATGGCCGCAGCAGCGTAGGCAGCCAGACCAACCGGCGGAGTATCATCAGCCAGGATACCGAAATAGAAGCAAAACAGATGGGCTGCCATCAACGGCACGACGAAGTCATACATAGCTCCGATCTGAACGATGGCCGGTGCCGTAAGTGAGGCCATGACAATATAGGTGGCGGTGGTGGGCAGACCCATGCCGATGACAAGACTGGCAACGGCAGTTATGATCAGCAACAAGTAGATATTGCCTCCGGATAGGGTATCGATAATCTGGGTGATAAGACCTCCCAAACCCATGGCCACCACCCCAACGATAATGCCGGCGGCGGCTGTGGCCAGAGCCACAGAAACCATGTTCCTGCCTCCAGCTGCCAGGCCAGAGAATATGTCGACGATGCTTTGCTTGAAGGCTGCACCGATGGGCTCTTTGTTGAGGTAAGCTTTGACCGGGTTCTGCAACAGCATTATCGCAGCCATGATCCAGATAGCGTGGAATGCCGCAAGTTCGGGCGAGTGACGCACCACTACCAGTTCATAAAGTAAAAGTAAGATAGGAATGAGGTAGTGTGCTCCACCGATCAGGGTTTTAAAGAATGGCGGCAATTCTGCCCGAGGTATGCCCCGCAAACCCAGTTTGGAGGCCTCGATGTGAGTGATGTAAAGAAGGGCTGCATAAGAGGCAAAGGCCGGTATGGCCGCTGCTTTGATTACCTCAATATAGGGCACGTTGACATACTCGGCAATGATAAAAGCCGCGGCGCCCATAATGGGTGGGGCGATCTGACCGTCGGTGCTGGCCGCCACCTCCACCGCAGCCGCCTTCGTTGGCGGATAGCCGACCTTCTTCATAAGAGGGATGGTGAAGGTCCCAGTAGTAACTATGTTGGCAATACTCGAGCCAGAGACCAGACCGGTCAACCCACTTCCCAAGACAGCAGCCTTGGCCGGTCCTCCCTTGAAGCGGCCCAGCAGACTCAAGGCAAGTTGAATGAAATACCTCCCCGCCCCTGCCTTGTCCAGCATGGCCCCGAAAAGGACGAAGAGAAAAACAATGGTAGCTGACACATCCAGAGGGATGCCGTAGATGCCTTCGGTAGACATGGTCATCTGGCCTATGAATCGACCCAGGGAAACACCCTTGAAAGCAATGACATCAGGCATGTAGGGCCCCAAAAAAGAGTAAGCGCAAAAAGCGATAGCGATTACGGAGAGGGCTGGACCAATAACCCGACGGGAGGCCTCCAGGAGCAGGACTATCAAGGTCAGCCCAATGACAACGTCGCGGGTTATGGGGGAGCCGATGCGTCCCATGATCCCACCAAAATCAAGGACAATATAGATGGCTGAGAAGGCGGCGATGAGGGCGACAATGTAATCGAAAACAGGGATTCTGTCGGTGACAGAGAGGAATTTCAGGCCAAAGCGAGTTTTCTTTAAAAGGGGATAGTTCAAAAAGACGATGAGCAAGGCAAAACCCAGGTGAATGGCCCGGATAAAAACACTGTCGAGAATGAGCCAACTGGCGATGGACAACTGGAAAAATGACCAGATTACCGCAATGGTGGGAATGACGAATTTGCTGGCACCTGTCGGTAACCTGCCGATTCCCTCCTCTTCATCAGCCAGCTTCTTGGCCAGGTCCAGACTTTCCTCCTTTTCATGCTCTTCCACGTCGTTCATATCATCACCTAGAGGTTAAAAGGTTGAGGTAATTCTCAATGACAGTCGTCTAAATGAATCAGGAGGTTACCTTCTTTGCAGTGATCTGGTAATGGAATACCCCAATATTGGAATATTGAAGTATTGAAATTCAGGAGGCTGGCTATCTCCCCCTACTCCATTCTTGCAGTATTCCAACATTAATGACCATAATGCTGCTCAAACGTGAGGTTTCTGCTCAGAGAAAAAGTCGGCGGCGGGAATGTCCCGCCGCCTGTTTCTGATCAATGCATGACTGGTAGGTACTTGTCTAAGCCAGACTCTTTATAATACTTCATCGCCCCTGGATGGATGGGTGCCGACATACCCTCGAGCATATTCTGCTTGGTAAGAACCTGGTAAGCTGGATGCAGCTTCTTGAACTCATCGAAGTTGTCGAAAACCTCTTTGGTGACGGCGTAAACCACCTTATCAGGCACCTTGGCAGAGGTGATGAAGGTGGCCTTCACCCCGAAGGTCTGCACATCTTCTTTGTTGGTGGCACCTGGGTAGAGCTTGATGGGAATGATAGCTTTGGCATAGTAGGGATACTTTGCCAACAGTTTGTCAACTCCAACGATGGGCACGAAGTGAACCTTCCTCCTGCCTGCAGTGGCCTCCTTGATGGCACCGCTGGGATGACCTACTGTGTAAAAGAACGCATCGATGCGACCGTCTTGCAGCAGTCCCGGAGCCTCAGCCGCCTTGACTCCCTCTGCGACTAAATCCGTCTCATAGTTGATCCCTGCATTTTCCAGGGCATCGATGGAGTTCTGCCGCTGGCCGGAGCCGGGGTTGCCGATGTTAACTCTTTTCCCCTTCAGGTCTTGAATAGTCTTGATCCCGGCGTCATCTGCAGCCACCAGGGTGATGGACTCCGGATGGATGGTGAACATGGCCCGCAAATCCTTTTGCGGACCTTTATCTTTCCATTCCGCCAGGCCATTCCACGCCTGATACTGCCGGTCGGACTGCACCACGCCGAATTCCAGGTCACCGGCCATAACCGCATTGACGTTAAAAACTGAGCCGCCAGTAGATTCTACTGTGCAGCGGATCCCATAAACCTTTCTTTTCTGGTTGACGATCCTGGCAATGGCGCCTCCTGTTGGATAGTAAACTCCTGTGATACCACCTGTTCCGATGGTGACGAAGGTTGTCCTAGCAACCACAGGTGTTGGATTCACCATCATGCCAAGGGCCAAGCAGATGGCCGCAATTAGGGTAATTAAGCCAATTCTCTTCATAGATTTTCTCCTATCTCTTTAAGGTTGGACGAACAAGACACGCTTCGGCCCAAGAATCAGCGGTCTCACCTCCCTCCATCAGGGCCTTACTAACATAGAAAA
>JARRNM010000158.1:0-7634 GCA_037384945.1 Deltaproteobacteria bacterium
AAAAAAATGGACGCTATTGCACTGGCACCGCATAAGATCCACCAGAGCAACTTCCTCACCATATAGTTCTCCTGTTGTCTTCTTTGTCAATGGTTACATCCACTTGTTCATGCCTGTGTGGCAGGATGAAGTAAAAGATGTTCCCATATTTTTGGGGCTCCACTCCCACCTTCCCCCCGTGGATTTCGATAACGTGTTTGACAAAGTGCAGGCCGTGACCAGTGCCTACCTCCAATTCTCTTCCGGCGCTCCTGTAGCCCTCGTCAAAAACCCGATCACTCTCCTCAGGGCCAATTGGTTCACCGGTGGTGAAAACGGTGAACTTAACCCCATCTATTCCTTGGTCGAAATAGTCTTTTAAAAGTTTCTTTCCATAGGACAAAAACTTCACCTTGTAGCCATACTCGTCTTCAATGGTCTCGGTGTATTTGACTGCATTAGAAAAGAAATTGTCATAAACTTGCGCCAGCAGACCTTTGTCAACGACCAGTTCCAATGACTCGTCCGGAACTTCTTCCAACCGGTTGTCAACCTTTATTTCCTTCTGCTTGAACTGGGGCAAGTAACGAGACAAAGTGGGTTGGATGATTTCCGTTCTGAAGTTACAGCGTTGTTTACGGAGAACGTAAGTTCCGTGGCGGAAATGCTCACGTCTTAGTAAGGTTTCCAGGTAGAGGCTGGTGCGCTCGTAATGTCTGTTCATTTCCTTTGTGGACTCATCCAGGGAGGTAATAGTGTCCCCCAGGGCGTGGTATATTTCCCGCAATTTTTGGCAGGTGCGAGCATCGATCTCCGGGCAGAACGATACCAATTCACGTACTTTTTCCTGGATAGCAACATTCTCCTTGATCTGCCGTTTAAGCTTGCGCAGAAATAGTCGATAGTAAAGATTAGGCGAGATGACATTGTGATCAATGTCCGCAACCAATTGGTTGATAAACTTGATGTGGTGTAAGTTTTGATGGATTAGTTGCTTCTGGTGCAGATTGTAGCCGATGCGATTGGTAAATTTCTCCAGAAAAAAGCGCTGCTGTTCGGTGATCTTTTCCGCTGGACGTATCTCAAACATGCCGAGGATATCTTTGAGATGCTGGAATGGCAGAAGTTCTCCCACCGCCTGGTTGCCTTGAATGGGAATCACGTATGACTCCCCTGAAAAGTAAGGGTTATCTTGGACCACCACCTCTGGACTACCGGTTGAAGAGTCGTCTTCAAGGCCATGATTGCTGGAGCAAACGAGACTGAGACTCTTTCCGTCTTCGTCCAGGAGGTAGAGGCGAACATCGAGATCGAAAAATTCCTTGGGCACAAGAGTGCAAACCAGATAGAGATTTTCCAGGGTAGTATATTCTTGGGCCAAATCAAAGAAAGTGGCAAAGGCCTCTTCCTGCAGACGCTCAAAGTTGTATAGGGTATAACTTTCGCGCTTCTCTCTAACCCTCTCGCGAACTCTTTCCATCCTGCTCTGGTGCTGGTGCATTGGCTCCTCTAGATTCAAAAGTCTGGGCTGAATTAAGCTCCCTGTTGGTTTGCCTTGTCGTAGTTTATAGAACCTTTTGGGCTAAAAAAATTTTGCACCCTAATACCTTCTTTAACTCTTCTCCAGCAATGGCTCATTCCATAATTCCACTACTTGGGTAAAGGGTAACTAATTTCATTTATAAGGTTACCAAGGAGAGAATTCAAGCCTTAAGGAGTCAGGAGCTCCCCCAAAAATATTTTAGAAACATATCCCGGATACTCCATGAATCACCTGCTGCGACCACGGATATGGCCGTCCTTCCTGGCGTCCTCGGGCGTCGGTCCCTGCGACGTACCATTCAGGTACGCCTCGGAACCAACACCCTGCGGTTCCCAGGTGGCACGCCCATCTCCCCGGTCTCGCGACGGTAATTCATGAAATATCCGGGATAGGCCAGGGGAAGCTGCTCCACAACGCGCATGATTCGCTCCATCTATTGGCAGGGTTCCTGCTCAGTGAGCGCCATATCTTCATGCAACCCCTCGCAAAGCTGAGAGAGTGAAGAGCGGTTGCTCAGATGCTCGTTGTTTCGCAGCTTCCCCTTTTGGCCTTTGCTGATGTCTCTTCTGAGTGACCTGCCCTATTGAATCCCGCCTTCGGCTGGTCCGCGCAGCGGAATTCAACAGGGCTGACGGAAGGTCAGTGTCACTTCCCCGGCCACAGCCGGGCTAGAAGTGACTAGACCGTGAGCTCTGGAACGACTGAAGAGACACCAGCTAGGCCACATTCACTTGCAAACCAAGGCAAACTGCCTCTTAAGCACAATTTAGAAGAATGATCCACTGATTTTTGGGGAAAGTCCTGTTAAGGACCTGACTGGAGATAGAAATGAAGGTTTAAGATTTTGGTGTCCGGCGGGGCATGGGCAGGGTAATCACCAGGCATGACTGTCGGTTAGAGCCGTTTTTGATGACTACGTTACCGCCATGTTGGGCGATGATTTGCTGCGACAAGGGAATTCCGATTCCGCCATCGAAGGCTGGTTCGCGGTAAAAGGGAAAGAATAACTGACATTTATCGAGAGGACCCTGGTTGAGAATCAAGCCACAAATCTCGATGACCACATAGCGATGGTTGGGGGCAGTGGTTATGGTAAGTTCCCCACCTCCCTGCATCCCTCGTATGGAGGTCTTGATTATGGAACGGAGACCCTCCTCGATAAGATGTCGATCCAATTCTATTTCGGGTATCCTATTATTCAGCTTGGTAGTAAGCTCAATTCCCGTATGATGAAATTCGTGGCTCAGTTGATTGATCACCTTGGTGAGGATTGCATTTATGTCAGTTGGTACCGGCTGCAAGCGGATTCGCTTGAACCCGTCCAGGACTCGATTGACGGTCCCCTCCAGACGGGAGACCTCCTGCAGAATAATTTCGAGGTGAGGACGATTGGGATCGTTTTCCGTCATCCTACGCTCGAGGAGACGGGCAAAGCCACCGATGGAAGTCAGTGGGTTTCTGATCTCGTGAGCCACCCCCAAAGACATGTCATTCAGTACTTTGATCCTCTCTGTGAGTACAAGCTGGTCCTCTAGGTGTTTTCTGGCTGTGATGTCAAAGACAAAGCCGTCAATCAGGTTGATCTTGTTGTTATGGATAATTGGAATTGTGTGGTTAATAATGTGCCGCACCGTTTGATCTCTGTGGATGATTCTGTACTCCATATTGAAGCTATCACCCTCTTTTAGGCGACGTTCTCTATGGAGATGAACTCGCTGCTGATCTTCGGGGTGAATATGTCGGACCCAGAAAAGATGGTCCTCTTGAATTTCCTCCTCACTGTAACCAAAGGTCTTAAGACAATGAGGGCTGATGTAAAGGGTACGCAGTTGGTGATCCAAGCTGTAGGCAACTAGCGGGGCGTTCTCGAAAAGGCGGTGGTACCGGTGGACACAATCTTCCGCACCTCCCGTTTGCTCAAGATTGGTACTGCTATTGAGGCTGGAGGTTGAGAGGGGTAGGGATCCCATCAGGCTTATCCTGGATTCAGATTTATTTGAGGCCCGATTGATGATTATTAAGGGCGGAGTCTAAAATATTTTTCCCCTTTTCTCAAGGGAAAAATGTTAAAAAGGGAGAAAAAACCGAATTTTATTATTAACAAAATAATTAACATTTGTGTAACCCTGACTATTGACCAGTAGTGATTGGTTCCTGTGATGGTGGTATTCCCTCTGAAAATCCCGTTAAGCGCGGGCAAATGTCCATGGCTTTGCCAAAAGAAGCGGTTCAGGGCGTAAGGCATAAGGCGCAAGGCATAAGGAGAGGATCAGTTTTCTCTTATTATTTTCGCCTTGTGCCCTGTGCCTTAGGCCTTGAGCCGTTCTCGTCGGGTAGACCAAAGCCCGGTCCTCGGGCCCGGACTCTGTAGTAGACATTTGGTCAGCTTGCATGGGAAATAAAAGTTCTATCGGCGATAGGGGGAGATTAAGGGCCATGAAAGCAATCAGGATTACAGGAACAGGATCCTACTTACCAGAAAAAGTCCTTTCTAATCATGATCTTGAAAAAATGGTTGACACCTCTGATGAGTGGATTCGCAAACGAACTGGTATCAGTGAGCGCCGTGTGGCTCGACCTGATCAAGCAGCTTCGGATTTGGCCAGAGAGGCGGCTCTCCAGGCTCTGGAGCAAGCAGAAATGGCGCCAGAGGATCTTGATCTCCTGATTATGGCCACAATCACCCCGGATACTTGCTGCCCTTCCGGGGCCAACTGGTTGGAAAAGAAAATTGGTGCCCATGGAGCGCTCTCTTTCGACCTTACAGCTGCCTGCTGTGGCTTTCTTTTTGGTCTTTCAGTGGCGGAGCATTATTTAAGAGTCGGAACATTTGCCAATGCCATGGTGGTCGCTGCAGAAGTGATGAGTAGAACGGTGAACTGGCAGGATCGCAGTTCCTCCATCCTTTGGGGCGACGGGGCTGGGGTGGTAATCTTGGACACCCGGAGAAGGGATGGTGCTGAAATTATATCTACTACTGTTCATACGGATGGATCCAGAGGGGAGAACCTCCTAATGCCCGGGGGCGGCTCCAAGACCACCCCCATAAGTCATGAGAGTGTAGATCAAGGAATACACTACCTGCAACTCATTGAAGCTCCAACGACCTTTCGAGTTGCTGTGGAACATTTTACCAAGGCCTGCGAGGAGGCCTTGGAAGTAAATGGACTCACCACGGATGCAATAGCTTTGTATATTCCCCACCAGGCTAATCTTAGAATAATGCAGGCCATGGCCAAGAAGCTTAAAGTCCCCATGGATCGAATCTTTGTAAACATAAGTCGCTATGGGAACATCTCCTCAGCAAGTATGGCTATTGCCTTGGATGAAGCCAATCGACAGGGTCGTATCAAGAGAGGCGATCTCGTGCTTCTTTGCGGTTTTGGCGGTGGTCTTACTTGGGGCAGCAGTCTGCTTCGCTGGTGAGGTGCTCGCAAGTGACGAATCCCATTTATTAACCACAGAGGTCACAAGGAGATATAATTTCAGATTGTTGATTGCAGATTGCAGATGCCAAAATGTTCTAGCTCCTATTTTTCTAAATCTACAATCTTAAATCTAAAATCTCCAATATCTCTCTGTGATTCCTGGGCACTCTGTGGTTTAAACTCTCTGTTGCTACTGGAGAGGAGGTGTATTATGACCAAATTTAAAAACCTATTCTCACCGTTAAAGATAGGACAACTCACACTAAGAAACCGTATAATCATGGCTCCCCTCTACCTTGGTTATGCCGGAGAGGGTGGCACGGTCAGCAGATTACTACTGGATTATTATCAAGAAATGGCAAAGAGCGGGGTGTCTTTGGTGGTGGTGGAGAATGCCACTGTTGATCACCCTGTAGGTAGTGGTTCCAACAGAACAATAAGAGCAGATACTGATGATAATTTGGAGGGTCTGGCTCGACTTGCAGCGACCATAAAAGGAGAAGGCGCCCTGGCTTGTCTGCAAATCAACCATGCCGGACGTTTTGCCGGTTCTGCGCAGCCAGTGGCACCATCTGAGGTGGAAACCTTTGGCCGATCTCCCAGGAGTTTGAACAACAATGACATAGGGGAGATAGTGGACAAATTTGCCGACAGTGCGCTCAGGGTCAAGAAGGCTGGCTTCGACCTGGTAGAACTGCACGGAGGCACTGGCTATTTGCTCGCTCAGTTCGTTTCTCCCCGGACCAACATAAGAGAAGACCACTATGGCGGGACATTAGAGAATCGACAGAGATTTCCTCTGGCAGTATTGTCTGCCGTAAAAAATGCGGTGGGAGACTTTCCCGTAGGCTACAGATTTATGGCAGACGAATGGCTTCCCCGTGGGCTCAAGCCGGAAGAGTCAACCCAATTTGCCAAATCGCTGGCTTCAGCAGGTGTGGCCTATCTTTCAGTGATGGGGGGGACCTATGAGTCCTTTTTCCTACCGGAGATTGTGGAGAGGTCCAAGATGAAGGGATACATGGTCGATTTGGCTGCTGCAGTAAAGAAAGAGGTTGATGTTCCCGTGATTACCGCCGGCAGAATTGATAGCGGGGAGCTGGCGGAGCAGATAATTGCCGGCGGCAAAGCGGATTTGGTCGGTCTTGCCCGGGTTTTATGGACAGATCCAAAATGGGTTGAAAAAGTAGAGCAGGGGAGAGAGAATGAGATCCTCCCCTGCGACCCAGAGTGCGATACCTGCACACAATTGGTAATGAAAGGAAAACCTGCTTTCTGCGTACGGTGGCCCCACGAGAAGATGCGAGCCTGGAAGGAGAAATTCGAGTCGAGCTGACAACTGGCAGCGGAGGGAATTTCTAATTGCGAATACGATTTGGTTACTTTACTCCGCATTATGAAGGCCTGAGGAGGCCTGATTGAGGATTCACCACAGAGTCACAGAGGACACAGAGTAACGTGTTTTTCCCTGGCCGGGAGACGACGGCCAGGGAAAAGAGCCTCCGCCTGCGGCGAAAGCTCTTTAGCCTGACTCGAACCGTTGACATGAAACTACCCGGTTACGAGATCGTGCCCGCAGGGCTGCGATCATTTGCCCGATCGCCGTCTCCCGAGCGGGCAAAAAATATAGTTCCCTCTGTGCTCTCTGTGTCTCTGTGGTTGGTAAATAAAAGTGGATATCCAAATCTCTTATCTAAAGCAGGCAGAGCTGACCAGATAGGCGTTTTACGAATTTCGGCGTGCGAGATTAGAAGCGAGGAGTCAGGAGATAGGAGTCAGAATTAAGGAGGCTCAGGGCAGAGAGTATAGTGGATGGAGCACATGGTTCAAAGACTGCAAAATCCGCAATCTACAATCCCCAAGCAAAAATCATCATTACGCCAATACTCCAGCATTCCAACACTCCCTGGGAAGGATAATTGGAACCGTCTTGCACATGAGGCTAAGCTCGAATGACATTTACCCACAAAGTGATAAGAGATCTGCTAGAGAGATCAACTGAGCACTGGTCAGCCTTGGAAGAGGCCTATGCTCAGTTACCTCACACCCAATGCAGACGGCGAACCTACTGCTGTTCTCTTCTTCCTGAGATGAATTTGCTCGAGGCCCTGTCAGCAATGCACCAGCTGCTGGAAATGGAGCCCGAGTACAGGTTGTTGATTAACAAACGACTGCTCCGCTATTTCTTTTTGAACCCGGTTGAGATTCTATCGTGTCCATTTCTAGAAGGTCACAATTGCCTAATTTATCGTAAAAGATTTTTTGGTTGCAGGGCCTATGGGCTTTGGTCAGAGGAGCACTATCGGGAAAAGGTAAAATTGAGCCGACAAACAAAAACACTGAGTCAGAGGGAGTGGCAACGGCTGGGAGTGTCACTGCCCCAGGAGGTTGTTGACTTCAATACAGACTACTGCCCATACGTAGAATTGGATGGAGATGGACTGGTGGATGATGAGTTTCTCCTACAAATATTCGTGAGAATTGAAGCTATATCAGAACAACTGTCGCCGTGGCATGAGGAGTTTCATCAAATGTATTTCTCTGACTTGAGCTTTTTGCTGGCCTCCATTTCACTTGGGCTGCACCAGGCTGTTCAGCTTAAATTAGGCAATTGTGACCTTCTAGAAATGGACACGATAGAATCTCAACCGGGTTCAAAAAGAAATAGCGGAGCAGTCGTTTGT
>JARRNM010000159.1:0-9800 GCA_037384945.1 Deltaproteobacteria bacterium
GGAGGTTCATGGCCACTGACCCAAAAATCCGGGTCTTGAAAGTGAGCATTGCCATTCGTAATGAGTCCCGCCCAGACATTTACCGAGCCCAACAAGAGCAGTCCCACAGCTAGAACGATAACCAGTCTCCTTAGTATTCCCTTCTTGTCCACGATAACTACCTCCCTATCAAGAAATATCAAACATTGAATTCTTTGTTTAGTTGGACACTGAGCAAAAGGCATGCCCACGTTGCGATAACTATATTTTATAATCATAAGTAATTGAAATTACGTCTATAGTTTTTTTATTGAGACCTATTTTTCTATCTCGTTGACGTCTGGCAACCGGTTGTGACTCACTGGAATGTAAAACTGGTCGAGGGGAAAACCATTCTGAACAGGTAGGTTATGTACGATATGTAGTTATTTCAATATGTTAAAGATGTGAAAAAAACCGACAATCACAAACCGTTCAAATCGTTGAAGTAGTTCAAGTCATTGAAATCGTTCAAACAATGTTACAGGTACAAGGCCTAACTTTGCCGTTGGAGGTTGGAGGTTAGAGGTTTGAGGCGAGAAATCTTTCCAGCAAAGAAAATCTTTTGCCTCCAACCTCAATCCGTAGCTGCCAGCTTGAATCTGTCGTCTGACTCTCTGCCCTATGCTCCATGCCTTCCCAAATCCGCAATTCGAAATTCGAAATCCCAAATTGTAATCTGTCCTCCGACCTCTGATCTCCGACCTCTGACCTCTGGATCTTGCATACTGCATCCTGTATCGTGCATCTTGCATCTTAACCCTGCGCCTTGCACCTAAAATTCCTGTCTGCGTGCGTCTGCGGTTAATAATGGCTCTCTCTAAGCCTGCTTCGTTGGTAAATACACCGTAAATGTTGTACCTTCTCCCAGCTCACTTTCCACCTCAATTCTTCCCTTGTGCGCTTCGACAATGCTCTTACACTGGTACAACCCAATGCCCAGCCCCTTCTTCTTTGTCGACTTGAATGGTTTGAAGAGCGACTTCTCCATGAATTCTTTCGACATTCCCCGTCCATTGTCACTTACACTGAATATCACGTGATCTTTATTAGTTCTTGAGCTAACTTCAACCTGACCTTCACTGTCCAGTGCCTCACAAGCGTTCAATATCAGGTTGTGCAACACTTTTTGGATTTCTTCGGCATCAACTCTGACTGGTGATAATTTCCCCAGATTTCTTCCTATTTTGAGCTTTGCCAGTCCATTAACGCCCAAATCATTCACCGTATTGTTAATCAATTCATTGAGGTCGTAGTCCTTCAGTTCCAGCTTTGGCTTGTCCGGCAGAGAAGAGAGGCTCTCGATCATTCTTTTCATCCTATTGACGGCTTCCGAAATGGTCTGCAAAGCATCTTTTTGAAATTCGGGGTCGCACAGATGTTTCTCTGCATTCTGGGCTAACACGGAGAGCATGGTGGTGGCGTTCTTCATATCGTGCATAACAAAGGAGGAGAGCCGGTGGAAAGCCTCCAGTTCCCTTGCCTTCATTCTTTCTTCAAAGAGCCTGGCACTATTGATTGCGCTTGCCGCGTGGGCTGCCACCGATTTTAGCAAATCGTAGTCATCCACCTGGTAGAACTTTTCTCCCCTCGGCATCCCTCCCAGGGTAAGCAGCCCCACTGCTTTACCTGCGATTGCAAGAGGGACTAGTAACTCTGCCTTGGTCTCGCCTATCAACGCCGAAATTTCTCTACTGATTGGCTGCATTTTCTTATTGTTCAGTATGGCAGAGCAGGCCATTGGTCTACTTTCGCTGTAGAGGTATGACAAAGTAGGATCATTCAGTCCAATCCTCGTTGAGACCTCAGCAAGGTTGCGTGTACATTCAAGGTATAGTGCAGTTTCGCTTTCGTTTACCAGCCAGAGAGCAATGCGATTCCAGAACATCCTTTCAGCTAATGTGTGAGCAAAACTATCCGCAATTTCTGACGTGAGCAGTTTCTTGGATAAAATGGAACTATAGGCCAGCCACTCTTCACGGTAATCATATTTTCTCTTGCTGAAATGTTTATTTATTATGTTCTTACAAACCAGTTTAAAACGGTCGCTGGAGAATATGACAGTTAAAACCAGTACCGAGAGAAAAATAAACAAAATATTTACTGGTAGTGTTGAGTTTAGCTTTAACGATCTGATTAGGTGTCCAATAAAACCCACAGTCAAAAGGTAAATGCCTATGGTAAATAGACTTGCTGAATTATATAAAACCTTTCTTGATACATAGATATCACCAACGATAATCTTGAACCTAAAAACTCCAAATATAATTAAAGTGTTAGCGATGATGATAACGCAAGACATCAGATAAATATTATTAATACTGATGACATGATACAGGAGCCGCTGACTCAGAATATAAATGTTAAAAATAAAAATGGCGCTAACCCCAAAAATGGTATATTTAAGCTTCCATCTTTCAGTTCTCGGAGAGGACCTGAAGGTGTTCTCCAGGATTACCATTGCTGCGATGACAATTATCATCAGAGAGACTGTCAGATATCTGGCAAAAGCTTCCAACCTGATAAACTGCAGGTCTGTCGTTAAAAACACCTCGTGTCTGAATAAAGCCAGCAATAAGAGAGCGCAAGGTACCAGATAGGCCAACGTCAGCGCCCAACACCATTTCTTCAGGATTCTTTTGGCATCCATTTTGGCATAAACGAGGGCAAACAGGAGCCAGTTTCCGGCAATCAGGACTTCTCCCACCAGGCTGGCCCGTTTCCAAAAGAATATTTGCTCTCCACCGCTCGCAGAGACTGTCAGGAAATTGGCGAGCTCAATCAGTGCCATCAAGGTCATGCATATGGTGAAGGCCACGGCCGTCGGGCGCCATCTTCTCTTAATAAAGGTGAGGAGCGCCAAGCCGGCACAAAACAGCGCACTGATTAATGGCAACAAGTTAAGATATTCCATGACGGATCCTTTTAAAAAAATAAGGAGTCAGAATCCAGTAGGTTTTTTGACACGGGTTTCGCTGCGCGAAACACACGGATTACACGGTTCTGAGGGCGCATTCTTGAGATCGCTTAAGGATCCCCGCAAAGCGGGGTGCCCCGATGGTGACATCGGGACTGATGGGTAGGGGATGAGGACAAAAATAAGCTTGCTTATTTGCGGCATCAGAAGCTACCCATTGAGTACCTAAGTGATCTCTATATTCATGCGCATATGTCTCACGAATGAGTTAAAGCCGTGATATCCGTGTCTTGCCCTAGCCAACCCATGTCTAACGGGAAAACCCTTTTCAACCTGAATCAATCCTGATACTTTGGCGAAGACGATGAAACACAAAGGACTCACGGGGAAGATTATAGATTGTGCCTACAAGGTACACAGGGAACTAGGATTCGGATTCCTGGAGAGCGTCTGCCAGAATGCTCTTATGATCGAACTGTTGAAATCAGGTCTCCAGGCAGAAAGGGAGAAAAAAATCTTAGTCAGTTATGAAAGTCAAGACATTGGCGACTTTATTGCCGACATTGTTGTTGAAGAAAAAGTCATCCTCGAATTGAAATCAGTCAAGCAGATCCATCCAGTCCATGAAACCCAGCTAGTAAATTATCTGAAAGCTACAGGAATGGAGGTTGGATTGGTTATCAATTTTGGCGAGCGGGTTGAGATAAAACGCAGAGTCCTTGACCGTCTCTGAACTTTTTTCTTGTCTATCAGCGGTTAACTTGCCTTTGATTACTGGCTAGTCTTAAGTACGATCGGTGGGCTGAGTTCGATAATCGAGCCTTGGGAGGCATGCGGAACCTTGCCGCTAAAGCGAGAATAACCTCGCACACCACCAAGTACTTCAACGGTTATCTTCTCCCCACCACGCACTTCCAGGTTCTGGTGGGTTCTCGCACTGTACAGGTTGTTTAAATCAACCAGGGCCCACGGTGATGGGGGGTTGGGCTGAGCCCCGACCCAACCGCTGACCGGGTAGCTTTCTCCATCCACGCTGGCTATGAGCAGGGAGCCGTCACCTTTCATTTGATTCGTGTGGTAGATCTTCTGAGCGAAGACGCTGTTGCTCACGGGAACAGCATTTTTTTCTGTACGAACAGATATTGGCTTCTCCGGGTAAATAATTATCTTGCCGTCTTTTTTGGATGTGGTTACCGTCTGCACCAAGTAGTTGGTATCCGGCCGCAGGCCGTGAACCCTCACCTTCATCACCCCAAGATCTTCGGCCGGCCGGTGTTGCCTGCTTTCAGAGATAGTCTTCACATCTGCAAGGTTCCTGTGCTGCTCATCGAACAAACGCACAGTGCAGGTGGACGGCTCGGAGGCGACCCAGGCGACCGAGAAAGCCAGGGGATTCACATCAGTGACGATCAAGTGCGACACCACCGGCTGCCCCGCCATTGCCCAACACGCCATAGCCAAGTATGTTGCAGCAGCCAAGGTGATAATGCGGTTACGCATGTTGTTGTTTTCAGGTCGGTTGGGCGAGATCCAGGATCCAAGATGCACGATACAAGTGACTTGAATCCTGTACCCTGAATCGTAGATTCAGACCAAATGTTCCCTCTCAACAGATTCTATGAATCTATAGATTTTCTTGCTGAGGTTTGTGTATTCATCCCTGTAATATTCAAATGGTTCTTTATTAATCGACTCTGTATCGAAAAGGAGCTGTAAATGCCCTACTGTCTCGTCACACGATGAATGAGCGTAAACCAAAAATTTAATGAAGTCGTTCTTATATCTTCTTCTGCCGAAGCCTTCCACAATATGTGAGGGTATACCTTTGGATGATTTTCGAATTTGACTTCCTTCTTCGTATAGTTCGAATTTTGGTAATTGGAGAGAAAGCTTGTGGATTTCAACCGCCAACCTATGAGATATTTGATAAATCTCTAGGTCCCTGTAACTCTGCGCCTTTGCCATGTTTGTGCCCCTTTCTTGTCTCCTGCGTCTTGAATCCTGAATCTTGCATCCTGCATCCTGTATCCTACATCTTGCGCCTCGATCCAACCCCAAGACCTGCATCCTGCATCTTGAATCGTGCATCTTGAATCTTGCATCTTGAATCTTGCATCATGTATCGTTCATCTCCATCTCTTGCTTCTTGAGGTCATATTTTCTGATAAGATCGTACAGGGTTGGCCTGGTAACTCCAATCACCTCGGCAGTCTTGGCCACATTCCAGCTATTACTGGAAAGAGCCTTACTAATAAACTCCCTCTCCAACTCCTCCCGCACATCTTTCAAAGTCTGTTTCTTATCCGCAAAATCGTAAATGAAGGGCAAATCTAAGTCTTCCGCCCTGATCACTCGCCCCTGGCCCATGACCACCGACCGCATTATCTTGTTTTCCAGTTCCCGAACGTTTCCCGGCCAATCGTACTCCACTATTGCCTGAAGCGCGGTCGGATCGAACTTTGCAACGGACCGATTCATTTCCTGGCAGCTCTTTCTCATGAAGTAATTGGCCAGCAAAACCACATCTTCACCCCTGCTTCGGAGAGGCGGGACATCTATAGTAACCACGCTCAGCCTGTAATAGAGGTCTTCTCGAAATTCGCCGGCGGGAAGAGCTTCTAACAGATTCTTCTGGGTGGCCGCGATGATCCGAACGTCCACCTCTATGATTTCCCGGCCCCCGATTCTTTCAATTATGTGCTCCTGAAGGAATCGCAGCAGCTTGACCTGAAGGAACAGGGGCATTTCCCCAATCTCATCCAGGAATAGGGTCCCACCGTCGGCGTACTCCACTTTACCTTTTCTCTGAATGTGCGCCCCTGTATATGCTCCCTTTTCATGGCCGAATAGTTCGGCTTCCAGCAAGGTCTCAGGAATTGCTCCGCAGTTTATCGCAACAAATGGTTTCCTTTTGCGAGCACTCTGATTGTGAATTGCCCTCGCTATGAGTTCCTTGCCCGTGCCGCTTTCCCCAGCGACCAGTACTGAAACATCAGAGGTGGCTACTTTCCGGATCTTGCCGAATATCTCGTTCATTTGCGGGCTGCTGCCAATCAATTCGTCAAACCGCGCTTTCGTTTCCATCTCTTGCTGGAGTTCCAGATTTTCTTTCTCCAGTCTGCTGACATGAAAAGCCCTGCTCAGTATAACCTTCAATTCTTCTATTTCTATCGGCTTGGCGTAGTAATCCCATGCGCCCCGATTTATGGCCCGCAAGGAATTTTCTTTTAGTCCATTTCCGGTAACCACAATAATTTTGGTATTGGGCTCGCATTCCAGGATTTTTCCCAGGATTTCCATTCCCACCGTGGCTTCATCAGGCTTGGGCGGAAGGCCAAGGTCCAGAGTTACCACGGCCGGCTTTTTGCTCTGCACAATCTTCAGGGCAGCCTGCCCATCTTGCGCCAGGTGGAGATTGTAGTCTTCTGCAAGAGCCCACTTCAATTGACGAGCAATCTGCTCATCATCCTCAACAATCAACAATTCTTCCTTGGAACTCATTTTATCCTCCAAACCGTTCAGAGGTTGGGGTTAGGAAGTCGGGGATCATAGCCCACGTTTTGGATTAAGTAGCCGGTAGCCAGAATACTTGGGCATAGGGCATGGAGCATAGAGCATAGAGTCAAAAATATAGAATAGAAAGGGTTAAAATTTCCTTTGCTGCCAGCTGTCCGCTGCCTGCCCTGTGAAATTTTTACCCCGTGGAATCCTTGCCCCGTTGAATCCGCAGGGTATTCAACTGGGGCGAAGGCTATTCCACCGGGGCGCCTCCGGCGATCATTTCACTGGGGCTCTCTGCTCTCTGCCTTAGTCAATCCGAAATCCGAAATTGAAAAAGTGCCTAGTGCTTACTGCATAGTACCTAGTATCTTTTTGCTGCCACCTGCCCGCTGGAATCTGTCATCTATCCTCTGCCGTCTATCGATTGCCTTCTGACTTCCGACCAATGCTCTTTGCTTTCGTTGCTATTATCAAGCGTATCTGGTAATTATTAGGTGACATCGTGCTCAGGAGGATGGATGCGAATCCAAATTGATCCCCATACGCTAGAAAGATCAGAAGAGCGTGGGGCGACTGAGGAGGAAATCAAAGATGTTATTGAGACAGGTCTAGCCATACCTGCCAAGTACGCACGAAAAGGAAAAGCCAAAGTGTACGAGTTCAACAAAAAACGCCTCGGTATGCACTATGAGCAGAAAAGGGTAGAGGTCTTTTACGTAATGGAAGGAGATCTAGCTGTCACTGTCACGGTTTATGTATTTTATGGAAAGTGGGAGGCATAAAATGAACGTCTCATACAATGACAAAACAGACCTTCTTTATATCCGTCTTGATGACAGAAGACAGGAGGTCATTAACAAGCGAGTGTCTGATGATGTTGTATTGGACATTGGTGAAGGAGACAAAATCATAGGCATTGAAATACTTGACGCCTCCAAACATGTTAATCTAGACCGGCTGTTACCCGTTGACTACAAGCTCTCAAAAGATGCAATTTAACGCCTTCGACGCCTTTAAAGATTATAAACGCCTGGATCCTGAATCCTGCATCTTGCATCCTGGCCTTTAAATCAAAACTACTGTCGTAATTGATGAGAAATTATTGAAAGATGCCATAGACGCCATAGGGGCTCGATCCAAGAAAGAGGCCATTGAGGCTGGGCTCAGAGCTCTGGTCAGAGAATACAACAGGGAGGCTCTTCGCAAAGAGCTCGGTACCTTTGATATCGAGCTTACCCTGGACGAATTGGAGCGGCTGAGAAATGTCGAATAACATGTTTCTTGTTGATACCTCTGCCTGGATTATCGCGTTGAGAAAGGATTTTAGCCCGGAAGTGAAGGAGCGAATAGATCATTTGCTCAAAGGGAACACCATCATTACAACTGGCATGGTCAAACTGGAAATCCTGGGGGGTACAAAAACTGAAAGTGAATTCCGACGTCTCAAGCGAAGGCTGGATGCTCTGGATAGTGTTGATTTTGATACGTCTCTGTGGGAAAACTCTTATGATCTCGCTTTCCAGTTACGTCGGAAAGGAATAACGGTGCCCTATACTGACGTTTTAATAGCCGCATGCGCTTTGAAAACAGGATCCACAGTTGTTCATGCCGACGCTCACTTCGACCTGATGGCCAGCCATATCGATTTAAAGGTTGAAAGCTTTGTGCCTCGGACTCAGTAGTCAGAAGCCAGTGGCCACAATCCAATCAGTCAATTAGACTCTTAGTTCCAGAATCCCTTAGTTTCCTAATTATCTAATTCTCTGATTTCCCAATTCTCTAGTCCCAAATTCGAAATTGTGGTCTGTCCTCTGTCGTCTGGCTCTATGCCTGAGGCCTTGCGCCTTGAGCCTTGCGCCCTACGCCATGTTTTAATACGGCCTCCAGTTTTCCTTCCGTTCCTTCATATACACAAAATAACCTTCACCTTCCCTAATGTCGAACAGATCCCCGGCGGGATTCCCCTCGAACCAGGAGGTGGTTTGCCACCCCTCATAAGGGTCATACCTCTTTACGTAAGCAACCTGCTGGTCGTTGCCCAGATCTTGCAACATTTGATAACTGGTGTAGGTGAAGCCTGGGTTGTTGTCGGCGGGCAAGCCAACTAAGTTCAATCCTGGCAAAAGGTCGACCAGGGTCCCAACAGGGATTCCCTCAAAGGTGACACCCGGGAGAGCATCTTTCATGTATATTAGGTAGCCGTTTCCAGGCTCAATGGGAAAATCATCTCCTGCCGGCTGCTGTGAAAACCAGGATGCTGTGTCCCACTTCCCTGTCTCTTTGTTGTAACGTTTTACGCTGTCAACAACAGTGCTTCCACCTGCCTGTTCCTTCAAATAAAGGAGAAGGCCATAGGAGGTGAGAGGGGGTGATAGTTGAACCGGAAACCCCAGGACATTTAGGTCAATCGTCAGATCAAATGTGTAGCCGGGTTCCCCAATGAGATAGGAAATCGCGTGAAAGGCATCATGTACTTCTCCATCTGGAGGAGTAATCTCCTGTATATTGATGGTGTTCCCGAGCTGCCCGCCAAAGCTCCAGAGTGCCAGTTGTTCTCCGCCCCGAAGTCGAATATTATTGTGTGTCTCGCTGGAAAATAGTCTTCCGAGATCCACAAGAGCCCAGGGGCTTGCGATACTGTCACCGACCCAGGCTGTAATCGGGTGAGTGCCTCCCGCGACGGAGGCAACCAAAAGCGTACCTTCAGCAGGGTCGCCCTCCTCGTCGTATATTTCTTGTCTTATGGAATCGTTTACAACCAAGGTAGTGTCTAACTCCGTCAGGATTTCGAGTTGTTGAGGGTAGGGGGCCACCAGGATCAGGCCGCTCTGTTTGGACATGGTCAGAGTTCTCAACCGGTACGTTTTGCTTGCTTCCAGGCCGCTCACCCTCACCTTCATGACCCCATTGTCTTCCGCAGGTGGGTGCAAAGCGCTCTCGGAAACAATCTCGATATCGCTCAAATGAGTACCTGACTCGTCGTAAATCACCAGGTAGCAAAGGCTCGGCTCAGTAACCTGCCAGATCACGGAGAATCCTGTAGGTGTGACGTCGGTGACGGTGACGTGCTGGACGCCGAGCGTCACACTGGGGTGGCTTTCAGGGTTGTGAGGATCGGTTCCCCCGCTGTATTCGGTGAGGTTGGGGTAACCGTCGTTGTCACTGTCCAGGTAAGCGTCGGCTTCGTTTAAGGGGTCAAATCCATGGCTGCTTTCCCAGTCGTCCGCCATCCAGTCGCGATCGTTGTCATTAAAGATGACTTCATTGGAGTAACCACTCTCATATTCGTGACCACTGGGAGCAACTACGTATGAGGTAGTAGCAAAATAGTAGATTGTATTTGTATGGAGCCCTGTAATCGTGT
>JARRNM010000160.1:0-9156 GCA_037384945.1 Deltaproteobacteria bacterium
CAACACCTTTTCCAGCATCTTACGGATGAAAGGATCATCGTCCACCGCCAAAATCCGCAGCTGACCTCTCGATGGCTCAACACTCTTGTCCAGCGTTGGCTCTGCAATTGCCTCCTCCATTATGGCCTTGTAACCTTTGGTCTCGGGCGGCGGCGCTACCCTCATCAGCTCCTCAATCGAGGTGACTCCTTTGAGTAGCCTTTGGCGGCAGTCACTAAACATGTCGTCGATTCCTCGCTTTCTCACATTCTCTGCAATCTCAGTATCCGAAGCGCCTTTGACAATAAGCTTCCTCAGTTCATCGTCAACCCTGAGCATCTCGTAGATCCCAATTCGCCCCGTATAGCCGGTAAACTGACAGACCTCACACCCTTGACCTTTTTTGAGTTTATTCTCAAAGTTTTTGGTATTGGACAATCCCAATCTGCTGAAAAGCTGTTTGTCTACCTGGTCAGACACCAGGCAATGAGGACAGTTTTTCCGCACCAACCGCTGGGCCAGTACGCAGAGGAGCGATGAGGCGATCACATAAGGATCGACCCCCAAATCCACCAGGCGGGTCACTGCCGTAGAGGCATCGTTGGTGTGCAAGGTTGTTAAAACCAGGTGACCGGTGTTGGCAGCTTGGAAAGCTATTTTTGCTGTCTCTGCATCGCGAATCTCGCCCACCATGACCACGTTGGGGTCCTGGCGGAGGATGGAGCGCAGTCCGGAAGCAAAAGTTATTCCGGCTCTTTCGTTAACCTGGACCTGATTGATACCTGACAACTGATACTCCACGGGGTCTTCTACGGTCACTATGTTTATCACCTCTGATTTCAGCCGGTTGAGAGATGCATAAAGGGTTGTGCTCTTGCCGCTGCCAGTCGGTCCGGTGACCAAAATTATGCCTTGCGGTCTAGCAAGCATGGAGGTGTAAAGCGACAGGTCTTGGGTTTTGAAACCTAGTTCTTCCAGGTCAATGAATGCCTTGGACTGGTCTAATATTCGGATCACTACCTTCTCGCCAAAAATAGTGGGCAGGGTGGATATCCGCATGTCAAACTGATTATTTCCAACCTTGAGCTTGGTGCGACCGTCCTGAGGGCGCCGCTTAACCGCAATGTCCATATCACCAATTATTTTGATTCTAGATACGAGGGGGGCCAAAGCTGGTAGGCCCACCTTGAAGATATTCTTCATCATCCCATCGATGCGATAGCGCACAGCCACCTCTTTCTCATGGGGCTCGATGTGGATGTCACTGGCGGCAAGTTTGATGGCGTCGGCGAGAATCGCATTGGTCAACCTGACGATGGGAGCTATTTCAGATTGACGGATGAGCTCGTCTACGTCGTACTCATTGTCTTCTCGCTCCTCGGCGAGAACTTCCACCTCCTCGGTGGGTACCATGGTGGCAAACATATCCAAGTCAAAATCGCCCCCGTATTTTTCGTCTATAGTCTCACGGATGTCTTCCTCGGCTGCAACCGCTACTGACACATCAAGTCCCGTTCTAAACTTGACCTCGTTGATAGTGGAGTAATCCAAGGGATTGGCCATAGCAAGACGGAGACGCCTTCCTGTCTTTTCATAGGGCAGGATGAGTCTTCTATTCGCCTGTTTCCGAGAAATGGTCTCGAGTACTTCTCCCGGGATATCCAAATCTTTCAGTTTTACGTAAGGTATATTGAGCTGTTTGGACAGGGCCTGGCAAATGTCCTCATTTTTGGCCCATTCATTCTCAACTATGATCTTGCCGAGATGTTTCTTGGTTCCCTTTTTTTGCTCTTCCAGCGCCAAGACCAGTTGATCGTCACTGATCAATCCCGCTTCAACTAGAATCTGACCAAGTTTTTTCCGGCGACTCCGCTTTTGAAGTTCATTAGCATATCCTTGATATATTTACAATAGATATGCAGCTGAGGCCAAATCTCCCGGGTACTGCACTGGACAGGGTTTAGCTGCTCTCGTATAATCATTATTGAGCTGGAACCATAGAGTTAGTGGAGTCCCGCGATCTTAGATTTTAGAATTTTGATTTCAGTTAAAGGGGTCATACCCAGGGGTCAAGGAACTGATCCAGCCTCAATCTGCGATCTGCAATCCAAAACCATAAACGATTCTTACCCCAGTGCTCCATTAATGCAAAAGATGGTTGTCTATGCTAGTTAAAAAGGTCCAAAATACTCTGTCCACCTACAACATGCTCCTGGGTGGAGACCGCGTGCTTGTGGCCGTATCTGGGGGCCCGGATTCGGTGGCTCTCTGTCACATCCTCCAGCAGCTGCGGCAGACTTATGGTGTCGAACTGGTGGTAACTCATGTCCATCATGGTCTTCGTGGCAGAGAAGCTGACCAGGACGCCGTATTTGTCCAAGATCTTGCCAGCCAATTGGGGCTGCCCATGGTCATGGAACGAGTAGATGTCCACAACTGGCGAAAAGCCCATGGTGGCTCTGTGCAAATGGCTGCCCGGGAGCTTCGCTACCAATGTTTGCAGCAGATTATGGCCAACGAGGGTGCCAGCAAGCTTGCCTTGGGCCATAACGCGGATGATCAGGCCGAAGAAATCCTGCTGCGAATCTTTCGTGGTGCAGGTCAGCGCGGGCTTTCCGGCATGCCGCCCCACGGCCACAGCGGAGTGATTCGACCCCTTCTGGAATGCCACCGTCATGAAATTACCTCTTATCTTGAAGACCGCAGCCTTGCCTATAGGCAAGATAAGTCTAATTTGAAACCTTGGTGCCAACGCAACTTGCTGAGACTGGAATTGCTGCCGCGGCTGCAGCAGAATTTTAATAGCAATTTAAATGCCACCTTACTTAGGACCAGCAATATCTTTCGTGAGGAAGAGGAATTCTGGGAATCGCTCCTAGGTGAGTGGTTGGATCAACATTCGGTCGAATGCGAGGATAATGGGCTTCGACTCCCCCTTGAGTCGCTCCTCGAAACCCATCCTGCCATGCAAAAGCGTTTGCTCCGTCGGGTGGTGGAAAAGGTCAAGGGAGATCTTCGAGGTTTTGGTTTTCATCACACGGAAATTCTCTTGCAATTGTGTAGCTCTGCTGCCCCTAACAGCTCTATTGACCTGCCGGGATCGCTGAAAGCAGAGAAAAATTATAACTGGTTGACCATCGGCTTACGACACCAGACCCAGGCAAGTTTCTATTACGAAATCTCTGGACCTGGCTCTTATCCCTTCCCCAGCCTGAATCACCGGATGGTCCTGGAATACCTTGCCGCGGATCTGACCTCTGGGTTCAGTCGCCAGCCCAACGAAGCCGTCATGGACCTGGACAGAATCTCTTTTCCCCTAGTGCTCAGGTCCAGCAATGTGGGAGACCGCTTCCGCCCATTGGGGCTTGGTGGCGGGAAAAAGCTCAAAAAATTCTTCATTGATGCCAAAATCCCGAGAAGCCAGCGTCGCAGGGTTCCAATTCTTTGCAGTGGAGGGCAAATTATCTGGGTTGTTGGCCTCCGACTGGACGACAGGGTCAAGGTAACGGCAAACACTGGCCGACTGTTAAGACTCCGCTATCTGGAAGGAGTGGAGTAGGCCGTTCCCAGCCAGCAGCTTGCAGCAGACAACAGGCAGTATTTTGTAACTGGACTAATTGATCAACTGCTAGCTGCCGGCTGTCAGCTGGCAAATGCGCCCTGCGCATTGCGTCAGTTCGTCGGGTGCCCGTCCCTGGCACGGCTTTCGCAGGCTGTATTTTTATACGAAAAGGAGAGCATTGCCTCTTGATTATGTTGTCTAAACCCTTATGTGCCCGACGGAAGCGCCGTTGACATTTACTTTGCAATGACTAATCTAGTATGTTAGTGTTACAAATTGGCAGACGGTCCTTTGACCTCCAAGTTTGAGGAGAACACAATTGAGCCCTTTTTACAAAAATTTGGCTCTTTGGCTGGTCATCAGCTTGATGGTGATTTTGCTGTTCAACATGTTCAACCATCCTGGCCAAAGCAAGCAGGAAACGAGCTACAGCGAGTTTATTGCCGCCGTATCCGACGGCCAAGTGAATCAGGTAACCATCCAGGGAAATGACGTTTACGGCAAGTACAAAGACGGAACCACTTTCAAGACTTTTGTTCCCAATGATCCTAACCTTATTCAGGAGCTGAGAGATAAGGGAGTACAGATTTCCGCCAAACCGGTGGAAGAATCTCCTTGGTTCATGACTATACTCATCAGCTGGTTTCCCATGCTCCTCCTCATTGCCGTATGGATCTTTTTCATGCGGCAAATGCAGGCTGGCGGTGGTAAAGCTATGTCTTTTGGCAAGAGCAGGGCAAGGTTGATCTCGGACTCGGCTCGCAAGGTGACCTTTGAGGATGTCGCCGGCATTGAGGAGGCCAAAGAAGAACTCGAAGAAGTTATTGAATTCCTGCGTGATCCAAAAAAATTCACCAGGTTAGGAGGCCGAATACCCAAAGGTGTGCTTCTCGTTGGCTCTCCCGGTACGGGAAAAACCTTGTTGGCAAGAGCTATTGCCGGTGAGGCCGGCGTGCCCTTCTTCAATATCAGCGGCTCCGATTTTGTCGAGATGTTTGTGGGCGTTGGTGCTTCCCGGGTCCGGGATCTTTTCGTTCAGGGGAAAAAACATGCCCCCTGTATAATCTTCATCGACGAGATTGATGCTGTGGGGAGGCACAGGGGGGCTGGCCTTGGAGGTGGCCACGACGAACGGGAGCAGACGTTGAATCAACTCCTGGTGGAAATGGACGGCTTTGAGTCAAACGATGGGGTCATTCTGATTTCCGCGACGAACCGCCCCGATGTCCTCGACCCTGCCCTCTTGCGACCAGGGCGCTTCGATCGCCAGGTGGTGGTCCCCCTGCCAGATCTGAGGGGCAGAGAGGGAATACTTAAGGTTCATGTTCGCCAGACGCCTCTGGCTTCTGACGTGGACCTCAGCGTGGTTGCTCGCGGCACCCCGGGTTTCTCCGGAGCTGATCTGGAAAATCTGGTAAATGAGGCCGCTCTGCTCGCCGCCCGGCTGAACAAAGACCAGGTGGAGATGATCGACCTGGACCTTGCCAAAGACAAGGTACTCATGGGCACCGAGCGCAAGAGCATGATTATGAGCGAGAGAGAAAAGCGCAACACCGCCTACCATGAGGTGGGCCACGCCCTGGTAGCCAAATTTCTTCCCGGAACAGATCCGGTGCACAAGGTAAGTATAATCCCCCGTGGTCGAGCTCTGGGAGTGACCATGACTCTGCCCATAGAAGATCGGCTCTCCTATGATCAAGACTACATGAAAAACACCCTGGCCAAACTCATGGGCGGCCGGGTTGCCGAAGAGCTCGTTTTCAATCACCGTACCAGTGGTGCCAGTGACGACATAGACAAGGCCACTAATATAGCTCGCAAAATGGTTACAGTTTATGGAATGAGTGAAACTTTGGGGCCAATCGCTTTCGGTCAGAAAGAAGAGGCTATCTTTCTTGGGCGGGAGATTGCCCAGCATCGAGATTACAGTGAACAGACGGCCATCAAGATCGACGAGGAAGTGCGCCGCATAGTGGAAGAGGCTTATGATACTGCCAAAAGGATTCTCCAGGAGCATGAGGACCTTCTCCACAAGCTCGCCAAGACCCTAATCGACAAGGAGACTCTCGACGGCAAAGAAATCGATGCCATTATTGCCTCAACCAAGCCCGGCCTGGAGTTCACCCGAACTGTGACCGCTGAGGATCTAGTTGCGGAGGACAGGGGTAAAACCAAGATCAGCCAACCCCAACCGGAACCCGAGGGAAAAAGGGATCCCGTTGCCGCCAAAGAAAGAGACCTTCCCAAGGACAAACTCGGAGAGACCCAGGCGTGAACCGGGCGCGCTTCACCCTTCGCTGTGGTGACCATACACTGAAACTGGGTGGCCGGACCCTGCTCATGGGGACGATCAACGTTACTCCCGACTCATTTTCTGACGGCGGCCACTTCTACAAATCAGACCAAGCCATCAAACAAGGTGAGTTGCTGGCCTCCGATGGGGCGGACATCCTAGACGTGGGCGGCGAATCAACCAGGCCGTTTTCCGATCCGCTGAATATTGAAGAGGAACTCCGGCGGGTCATACCGGTTGTGAGCGAACTGGCCAGACGCACTTCTCTGCCCATATCAATCGATACATCTAAAAGTCAAGTTGCCAGAGCAGCCCTAGATGTAGGTGCCACAATGATCAATGACATCAGCGGGCTACGCTATGACCCTGAATTGGTACAGCTGGCTGCCACCTCGCAGATCCCACTCGTTCTAATGCACATGCAGGGATCCCCTGGCACCATGCAGCTCGATCCTCATTATGGATCCCTGTTCTCCGAAATAATAGGATTTCTTGAAGAAAGGATTAAGTTTGCCTGCGAGGCGGGCATGTCCCGAGACCAGATCATCGTTGACCCGGGCATTGGTTTCGGCAAGACTGTCCAACATAATTTACTTCTGGTTAAGGATTTGGATTCCTTGGCGACACTCGGCCGGCCCATACTTTTAGGGACTTCACGGAAATCATTCATTGGTGCGGTGCTGGGTAAAGAGGTAACCGAGCGTGAGCCTGGTACCTGGGCTACGGTCTGCGCTGGCATCATCAAAGGGGCCCATATTCTCCGGGTCCATGAAGTCGCTGTCTGTCGTCAGATTGCTGACATGGTCGACGCCATTATCAACGCATAGTGCATAGACTGAGGAGTCAGGAGCCAGAATTCAGAATTCAGAAGAAAAACACTAAGAAAAAAAGCGTCTTATCCTACTGGCTACTGACTACTTCTGAATGACGCCTAGTCTCCAGGGATGTTTCCTGCGAGTGTCGCTACATAAAGAGGACTGGATTATGGGGAAGATATTCGGGACCGATGGAGTGAGGGGCGTGGCCAATGTGTACCCTATGACTACTGAGATGGCTATGCAGTTGGGACGAGGTGTTGCCTATGTCTTTAAGAATGACAAGCGCCGTCACAAGATCGTTATAGGTAAAGATACCCGACTGTCCGGCTATATGATCGAGAATGCCATCGCCTCCGGTATCTGTTCCATGGGGGTGGATGTTCTCTTGGTGGGTCCGCTGCCAACACCAGGTATTGCCTTTATCACCAGCAGCATGAGAGCCGATGCAGGTGTAGTTATTTCTGCCTCTCATAATCCCTTCCAGGACAACGGCATCAAATTTTTCTCCCGCGATGGTTTCAAACTTGACGATGAAATTGAGGAAAAGATAGAGGATCTTATCTTCTCTAACGATATCGATCATCTCCGTCCCACTGCAGAGGAAGTAGGCAAAGCTTTCCGAGTGGACGATGCGGTGGGCCGCTATGTGGTTTTCCTGAAAAACACCTTCGCCAGGGATCTCAATCTTGATGGCATAAAGATAGCGATGGATTGTGCCAACGGAGCCTCCTACAAAGTCGCCCCGGCGGTCTTCGAGGAACTGGGTGCCAATCTGGTGCTGACAGGAGTAAAACCTAACGGTTACAACATTAATCAAGGCTGCGGCAGTGTCTATCCTGAGATGATCGCTGAGTTGGTAAAGGAATCCGGGGCTCAACTGGGTGTTGCCTTTGACGGGGACGCGGACCGTTTGATCTGTGTTGATGAAAAGGGAACAGTGGTGGACGGTGATCAGTTAATGGCCATATTTGCTTCCCGCATGCTCAGGGTTCAGAACCTGAAGCACTCAACCCTGGTTACCACGGTCATGAGTAACATGGGATTGGAAATAGCCCTTAAATCCATGGGCGGTAAAATAGTCCGTACTGCAGTTGGTGACCGGTATGTAGTGGAAAAAATGTTAGCTGACAACTACAATTTGGGTGGTGAACAATCTGGCCATATTATTTTCCTCGACCATAACACCACTGGCGACGGCATCCTCTCCGCCCTCCAGCTCCTGGAGGTGATGCTCGCTGAAGACAAGCCCCTTTCTGAACTGGCCTCCATTATGGAACGCTATCCTCAGCACCTGGTGAACGTCCGGGTTAAAGAACGCAAGCCCCTGGAGGATTTCCCCGAGATCACCCGTACCGTGCAACAGGTTATAGAGAAACTAGGCGAGGAGGGTCGCCTCCTTATTAGGCCCTCTGGAACCGAGCCTGTGATAAGGGTTATGATCGAAGGAAAAGACCAAGATCGGGTGGTCCAACTGACCGAGGAAACTGCCGCCGTCATCGGGCGGGTTATGTCATAAACGCAAAGCGCAGCGGGAGAGTAAACAAGCCGGGATTCCGGAGGGAATGCTGGAATAGTGGAAGGTTGGAACAATGGGTAAGACAAGATAACTGGACGAAATTTCATAGTTGTCGTGAGCCCGACATTCCATCATTCCAGTATTCCCAGAAAACTCGGGTTTCTTCTTTTGGCCCGCTGGCAAACTCTTAAACGTCTGTAATAGTGATGTGATTCTATGCTGCTGGCCATTGACATCGGCAACACTAATACGGTCCTCGGCCTGTACCGCGGCTCCGAGCTAATCACTGATTGGCGCATAAGGACAGAACAGGATATCACTGCCGATGAGTACGGTATCTTGATGAACAATCTGTTTGCGGCCAAAAATGTCCAATTTACCGAGGTGACTCAAATAGTGACCTCCTGTGTCGTGCCGCCAATGCTCAATACTGTGGTAGAGTTTGCCAACAAATACTTTAATCTTGAACCGCTCATTATAGGACCTGGAATCCGCACCGGCATGCCGATTTATTACGACAATCCGAAAGAGATCGGAGCCGACCGGATCGTCAATGCGGTAGCCGCATACGAGAAATATAAAACCAGTGTTATCGTCGTGGATTTCGGCACCGCCACAACTTTCGATTATGTCTCCCCAAAGGGCGAATACCTGGGAGGAATCATAAGTCCAGGCATCATGATCTCTTGTGAGGCACTTTTCCAAAAAGCCTCCAAACTGCCTCGAGTAGAAATCTTCGCCAAACCGAAAAGTGTGCTCACCAAGGATACAATTAGCGCCATGAACGTGGGTATCGTCTACGGTTACGCTGGTCTGGTTGACGGGATCGTCCGCAGAATCAGGCAAGAGGCTGGAACTGATCCCATGGTGGTGGCCACCGGCGGTTTGGCTCGCCTGATCGCGGCTGAATCTGAAGAGATTGAAGTAGTTGACGGCAATCTGACCCTAGAAGGACTCAGGATTATTTTTGAGCGGAACCAGGACGAAA
>JARRNM010000161.1:0-7441 GCA_037384945.1 Deltaproteobacteria bacterium
TCGAAGTGTTAGGGGTAGACGGGGTGGTTATATGTTGGCGAGGAGACCCGAGGAGATAAGTGTGGGCGAGATAGTTGAGACACTCGAAGGAAAATTGTCAGTGGTTGACTGTGTCTTGGAGCCCGAGCTGTGTTATCGTGCCGTCGACTGTCCTACTAGAGACATTTGGGTCGGAATGACTGATATGATTAAGAAACAGCTTTTCTCCCTGAATCTTGGTAATATAATCAAACAAGGTACACCAGTTGATGACATGCTGCAAATCTCTGATTGAGTAGGAGGAGGACATGGCAAAAGTCGTGCACACTTCACACATCACCATTACGAGAGTAAAGGGACCAACTAGGAAGGCTCTGATTAAAGGCTTTGCTGAGCCGGTTTATTACGGCATTCACGGGGGCATAAAGGATTTCTATAAGGTCGAACCAGAAGATGAGCACGCCGCCACTCTGGATCACATAGTCGGCGCTGTTGGCGGCTGAATGATGGGGACACTGGCCGTGGTACTGGCCGGCAAGAAGATTCGAACCTTCGAACATTTATATGAGGCTGAGGTGACAGGTGATATAGAGGAGTTCGACAAAATCTTCAAAATTATACGCATCAAAGTTCACTACACCCTTAAGGCTCCCGAGGAAAAATGGGAGGATGCTAGAGAAGCTCTAAATACTTACTTGCCCCAGTGTCCTGGGGCACAGAGCGTGATTGGCTGTATTGATATCAGTCACGAGTTGACTTTGCTACCAATGCCGGAGTAAAAAATCCAAGCCCTGCCTCCGGCCCTGAGCGTCTACGGTCCGGTGCGAGGACTTGGACAACCACAGAGGGGATTTCCAGGCCCTTTTTTCATGCTGCAGCCTGAGTGCCCGGATATTTTATGAGTTCACGCCTCGCCGTGACTGCGATCCCGGATATGGCCGTCCCTCCTGGAGTATTTGGGTGTCGGCCCCTGCGACCTGCGGTTGCCAGGTGACCCAGACATATCTTAGGTCTCGCGACAGCAATTCATGAAATATTCGGGCTAGAGCAATGGATTAATCGAGTGCTGGAGGAGTGAGGGAAACTAGAAGAAATCAGACCTGCATGAGGTGAAATGAACAGTAAAGTTATTTGCCGGCCTTAATCAGTGCAGGATACGTATCTTCGGAGAATGGAGAAATAAGCGACGTCTCGTCGACTTTCCCAGACATTATGATTCTGGCATCAATTTGAGCGCCTGAAGCCATCACGAGTACAGGCGTCTGAATAGTGCCGATGACTATGGCCGACTCGTAGATCTCAAGTTTTGCCGAGCATCTCACCGTACCCACGACTATTCCTGAGATGGCAGCCTCCTTGGCGGAGACCTCACCCTTAACCGCCGCGTCCTTCCCCAAGAGTATTAGGCCCTCGGAACTTAGATCGCCTTCGACATTGCCCTCTACGAGAAAATTTTCCCTGCACTCAAGATTGCCCTTGAGTGTCGTGTTGCTGCCAACATAACAGTGAAAAGTCATGGTTAGTCATCCCTGGTTTGTCGCTTAAGACCATCCGCCAATTAGTCGATTAGTCGAATTTTTAAAAAACTGTTGCAGTCGTAGAAATCGTAGAAGTCGTAAACGGTGAACCGTAAGCGGTAAACGGTATATGACGTTATTCGTTATTTGTTATTTGTTATTCGTCATTCGTTATACGTTAATCGTTACACGTTATTCTTTGATCTCCGACCTCTGACTTCTGATCTCTGATCTCTTGCTGCTAGCTGCCAGCTGAAATCCGTCCTCAGTCGTCTGTCCTCTGTCGTCTGATCTCTGACCTCCGACCTCAGACCTCTGCCAGCTGTCAGCTGGCTTTTGCCTAGGTCAGCCATCTTTTACGGCGCTTGTAATATTTAACATCCCGGTAAGAACGTTTACTACCCACTTCAGTCAGGCCTAAATAAAACCGCTTCACATCCTCATTGTCCCGTAGTTTTTCTACGGTGTCATCCAAGACAATCCGCCCGTTCTCCATGATATAGCCGTAGTCGGATATGGTCAGAGCCAGTCGGGCGTTTTGCTCAACCAGCAAGATGGTGGTCTTCTGTTCCTGGTTGATCTTCTTGATTATCTGGAATATCTCACCCACCAACAGGGGGCTCAGTCCCAAGGAAGGTTCATCCAAGAGCATGAGCTTTGGTTGAGCCATGAGGGCCCGGCCAATAACCAGCATCTGTTGTTCCCCGCCGCTCAAATAGCCCGCAAGGGCGTTGTGCCGCTCTTTGATCCTCGGGAAATAAGAATAAACCAAATCTTGTAACTCTCTAATCTTTTTCCGTCCCTTTTGCAGATGGGCTGCCGCAATCAGGTTTTCTTCTACGGTTAAATCCTCAAAAACTCTCCTTCCTTCCATGACCTGAAAAATACCCCGGCGAACAATCTCCTCCGGTTCGAGACGATGAATGGGCTCGCCCTCAAACTCTACAATTCCATCGGTGACTTCCCCTTCTTCGGTCTTTAGCAGGCCGGAAATAGCCTTGAGGGTGGAGGTCTTGCCCGCTCCGTTTGCACCCAGAAGTGAAACAATCTGTCCCTGGAATACCTTCAAGGACAACCCTTTCAGTACTAGAATAACGTCGTTGTATATTACTTCGATGTTGTTTACGTTGAGAAGAGCCATGTTGGTATTTCAAGTTATCTTGGTCTATCTACAAGTGCAGAAACGGGAACAAAATTGTCGGTTCTTACTAAACGCTCTTTGGAGTGTTGGAGAACTGGAGTAATGCAGTAATGAATTGGTCGGGATCATCATCCTCAATACTCCATCACTCCGATACTCCGTCACTCCGTCACTCAATTATTTATTCCTCTCCGTCAGAGCTTGGCTTATAGCTTGATTTCCCCTCGGAATTCTCTGAGGAACCTGTTCACCAGATTTTCATAATAATCGTCTGCCCGCAGAAAATCCTTCCTGGAGAGTTTCTCTCTTTCCTGCCCGAGAAAAATGAAAGGCCCATCTGGTAGAGGGTAAACACCGTATAAATTGCTTATCTCTAAAGAAGTTACCTTCCGGGTGAATTCGAAACTCTTCCCTCCTTTCTCCGTCTCATAAGAGATCATCCGACGCGACATTTTTTGCTGCCGGACTTTCAATGGTTGGTACTGACTTCTTCTCATTTCGGGTAATTCATCGAGAAAATCCCTGATGGCTCTCCGGACTTGGAGGGGGAAACGATTTAGCTTCGAGTTCTCTATAGAGCCTATGTTCTCTAAGAAAAACACCTCCGACAGTCCGTCACCATAAGGTTGTACTTCGAAGAACTGCCGGTGCATAGTAGCGGAATCCGAATTATTCAATTCCAAAACTTGCCTGGCTTGCCCATCAACGTCGATTGCCCTATGTCCCCTGGATAGGGCAATGCCAACTAACTGTCCCAGGAATCTGTCTTGTCCATACTGCAACCGTTCGCCCAACTCTAATGGCGTCAGTTGAGGTCTCAGGTAAGTGCAACCAACTACAGATACTAAGCAAAGAATACCAATGCCAGAGCGCAAGGGCCTTCGCCCAGCAGACAGCAAGCAGCTAGCAACAGGCAGAAGAAAATGGTTAAGACAACTGGCAAGACTGAAAGAAGAATACCGCATGGGCTTTACAGTTTGCTAGCCAAGGACTTGGAAACAATGTCCTCAGCTTCTCATATCATGCCTTGAGTACGGTTATCCTTTTAGCCTCTGGCAAATGGCTGTCCGCTGCCTGCTGCAAGCTGTCAGCTTTGGGCTCTTGCCCTTTTTTTCTTACCAGCCCAGGAAACGGTCTTCCCTTTTAATGGAGACGCTCTCCACCGGGACCAACTTGTTGTCGCTCATTTTAAAGATCCTCAAGGAGGTATTGGGACGATGGTCAGTCGGAGTAAAACTGATTGGTGCAGTCAGTCCGCCGGTGTTAAAATCCCTGAGGGTCTCGAGAGCCGCCTTGAGTCCGGGTCCGTTCAGCTGTCCTGCCTTATCGGCACGCTTGAGACCTTCCCACATGACCATCATTGCCGTCCATCCTTGAATGTAGCATTTTGTATAGCTAGCACCCGGATTAACCTTATTTGCCTCCTCCATGGCAGCCTTCATGCCGGGAACATTCTCCCCCCAAAAGGCGAAGGGTGCCATTCCGTAAATGCGGTCATTACCGGCGTCACCTGCGAGCTTAATAAGATTTTCATCAAATCCCCAGACATTGGAGATGAACTTGGTCCGGAGATTAAGCTTGGCAGCGTCCTTCACAACTACAGAGGTAGAAGGAGTTGTGCCACCCACCCAGGCCCAGTCAGGATCAAACTCCTTCATGTGCAACAACTGGCTGGTGGCGTCAATCGCCCTCAGTCCGACAATCTCATCCGGTCCCACTTCAAGGCCCAGTTCCTTGGCCATCGCCTTGCCGGCAGGTATGGGAGCCTTGCCATAGGGATGATCAGGGTAGATGAAAACTACCCGGGGAGCCCGATCCCCTGCATCTGGGAACATCTGCTTAAAGGAGTCTTTGATAAACTTCATTGCCAGTCGGATAGCGTCTGAATAGCTGGTTCCAACATAAAAATTGTAAGGAGTCTTGGATGGATCATCGAGGTTTGAGTCGTAAGACGCTGAAATATAAACAATCTTGTCATTGTTAACCTGCTGCTTCAGCGCATTGGTGTCTCCCGTGCCCCATCCCTGGATGACAAAAACCTTGTCCACATCCTTGTATTGCTTATAGAGGCTGACGGCTTCGGGAATCTTGTAGGCATAGTCATTGGCAATTAGCTGAATCTTGCGGCCATTGATCCCGCCATTTTCGTTAATGTAACGTTCGGCATCTTTAGCGCCCTGAGCGTAATCTTTGCCCACTCCCGAGGTGGCACCAGTGATATCGAAGATGCCGCCTATCTTGAGCGGTTCAGCCTTTTTCTTGCCACAGCCCCAGAACACCAGCCCACTGACCAGTAAAACCACGCAGGCCCATTGGAAAATCTTTGTCCTTTTCATTATCACCCTCCACCTCATTTTTAAGTTATCAATGAACCGACAGCCAGTATGACTCCATCCTGGTTGCCGTCTTTTCACCCTGAAGGTCTTATTCCAGTCCTATATCACCTCCCCTCCTGACATTGACCGGCTGTATAGTTTCGCACACTAGTAAGAAAAAGGCCATAATTTCCAATAGGAGCGTACAGTGTGCCAGCGTGCCGCCAGACCATCCGGTTCAAAAATCAGAAATAAAATAATAACCAGGCCAAACACCAGCTCTCTTAGGGTGCCAAAGATAGCAAAAATGTTGGGATAGATGTTGCTTAGCATCTGAGTTGGCATACGGAGCAACTCGGGTAGTAATACCATAAAGATGGTCCCGAAGATACCCCCCAAAACGTGGCCCAAACCTCCGATGATCACCATGGCCAAATACTGAATGGAAAGCCACATGGTGAAGTGTTCGTCACTGACAACCAGATTGTAGTGGGCAAAAAGTCCCCCAGCAACCCCTACGTAGAAAGAACTGATTCCGAAGGCAAGAAGCCGGTATTTGAACAGGTTGACCCCCATTATTTCGGCTGAGAGATAGCGGTCCCGAATGGCTACCATGGCCCTACCAGTTCTGGTGCGGAGCAAGTTTTTCAAGAATAGAGTGGAAACAATAACTAGTACAAGGATCAAGTAGTAGTAACGGAGATCAGTATCCAGGGCAAAACCAAAAAAGCTGGGGCGGCCCACGTTCAGTCCACCGCTGCCTCCGGTGAGGGAGGTCCAGTTACGCATGGCGTAGCCAATAATGAACTGAGCGGCCATGGTGGCGATGGCCAGGTAGAGCCCCCGGAGGCGCAAAGACGGAATCCCAAAGATCATACCTACTCCGGCGGCTACCAACCCTGCCGCCGGGAGGGAGAGCCAGAATGGCCATCCTACTCTGGTAAAAAGAATTGCTGAGGTGAAGGCACCAACGCCCATAAAGGCCCCATGGCCGAGAGAGATCTGACCGGTGAAGCCGGTGAGAAGATTAAGGCCGTGGGCTCCAATAATGAAAATACCGATCATGTTGGCGGTATTTTGCAGGCTGAAGCCGAAAAAAGAGCTCAGGGGAGAGGCGACAAAGGGGAAACCCGCGAAGAGGAAGAGAAGAAGGGCTCCCATCCAGATTTTTACCCAGAGGGTATGGAAGATCTTTTCGTCATCTTCGTATTTGGTATGGAACAGTCCTGTAGGCATGGGTAACGATCATCCCGAATCTAGAGTATGGGCCGCACAGTACCCGAAGGATCAACTTTAACCACAAAGAACACCAAGAGCACAAAGGTAAATAATAGTAATGTATTCGTTGGAAGTGTTATCGCCATTGATTTCCTTTGTGCGCTTTGTGACCTTTGTGGTTTTCTTGGCGCATGGTGGAACCTCTCCCGCATTCCCCGTTCCGAGTTCCCCGTTTATCAGACTCTCTCTATTTCCACCGTGCCAAATAGACCGTAGGGCTTGACCATCAAGATCACCACCAAAACCACGAAGGGAGCCACCTCCTTCACCCCACCGCCAAGATACATGTCAAGGTAGCCACCCATGAGGTTTTCCAAAATCCCTATGGTCAGGCCACCAACGATTGCTCCCACAATACTGTCGAGACCTCCGAGGATGACCGCGGGAAATACTTTGAGGCCGAAATCGGCCAGGGTGATATTTATACCATTGATGTTGCCTATCAGAATGCCGCCCACGGCGGATACAACCGCGGCAACACACCAAGAGATAGCGAAAATCCTTTTGACGCTGATGCCCATTGATTGTGAAGCCTGCTGATCAGCAGCGGTGGCGCGCATGGCTATTCCAGCCCTGGAAAATTTGAAGAATACAGCGAAAATAACCATAAAGAGGAGAGCGAATCCCAGGGTCCAGAGATAAACCTGAGAAATAACTATGCCTTGGAAGTTAAGGGGTTTTTGGGGGAAGATTGGAGGAAACACTCGTATCTGAGTTCCCCAGAATAGGGTTACCATGCTCTTGAGCACTGTACCCAGCCCAATGGTTACCATGATCACAGTGATAATGGGCTCCCCGATGAGCGGTCTCAGAGTCAGCCGCTCCACCAACAGACCCAGGATTACCGAAAAAACCATAGTGAGAAGGAAAGCCCAAACAAAGGGAATCTTAAAACCCACGACCAGGTCGAGACAGATGTAACCACCCACCAAAACAAACTCACCCTGGGCGAAGTTGATAACACTCGTGGCTTTATAGATGAGGACAAAACCAAGGGCTACGAGAGAATACACGCTGCCGATAACCAAGCCAGTGACCATAAGCTGGGCAAAATGGAGAACTTCTGGACTCATCTTTACTCCCCGACTCTGAGAACTGGTAAAGTCATTTGGTCGATAAAGTAATTGGTCAAATCGTTCAAGCCGTTCAAATCGCAGAAACCATTCGAACCGTGCAAGCCGTAGAGTACATCCATCACAGAGGTCAGAAGT
>JARRNM010000161.1:7501-11522 GCA_037384945.1 Deltaproteobacteria bacterium
TCTATTCTTTAAAGGCTGCCTCCTGCCGGCTGCCCGCTGCCAGCTGTATTTCCCCTGCCCTATTTCCCGAGAATCCTCCTCCACAAAGAAGGTCTCTCTGTTTCTGCATACTCTTCAGGAGGCTTTAGCGTCCGCACCACCAAGGTCGTATTCAAAGTGGCCGTTTTCCCATCCTGATAGCGGATGATCGATTCTATATCCAAGCTTTGTTGATTGCTGTAAAGACCGTTGATCTCTTTGACATACTTCTCATTAATAAACTTGCGACGCACCTTCTTGGTCCTGGTGAGTTCTTCGTCATCTGGATCCAATTCTTTGTATAATAGAAGGAATTTCTTGATTCTAGCTCCTTCCGGCAAGCTGCGATTGACTCGCACCACCTCACGCTCAATCAAGTCATAGACCTCTCCCTTGGCAGCTAAATCTGTATAGGTGGTGTAACCTATTCGACGATCCTCTGCCCATTTGCCTGTGTGTTTGAAGTCTATGCAAATCATCGCTGTGATGTAAGGCTTCTCATGACCGAGCACCACTGCCTCAACAATGTAGGGACAGAATTTTAATTTATTTTCAATGTACATGGGAGAAAACTGAGTGCCTTCTTCCAACCTCATTAGATCAGAGATCCGGTCAATGCAGACCAGATGACCCCTCTCGTTCAGGTAGCCGGCATCACCTGAATGCAGCCAGCCGGCCCGCAAGGTCTTCTCGGTTTCATCAGCATTTTTGTGATAACCGTGAAATAGAGCAGGGCTTCGAGAGATAATTTCACCAACTCCTGAAGTATCGGGCTTATGGATCTTTATTTCAGTCTGTGGAATAGGCTTTCCCACCGTGTCGAAGTCTATATCCCCGTCACGATGGATACATGAGATTCCCGAAATCTCGGTCTGACCGTAGATTTGTTTGAGATTGACCCCCAAGGCATGGAAAAAACGGAACACGTCCGGTCCCAGAGCGGCACCGCCAGTAGAAGCACTGCGCAGCTTGGCGAATCCTAACCTATCCTTTAAGGCCCTGAATACCAGCAGGTGCATCAGGCCGTAGAGAAACCGCCAGCCAAGAGGGACTGCTTCTCTGGCAAACTTGAAGTCTGCCATCCGGTAGCCTACCGGCATAGCCAGGCTGTACATCCTGCGCTTGAGCCAACTGGCATCCAGATGCTTGACCATCACAGATCTGGAAAGCTCTTCCCAGACCCGAGGAGGTGAAAACATAACGTGGGGACCGATCTCGTAAAGGTCGGCGTTGGCTGTTTCAGGCTCCTCGGGAAAATTCACTGTAAAGCCAATGGCCAGAGCAGTCGATACCGCCATCATCTGTTCGCCGATCCAGGGCAATGGCAGGAAGGAGACGAATTCATCTGACTCATATTTGGGGTCCACCGCGTGGAGGTTAAGGGCCATTCGTAACATGTTGCGGTGACTCAACAGAGAGCCTTTGGGGAATCCAGTTGTGCCCGAGGTATAAGAAATCAGGGCAATGTCCGAGTCCTTTAATGCCTGCAATCCGTCTTCAAATTCACCCGGGTGTCCACCCTCGTAATCCTTGCCGAGTTTCTCCACATCAGCAAAGTAAAGGAGCTCATCCTCGTCATAGGACCGCATACCTTTACGGTCCGTGTAAATTATTTTTTCGAGCAGAGGCAACTCATGTCTCATCTCAAGGACCTTGTCCACCTGCTCTTGATCTTCGGCAACAACTACCCGAGCTTCAGAATGATTGATAATGTAGGCTACTTCCGTGAGAATGGAGTCTTGATATATTCCAAGGGGAATTCCGCCAAGAGATTGTGCTGCCAACTCTGCATAGAGCCATTCAGGTCGGTTGTCTCCGATAATGCCAGGTCACCGATTGCCAAATGCCATATTCTTTTTCACGCAAGGCCACCCGGCTCTCTTGGTAGCGGAGTGCATTGCGCTGCAAGAGCATGGGAAAGGGCTTATGTCCAATATCTTTCTTTGTAGGAGCCAACGAGTTTTCTACCAAGGTCTTAAATTCCCAGTTTGGAAAAGGCCGCATCCGAGCCGCCCAAGTAAGCATTTATTACGTGCTCGTTACTCTGGATTTCTTCCGGCGGACCTTCGGCAATTTTAGTGCCGAAATCAAGAACGAAAAGGCGGTCAGAAATGTCCATGACTACGCCCATATCGTGTTCAATAAGCACTATAGTCACGCCTCGCTCTTCATTAATATCTAAGATAAAGCGAGCCATGTCCTCTGTTTCTTCCAAATTCATCCCTGCCATGGGTTCATCCAGGAGTACAATCTTGGGCCTCATGGCCAGGGCGCGAGCCAATTCCACTCGCTTTTGCAGACCATAGGGAAGTGTGCCAACGATTTTTTTGCGAATAGCCTGGATTTCCAACAGGTCAATGATCTGCTCCTCCACCTCTCGCCGGAGTTCCATCTCCTCTTTGCGAGCTTTACCCCAGTAGAGGCCGCCGGTGAGAAAACCTGATTTCAGGTGGACATGTGCCCCGAGCTTGATATTGTCCAGCACGGTCATTCCCTGAAACAGTTCAATGTTCTGGAAGGTCCGAGCTATGCCCAGTCCAGCTATCTTATGGGAGGCAAAATTGGTGATATCCTGACCCTCAAAAATAATGCTGCCCCGGTCCGGATGGTAAAATCTGCAGATACAATTCAAAATACAAGTCTTACCAGCGCCGTTTGGCCCGATGACGGCAAAAATTTCACCTGAATTTACCGAGAACCTGATGCCGTTGAGAGCGGTTAAGCCGCCAAAACTTAAATGGAGGTCTTCAACTTGTAACTGAGCCATATCGCTGACTCCCCTACTGGCTAGACTAGCAGGTAAGTTATCTATGGGTAGCTCCGAAAGGATTCGTGCGTGACGGGGCTAGCAGAAGCTTTTATTATTTCGTTTATTTAGCTTCCTTTGTCAAGTGATAACAAAAACGGTATTACCTGGGTAATTAGCCCTGGCATTTAATTCTTGACAACCAGAAGAACGGAGCGATACCATCCTCTCGAGCACCAGTGGGACCGCTTGTTTAGCGATTACCTAAGTAATATCCATCCAAAGATTTCGGATGGATCACATCTCTATAGCGGGATGAGCAATGTCAGACCCGGTCGCCCATATGGCTCCAGCGTGGTATGCCGTCTACGCCCAGGTTCGCCACGAGAGTAAGGTACATTCTCGCTTGTTGGCCAAGTCCTTCGAGTGTCTCTTGCCCCAGATGGAGCGCTGGAGTAAAAGGCGGGACCGACGCAAAAAGATCCACGTACCAATTTTCCCGGGCTACCTCTTTGTGCGTGCCTTACTCGACAATTACGAACAAGTAAAGATTTTACAAACAGCCGGAGTTGTTCGAATAGTTCGCAACGAAAACGGCCCTCTGCCAGTGCCGGACAGTCAAATGAGCAGCCTGATAACTCTCCTCAGCAACGCCAGTGTGCTCAAGGTTCACCCTTATTTGAAAGAAGGAATGAGAGTAAAGATTGTCAATGGTCCTCTCTATGGCTGTGAAGGGATTCTGGTTCGTAAGAAACATGAGAAATCAAGATTGGTAGTGGCTATAGATATTATTCAACAGGCGGTCTCGGTGGAGTTGAACGAGGACGACGTTGAGCCTATCTCATTTTAGGGCATGGAGCATGGGGCATAGAGTGAAGCGAGACGGGCGAGACGTGAGGTCGTGCGAGACGAGTAAAAACAGACGACAGAGGACAGAAGGTAACTGGGCACTAAGCACTATGCACTAAGCACCATATGACTGAGACGTCGGAGGTCAGAAGACAGACGACAGCTTTTGAATCTCGGATTTGGGATTTCGGATTTGGGATTTGGCATAGAGTGAAGCGAGACGGGCGAGACGTGAGGTCGGGCGAGACGAGTAAAAACAGACGACAGAGGACAGAAGGTAACTGGGCACTAAGCACTATGCTCTAAGCACCATATGACTGAGACGTCGGAGGTCAGAAGACAGACGACAGCTTTTGAATCTCGGATTTGGGATTTCGGATTTGGGATTTGGCATAGAGTGAAGCGAGA
>JARRNM010000162.1:0-7351 GCA_037384945.1 Deltaproteobacteria bacterium
AATCCAGCCTAGTCTAATTGCGAAATACGCCTGTTGCCTTAATTCCGCATACAGTCGATGCGAAAGTTAGATATCTTCTTTTACTAACCACAGAGACACGGAGAGCACAGAGGGACCTATATTTTTTGCCCGATCGGGAGACGGCGATCGGGCAAGAGATCGCAGCCTTACGGGCACGATCCACTAAGCCGGTGGTTTGATGTCAACGGTTGGAGCCAGACCAAAGAGCTTGCGCCGCAGGCTGATGCTCTTTTCCCTGGCCGTCGTCTCCCGGCCAGGGAAAAAACAACCTTCTCCGTGACCTCTGTGCCTCTGTGGTAAATCTTCAATCAGCCCTCATTAAACTGTTATAAAACTGAGCAGGCTAAAAGGTAATGATGACCGCTAAATGATCAATTGCTTTCGTGGGGCCGGCTGGTACTTCGCCCTTTCCTTCTCCTCCAGGTAGTCCAGATGCACTAACAGATCGCTACGGCCCCTCAGTTCCTTGAAACTTCTCAGGCCGTATTGCCTCAAAATCTCGCACCACTGCTTGCGCCAGGCCGTGTACATGTTGACGATCCTGTGCTCGGACCATTCCTCAGTAATCATGTACCCCAACTCAGGATCGGTTGAGGCAATGCCGCGGGCACAGCCGCGGCCGCTTTCGCAGTTGCCGCAGCGAACACACTCAAGGGCGACCAACTCGGCAGTGCCGATGACCGCACCGTCTGCTCCCAGAGCGATTGCCTTGGCCACGTCCATGGCGCTGCGAATGCCGCCGCTGGCAATGAGACAAATCTCATCTCGAACACCCTCCTCCATCAGGAACCTGTGCACCTTGGGGATAGCGTATTCTATGGGCATGGCAATGTTCTTCTTGGCAATGTCCGGGGCCGCCCCGGTGCCACCATAGCTGCCATCCAGGTGGACAACGTGTGCTCCCGCGTGGTAGCTGCCCACCGCCACCATGTCCACGTCTGTGGGAGTTGAAACTTTTACCGAAACCAGCACGCGAGGATTGATCTCCTTGACCCAGTCCACGTGTTTCTTGTGATCCTCCACCGAGTATACCGAGTGGAAGGGAAAGGGAGAAAAGAGGGCATTCCCCTCAACCGTTTCTCGCATGGCTGCCACTTCGGGAGTCACTTTGTCGCCCAACAGGTGTCCTCCCAATCCGGGCTTGGCGCCCTGAGCGTATTTGAACTCCACCATGGGTGCAAAGAGTATGGTCTCCTCCCGTACCCCGAACAACCCGGTTGCCACCTGGGTGATTACGTGATCGGCATAGGGCACCAGTTCCTGCGGATAGCCGCCTTCTCCGGTGCAGGTAAGAGTATTCAAGCGCTTGGCCGCCCGGGCCCTGCCGACCATCACCGGCAAGGCAGTGGAGCCGTAGGACATGCCCCCGCCATAGCAGGGGATAGAGATGCTTCTCTCGGGCCGCCCATCGTTGCGCTTGTTAAGATCCACGCTGGTATCGATTTCCTCGTCGCTGACATCCAAGTAATATTTGGCATCGGGTAGCTTGAAGCGAATCTTGTCGAAGCCGCCGCCGGAGTTGCCGAGATCGTACTCCAGGTCAACCACCGGTAGGTTGCCGGTTTCTGCCATTTCCCAGTGGGCTATTAGCATCTCAGCAGTCCAGCGATAATCGCCAAGGGTTTCCAGGATCGGATTGAGCCCCAAGGTCAGGGCCTGCTCCGGACAACGGTCTATGCAATAAAAATCATTTTCCTTGCAACTGAAACCGATGCACTTATGGGATTTCGGCCGCAAAGGCTTCGAGTAATTGTCGTACCTGGGGTGAACCCCGTAGGGACAAAGCTCGGCGCATAGACCGCAAGAGATGCAGCGAGAGTTTCTCCTGATGATATACTTGCTAATGGTATGGCGAAACCGGGAGGTGGTTTTCACGGTTTCCCGTTGTTGGTTCTTTTTCATGTTCTATCCCAGTCCTGATACCTTTCTTTCACCAAATATGGGCCCGAAGCATTCCCTTTCCAAGTCCTCGAAGGACATGGAACGGCCTACTTCACCCCGCAGTCTTCGGGCCTCGCGGATACCCATGGCACCCATCACCTCAAGCAACTGGTTGCGCCAGGCGCCAATCAAGTTCATTATTCGCTGACTGCCCCACTCCGGCTCTACGGCCTCGAGCTCCACCGGGCAGGACTTACCCTCCAAGCACCGGTTACACAGCCAGCATTCGAGGGCGATCAACAGCGGCGTGTCCACGGTGACCCCGTCGGCCCCGCAGATGATTGCCTTGGCCATGTGTTCGGCCATGGCGATGCCGCCGGAGAACAATAGATTTATCTTCTGCCTGAGAGAATTCTCCACCAGAGTGAGATGAACCTCTCTGATCATTTCCTTCAGGAAGCGCGGCTTTTTCGTATCCAGCTCATTGCCACGATCGTCTCCATAAAGACGGAGGGTATCCACCCCGGTCTGGGCCAAGCGGAGAGTTCGGGACGCTGCCTTGGCATTGAGGGGAATGGCTACCCCGATAATCAAGTCGGGCCGCAAAGAGCGCAGGTGTGCGAACTCCTTTTCGATGCCAGGTTCATAAGCCAGTTCCACCATCCGGCTCTTGAGAACAAGCTCGCCAAAGGTCTGGTAGTTGCCTTTGGTCAGACAGGGAACCAGGCTGTCAGCGTAAGGGCCAAAACTGTCGCTGTAGTCTTCTCCTTGGATAAACATCATAGCACCCAGCAGGTGGGCCGCTCTGGCCATGGCCAGCAAAACCTTTTCGCTCAGGACTCCGAAGCTCGGCTGCTTTAACAGCACGGGTATGGGCACCTCCAAAATGGGGGACACCTTCGAGGCAAGGGACATGTCCTCATGGAACGTAAGTCTCGTCACTCTGCGGGAGAGCTCAATACACGTGTTAATATACTCGCGGCCATGGATACCGTCTCTCGTGGGGCGGACGATCTCCGACATGTCGGTCCACATGGAATCGAACCCCTCGCCGACAAAGGGACCACGATAGCCTGCCCCCGAGACCGGAATCTTCCCCGTGTGGGCCTGATACCAGAGCCGGTGGATGATCTCGGAGCGCCAGTAGTCGTCACCCAGGGTGCGGTAGTCCGGGTTGATAACCCTGGAGAAGATTCCCTTGGTGCACTCCTGTACGCAGCGAAAACAGCTTTGACAGGCATAGAGGTATTCCGGCTCTTCCATAGAGCTCACATGCACATAGTCATTTTCGAAAACGCCATAAACGCATTTCTTCTTGACGCACTCTTTGCAGCTCCCGGCGCAGTCTTCCCGAAATTCTACGGTGGAGTACTTACCGAAGGGTTGAAACCGCGGAACCGTTGTCTCCATATGGATGTGATACTTCTCGGGCATTTAAAACTCCAACTCAATTTACGATTTTAGACTGCAGAATGCAGATTTAAAGAATCTCCTCATACACAAATCTTCAATCTTCAATCTTCAATTCCCTAGGGTCGTGGCATGAGACCGGCGGCCTCGACGATTTCTCCCACCACTTCTTCCCACTCAATAGCCATAATATGGACGCCGTGAACGCCTTCTATCTGGCGCAACTCGGCAATGGTCTCCAAGCAGATCTTGATGCCCTCGGCAGCAGCCTTCTCTTTGGGAACCTTCTCCATTCTCTCGATCATAAAATCAGGCACATCCATGCCCGCCACCCTCTTTGCCATATATTTGGCCATCCCCGCAGATTTCATCGGAGTCACCCCGGCCAGGATGTAGACCATTTCAGTTAACCCTTCTTCTCGGGCCATTTTCATCCATTCCCTGAATCGATCCATATTGTAAACACACTGGGTCTGAATGAAATTCGCCCCCGCGTCGATCTTTTTTGCCAGCCGAATGACCCGGTAGTCGAAGGGATCGGCAAAGGGATTGGCAGCAGCGCCAATAAACATGCGGGGCGGATCTTGCAACTCGTAGCCGCTCATATCTTTACCCTCTTCCCGCATGGTTGCCACAGTCCGGAGCAGGTGCATGGAGTCAACATCAAAGACATTCAGGGCATCTGGGTGACTGCCAAAGGTCTGATGGTCTCCAGAAAGGCAGAGGATATTGCGAATTCCCAAAGAATAAGCTCCCATTATATCCGATTGCAGGGCAATCCGGTTTCGGTCTCTGGTAACCATTTGTAAGACAGGCTCTAAACCGATGTTAAGAAGATGAGTGCATCCCGCTACGCTCGACATTCTTACGATTGCCGTCTGATTGTCAGTTACATTCACCGCATCCACATAGCCGTTCAAAAGTCCGCCCTTCTTGCGTACTATCTCAGCATCGGCTCCGCGAGGAGGACCGCATTCAGCGGTAACGGCAAATTCTCCCTGTGCCAAGATCTGCTGCAGTCTGCTCACCGATTCCCTGTTCATATCACGTGATCCTCTCTGACTAGTTTTCTCGGTCCACCCGCACCACTGGGGCGCCAATCGTTGGGAGCCACATAACCTCTCAGGCTGTCAAGTTGGCCCAAGGTCTTGAGCCGATCGATTATAAGTTGCCAGGCGCAATCGGTTTCAGGATTAACCTCGCATTTGCCTTGCTGCGAACCCCCACAGGGACCGTTCAACAGTTTTTTGGCGCAGCGGGTTATGGGGCAAACGCCGCCGAATATGGCGAGCTTGCAATCACCGCAACCGGCGCACTCCTCGGTGAAAAGACCCTGCCTTTCCAGGGTGCCGAGGAAGGTGGTGTTGACCCCCGGAAGGGAGGGGGTCCTGGGGTACCTCCTGGCGATAGCTTGCACGCCGGCTCCACAGGCAAGGGACAGCACCGCTTCATTTCGGCCAACGGCAGGAGCCGCCTCCTGGACGAACTCGTCCTCGCATTGGCGCTCCACGGTGAACTCGTCAATCTCTATATCTGCGCCATCCATCCTGAAGGCCAGACGCAGAACGGATGCCAGGGTGGCTACCTCGTCTTCCCCTCCGGCAAAACAGGTTTTCACACAGGTGCCGCAGCCCAAAATAAGAAGCTTCTTGTACCGCGCAACTGTTTCTTTTATTTCTTTGACCGGTTTTTGTTCTCCCACTATCATCGGTTAGCTCCTCGAGATTGAATATTTGCCCATTCACTTAGCCGGACTGGGGCCCAATTCAGCCAGTTCCGACAGGGTTTTCTGGATAATTTCACCAACCGCGGCCTCGTCTCCAGGAGCGAGATTGAAAATCGACAGCCGCCTGGAGTCGAAGTCAATCTCATCCAGCAAAATCTTGAGCCGCTCAACCCGCTTCTTTGCCCTTATATTACCTTCAAGATAACGGCACCGCCTCTCGGGACAGACCAGAACCACCACCGCATCCGCCTTGGCCTCAAAGGCGCGGAGCAAATAAACGTCTTTCACCATGCTGGAACAAGGAAGTTTAACCAGCTGGGTTTCAAAATTATCCCCGCCGGTTAGAGTTGAAGAGCGTTTATCACTAAAAGCGTTGATGCAGTGGAAAACGGTTATTTTCGGCCTAAAGTTTTTGTTCATCTTATTAATTTCAACATTCTCAGCAGAACCATTTAGCTGCTGTTTAATCTGCGACTCAGGTCTCTGGTTGCCAATGCCTTTGGCGAGATTACCACCACCAACCTGTGCTTCAGGCCACGCCTCACAGACTCAATTAGTAACTCCTTGGGGAGAGATTCAGGCAGGAACTTCCTTGGTCCGCTCTTTCCACCCTGGCCTAGGGTTTGGGTATGGCGTGGCACGAAGGCATTTAGATAAGGTAATCTGGGGCTGGTCTCAAATGAATACCGCTAGCTGAACGCCACTCCTCACCCTGATCAATTTCCACGTTGAAATTCAGGCCGTCATGGAAACCTGACTTCTTCGACAGTGTGCATGTAATATAACGAAGTGATTCATGGATTTCAACAAAAAAGGTAGTAAGTGTGTCATAGCCAGCCGTATCGGAAGATACTCTTCACATCATTTTGCCAGGGATGAGCGTCAAACATTACACAGTAATGAGGATTCCCCTGGGCTGAACCCACCCTGCGGCAGAGGATAAATCCTTTTAGTCCTAGAAACCAGGAGGACACCGACAGAACAGTTTTTACCTTGGCCGCCGTCGCTAATGACATTTTTGGAAAAACTCCCGGAGAGTCATTCCGCTTGACTACGGCAGGCAAATCCATTAGGTTGGATTGAGAACCCGATTGGGTAAACGTACGAGGAATGCCCGATGATCTCAATTAGATCAGAGAGGCAGCGGGTAGCTTCTGGCGTAAATGAGCTGGACGTTCTTCTGGATGGCCTGTTCATCGGGGACAATGTGGTCTGGTATGATGAGGCCGGCAGCCTGGCTTCCCTCTTTTGTCTCAACTTCATTCAAGCCTCTCAGGCGTTGAACAAACCCCTTATCTATGTCACCTTTGATCGCTCACCCAAGAACCTGTTGGATAAGTTGGGGCCCCTCGGTGAGAGCCCATCCCTGACCATTCTGGATTGCTTCACCCAAGGCAAGGGCGCCGGTTCTCCGATTTTCCTCCAATTTTATCAGGAAAAGGAAGCGAAATGGCCCTGCCACATCATACAGGTGGCAGAACCGCGCAATATAGACCACTTCATGGATGTTCTCTATGGGGTCCATGCCCCTATGGAAGGTTACGTCCGCTTTATCTTCGAGAGTATTACCGGCATGGAGGAGCTCTGGGGCAGCGAAGAACATGTCATCAACTTCTACTCCCATTCATGTCCGCGCTTGTACGAGTTAAACACGATTGCCTATTGGATCATAGAAAAGAGTGCTCATTCTGCCCGGTTCCGAGCCCAGATCAACCAGATTGCCCAGGTGGTCATCGAACTCACCAGCAAGAGTGGAAGTGCGTCACTGAACATTCTCAAAGCGGAAAAGCGCGATCTCCAAATTATACACGAACCCCACGATTACCACACCAAAGACCTTGCTATCTCCTTCGGCACCGAACAGCACACCAAGGGACAATTGATCGCCCAGCGTTACGAAAAGGTTGCGCGCTTGGGGATTGGCACCTTTGGAGAAACCTGGAAAGTACGCGATATTGAGCAGGAGGGCGGGAGTCCTTTCTACGTGGTCAAGATTGCCCACAACAGTAAGCATAATGCTCTGTTTCGCAGTGAAGCGGAGATTTGCCAGCGGTTGGAGGGCCATCCCAGTGCCGTTAAGATCATCGATGTTGTCAAGGATCATGGTCGGGTGGTGTTGGTGCAGGAATTTATCCTGGGGTGGACTCTCCAAGAATTCATGGAATTCTCGCCTAAAGAACACGAAAAAGAAAACCTGGTCCTCCAGTTAGTGGATATTGTAGCCTATGCGCATGAGCATGATATCGTGCATCGGGATATCAAACCCGAGCACATCATTGTTCAACTCGATGGTACTGTCAGGTTGCTGGATTA
>JARRNM010000163.1:0-12857 GCA_037384945.1 Deltaproteobacteria bacterium
ACGCTGGCGGTCACCATCATTACTAGATTGCAGGGCGTGAATCAGGGGTAAGGTAATTTTGCCCTCCTGGAGATCTTTGCCCACCGGCTTGCCAAACTCCTCTGCGCTGCCCGTGTAATCCAGGAAGTCATCTCTGAGCTGAAAAGCAATGCCCAGGTTGAGCCCAAAACTACGCATGGCTCTTTCTTGCTCTTTGTCTGCTTGAGCAAGAAGGGCACCAATCTGACATGCCGCTGAAATAAGAATCGCCGTTTTGCGCCTTATGACCTCAATATATTCCTCTTCGCTAATCTCCAAATTGTCACTATTGATCAATTGGAGAACCTCGCCTTCAGCCATAGAGGTGGTAGTCTCTGAGAGAATCCTGAGAATCTTCAAGTTGCCACTCGTCACGGAGAGGAAAAAAGATGTGGCGAGAAGGAAATCCCCTACAAGAACGACCGCCGCATTGCCCCAGAGAGTGTTGGCTGATGGTCTGCCCCGGCGCAGTTCGGCATGGTCCACCACATCATCGTGGAGGAGGGTGGCTGCGTGCAGGTACTCGAAGACGATGGAGAGTCTGTAGTGGTCGTCACCTTGATAGTTCAAAAGCCTTGCGGCCAGGACCGTCAACAAGGGGCGCAATCGTTTTCCCCCGCTTCGCATAATGTAACGGGTAACCAAGGCGATGAGGGGCACGCTGGACTGGAGATTTTTGTTAATCTCTTCCTCTATGCGCTGCAGATCTTCATCCAGCTGGGCAAAAAGAGGATACTGCTGGTGAATGAAATCTTCTGCGGTACTCTTGAGGGACAATGTTGGGGTTCCTTAGCTAAAGTCTAGGCTGGAAAAAATTTGAACACTTCTTCATAGCCCAAATTGAGTTAGTTGTCAAAACAATTCGGACTCCCTGATACATCTGCAACGGATCATCCCTGCTTTTGCAGGGACAGGTTTTGGACCGTTCCCCTCGATCGCTCCGCCTTCCGCCTGCACGGAGGCAAGCTTGCGTCACATTGCTCCATACGGTTCAGCCGTCCCGCTTCTCGGCGGTTTGCCTCTAGCCTGGGTACTTCATGAATTGTTATCGCGAGACCACGAAGATGGGTGTGCCACCCGGCAACCGTTCCGCGCTGCCGCGGGGTTGGTTCCGAGGCATACCTGAATGGTACGTCGCAGGGGCCGACACCCGAGGACGGCAGGAAGGACGGCCATATCCGTGGTCGCAGTCACGCCAGGGCGTGAATTCATGAAGTACCCAGGCTGGTAGCTTGCTGCCGATCAGGAACACTCCACATGAAACTCAAAGCATTACTCATGAGCATATTTGGAAGGTGGATTTGGCGACTCGTCGATTTCACCAATCAGATCATAGGGGTGAGCCTCAGTTATTCGCGCTAGAACTATTTCTCCAACCTTGCCGAAGCCTTTGTTTATGAGGACACAACCGTCTATCTCCGGTGCCTGCGAGGCAAGACGGGCTTGTAACAGCAAGTCGCTTTCCTCACTAACCCCCTCGATAAGAACCGGCTGGGCTGTTCCCACCAGGCGGCTGTTATAATCTAGGCTGATTTTCTCCTGAAGAGTCGCCAGGGTTCCCACTCTGTGAATCTTAACAGATTCTTCTACTGGTTCACTGAAGAGGGCTGCCCGAGTTCCGTCCTCGGGTGAATAAGCAAATAGCCCCAGTCGCTGGAATCTTGCCCGCTCGACAAACTCGTAAAGTTCCTGAAAATCCTTTTCCGTTTCCCCTGGAAATCCGACTATTAGTGTCGTCCGCAAGGTAACCTCAGGAAGGTACTGCCGGATCAGACAAAGGAGTTCAAGGAATTCCTCGGCTGAGCCCCTTCGGCCCATGGCCTTGAGCAGATGGGCCGACGCATGTTGCAGAGGCAAGTCGAGGTATTTGCAGATGGCCTCATGTGACGCCATAGTCTCCAGCAGTCTACCGTCGATCTTTTGCGGATAGCCGTAGAGAAGGCGGATCCATTGAAACTTGCCGATTCTTGCCAAACCCTCCAAAAGGTCAGGCAGACAGGACGCAGGGTCCAGATCCGTTCCGTAGGCAGTGGTATCCTGGGCCACCAGGTTGAGTTCAATCACCCCCTTGGAGGCTAGCCACTCGGCTTCCTGGAGCAAGTCTTTCAGAGGTCTGCTGCGATAGGGACCACGGATAGCAGGGATGGTGCAAAAAGAGCAGCGGTTACTGCAGCCCTCTGCAATCTTGAGGTAACCACTGTAAAAAGGGGCCGAAAGAGTTCTGGGAGTTTTCGCGGTCATGAGGAATCTGGGCGGCTCCAGAATGAGCCTTTGCCGGTCATCCTTTTGATAGTGGGCAAGGATGTGTACCAAATGAACAAAGGAGCTGGTGCCTATGAACAGATCCACTTCAGGCATGGATTTGAGCAATTTGCGACCGTAGCGTTGGGGCAGACATCCTGCCACCACGAGGAACTCACACCTGCCCAATTTTTTCGCTTGAGCCAGTTCCAAAATTGTCTCAATCGATTCCTCGGTGGCGCTAGTAATAAACCCACAGGTGTTTACCACAATGAGTCGGGCCTCGAGTGGTTCTAGCACAGGTTTGTAGCCAGCATTTGTGAGAAAGCCAAGGATAACCTCACTATCAACCAGGTTCTTAGGACAACCCAAGCTTGTCAGATAAACTGTGGTCGGCTCCACGGAAATATTCCTTCCTGCCAATGGGAGCTTAACTATTAACCGGTGGGAAGAGAAGGGTCAAGGCAGTAAGCATAGAGTATAGGGTATAGAGCATGGGGTGAGAAATCAGAGATCGGAGGTCAGAGGTCAGCAGGCAGCCGTTTCAACTAGGCACAAGACACTGCAACTCGGAACGGGGAACGGGGAACGGGGAACGGGGAATCACAAAACTAAAGACAAAACTTGCTGGGATTTCTCTTTACCAAAATATTCCGCGTTCCGCATTCCGAGTTCCACGTTGGGGTGCTTGCTGCCAGCTGTCCGCTGCCAGCTGACCTATGGTCGCCATGAGGCAACGGTGTGAAGGTCGATGAGGTGGAAGGCAAAAAGACAGAAAATGACGAGCAACCCATAGATCATCAAGGTTATGCCTGGATGGGGTTTGCTCATTGGCAAGGTCGGGTCTTGCCAACCCCGTCCCTGGCGAAGCAAGGTAACCGTACTCATCATGACATAACATTCCACGGCAAAGGGGGGAAATCCGAAGAAACCAAGGACCGGCATTTCAAAGACCTTGAGCCAGCCCACATAAGGGACGGTGTATTCCCATTTGGTGAGCGCCCAGTAGTTCCAGAATTCCCAGAGGAGACCACAAATTGCTCCGGCCACGAGGAGCAGAAAAAAGGTGCGCAGAGATCCCTGCTGCCACTCCCTCATCAGAGACCGCAGACCCAACCGGTGATTAAGCGGCTCAAGGAGAAAAACGAAAGTTCCCCAGACCAGGGGAAAAAAGTAATGAGGCCAGATTAGGGGCAGGACAAAGAAAAGGAGACCGGCAGCGACAAAGGGAAGATACCACCGGTTGGAGGCAGGAATAGGCTTGAGACGTTTTTTGGAGAAAAGACCATAAGCTTGTAAAAGTTCCATGGTCTCAAAAAGGCCAGGCAGCACGGTGGCATAACAGACTGCATAGCCAATCCACCGCTCCACTAAGTTCTCGGGGACCATAACATAGTGCCAGTTGTTCAAGGCTAGGTTGAACAATTCAAAGATGAGCCAGAAACAGACGGACCAGGGAAGAAGCAGGAGAAATTCCCGAGGATGGCGGGTTAGGAGGGAGGATCCTTGGCGCTGATAGACGAGTCCGTCAATGAGCACAATGTAAGGCCACCAGGCCAGAGGAAAAAACCAATAGCGCACTACCTCTATCCCGGAAAAAAGGAGACCTTGGGCAGTGAGCAGTGCACCAAGAGCTAGCCAACCATACAGAGGAAAGGGCCGACTCGTCGACAAGATTCTCACCTCTCGTCATTGCGGATTGCGGATTTCGGATTTGACAAGGCATAGAGTATAGGGCATGGAGCATAGAGTAGGAACTAAAGGTCAGAACTTTGAATTCCCAATGCAGAATCCAGTAGGGCAACCGTCTCTGCCTGCCAAAGAGTGATCACTAGACTAGCACCTAGAATCTAGTCTCCAGTATCTGCTTAACCCATTCCGAAATCTATTTCGAATTATAGATTTTTTGTTATAAAGTCAACAACTTTCGAATCTTATACTATCCGTTCCCAAGGAGAGAGATTTGTGAAAAAAACAAAGGGGTGGTGCTCAGTTTGAAGCTGAGTCTTGCATGAGGGGGGTTGTGTTAGAGGATGCCTCCTCTTTGAGCCTGTTTTTAAAAGGACTTCCGGTCTAGGGAAACGAAAACCAACCGTCTCTTGTACCGGAAGGGTGGAAGGACGAGCAGACCCGCGGTCCCGTGAATGGATTTTCCCCGCCACCTGAAAGGGAAAAAAACTTCCGAACCACGACGCTGCAGGGACAAGAAAGACCTTATACATTGAGGTTAGAGCAAATTTTCACAAACATCGGGCGGGGTAGGATAAATTTGTGCTTTTTGTACCGGGCCTGTGGGACGGCTGAGTCCAGAAAAGTCCACCTCTAGCAAAAGTGCCAGAGTTCTTACAGTTTTTAATACAATGAATATTCATCGAAGAAGGGAGAACAGGAAATGTCGAAGTTAGTACCTCCACATGGAAAAGAGAGAAAGTTGAAGCCTCTGCTGCTGGAAGGTGATGCGCTCAAGGCAGAGCTTGAAAAGGCCAAGACCCTGAAGCAGGTTCCCATGACTTCCCGGGAGGCATCTGACGTTCTGATGTTGGGAATCGGTGCCTTCACCCCCTTAGAGGGGTTTATGGGCCATGACGATTGGAAGGGTGTCTGCGACAACTATCTCGTGGCGGACGGTACCTTCTGGCCGATCCCCATTACTTTGTCGGCCAGCAAGGAATTGGCCGACGGTATCGGCGCCAAAGAGGAAGTTGCCCTCCTCGACACGGAGACTAACGAGATTCTTGCCACCATGCAGGTAACGGAGAAATACACCATCGACAAGGTCCACGAGTGCAAGTCAGTGTTCTGGACCGATGATGCCGAGGGTCATCCCGGAGTGCAGAAGGTCATGGCCCAGGCAGAGGTCAACCTGGCAGGCCCCATCAAGGTGCTGAGCGAGAGCTACTTCCCCAAAGAGTTTCCCGGTCTTTATCAGACACCGGCCCAGTCCCGGGCGATGTTCGAGGAGAAGGGCTGGCGCACGGTGGCAGCCCTGCAACTTCGTAACCCCATGCATCGCTCCCACGAGTACCTGGCCAAAATCGCCCTGGAGGTTAGTGACGGCCTTTATATCCATCAGCTTCTGGGCAAACTGAAAGCCGGTGACATTCCCGCTGATGTCCGGGTAAAGGCGATCCAGGCTCTAGTGGATAATTACTTCGTCAAGGATTCGGTTATCCAGGGCGGCTACCCCATGGAAATGAGGTACGCCGGTCCCCGGGAGGCCTTGCTTCATGCCTGTTTCCGGCAGAACTACGGCTGCAGCCACCTGATCGTCGGGCGCGACCATGCCGGTGTGGGTGACTATTACGGTCCTTTCGACGCCCAGAAAATTTTCTACAAGATCCCTGAGGGGGCCTTGGAGCTCAAGCCGCTTCCCATTGACTGGACCTTCCACTGTTTCAAGTGCGGCGGTATGTGTTCCATGAAGACCTGTCCCCACGGCAAAGAGGACCGTTTGCTGCTCAGCGGCACCATGGTGCGCAAGACCCTCTCCGAGGGCGGTGAACTGCCCAAGGAATTCTCCAGGCCGGAAGTGGTAAAGATTCTCCAGGATTATTACGGTTAAAGATTCTCCAGGACTACTACGCTGGTCTCGAGGAGAAGGTGGAAATCAAACTCCACGGCCACGCCACCGGAGATGCCGAGAAGGACATCAAGAGATAGTCCGACAATTGGTCGAAGCCGACCAAAGGTATACTGGCTAGGGCGGAGATTACATCCCGCCGATTTTACTAACGGCATAGAAATTACTGCTTTCTATGACCACTTAACGGCTGAAGAGCACGCATGGGAAGGGAGGTGATTAGCAGGCTATTTTTAGCTGGGTTCCGGAGTTTAGGAACTCCGGAGCTGTGTTGATTGATTACGTACGATTTTTTTGGTCAAAAAACTTTAGGAGGGAAATCAATGCCAAGTTACGTCATTGATGAGAAATGTGACGGATGCAAAGGGCAGGACAGAACCGCCTGCATGTACATCTGCCCCAACGACCTGATGGTCTTGGATCCGGAGGCCATGAAGGGTTACAACCAGGAGCCCGAGTTTTGCTGGGAGTGCTATAACTGCGTAAAGATCTGTCCCCAGCAGGCCATTGACGTTCGTGGTTACGCCGACTTCGTGCCCATGGGTGCCAGCGTCGTGCCTCTGCGTGGTTCAGAGGACATCATGTGGACGGTCAAGTTCAGAAACGGTACCATCAAGCGCTTCAAGTTCCCCATCCGCACCACCGCGGAAGGCAGTGCTGTGCCCGATGGCGGCTTCACCGAGGGCGCTGGGGACCTCAACGACCAGAACCTGTGACTGAGCCGTCATCACTGGGAGTTGCTGCGCTGCCAACCAAGAAGTAATGGAGGAGGTGAAAATATGGAGGCTTTTGAAACCGTCGAACTGAGTACTGATCTTCTGATCGTCGGCGGCGGCATGTCCGCCTGCGGTGCGGCCTTGGAGGCGTCTTACTGGGCCAAGAAGAACAACCTGAAGGTACTCCTGGTGGACAAGGCTGCCATGGACCGCAGTGGTGCGGTGGCCATGGGGCTTTCCGCCATCAACACTTACATAGGTATTGACCGCGACGAAAACACCCCTGAGGATTTCGTCAGCTACGTGCAAAATGATCAGATGGGCACCGTCCGCGAAGACCTGGTCTACGACGTGGCCCGCCACGTGGACTCCTCGGTGCACCTTTTCGAGAAATGGGGACTCCCCATCTGGAAAGATGCCGAGGGCAATTATCAGCGGGCTGGCCGCTGGCAGATCATGATCAACGGCGAATCATACAAGGTGATCGTGGCCGAGGCAGCCAAAAACGCCCTGGGGGTGGACAACATCATCGAGCGGCTGTTCATCGTCAGGCTGCTCACCGACGCCAATGATCCCAAACGGATCGCTGGCGCCGCCGGATTCTCCGTCCGCGAGAACAAGGTCTATATCATCAAGGCCAAGGCCATCTGCTGCATGTGCGGTGGCGCGGTGCATATTTTCCGACCGCGCTCCGTGGGCGAGGGTCTGGGCCGCACCTGGTATCCACCCTGGAATGCCGGTTCCAACTACGCCATGATGGCCCAGGTTGGGGCCGAGTTGGCCCAGATGGAAAGCCGCTTCATTCCTACCCGGTTCAAGGACGGCTACGGTCCAGTGGGCGCCTGGTTCCTGTTCTTCAAGTCGTCAGCCACCAACGCTTTCGATGAGGAGTACATCAATAACCTGGACATGCTCAAGCCCTGGGCCCCCTATGACACCGCCAAGCCAGTGCCCACGCCGCTCCGTAACCACCAGATGATGGTGGAGTCCATGGAGGGCAGGGGCCCGGTGTTCATGAGGACTGAGCGCGCCATCGCCGCCCTGGCCGAAAAGTACAAGGATGACCCCAAGGTTTACAAAAAGAAGATGAAGGAACTGGAGTCCGAGGCTTGGGAAGACTTCCTGGACATGACCATCTCCCAGGCGCTGCTCTGGGCCGGCCAGAATATCTTCCCTGAAGAGAAGAAGTCTGAGATCATGGCAGCCGAGCCCTACTTCATCGGCTCCCATGCCTCCCACGCCGGTGCCTGGGTTAGCGGACCTGCAGACCTGGCACCGCCCGAGTGGAACTGGGGTTACAACCGCATGACCACGGTGAATGGTCTGTTCACCGCCGGTGACGGGGTGGGTTGCTCCGCCCACAAGTTCTCCTCCGGCTCTCACGCCGAGGGAAGAATCGCCGGTAAGTCCGCCATCAAGTTCCTGGTGGACAACCCGGGAGATGTGACCCTCGATACCAACAAGTTCGAGGAGATCAAGGCCGAGATCCTCAAGCCCCTGAAGACTTACGAAGAGGGCAAGAGCTACACGGTCACCGACGACATTACTCCCAACTACATCCGGCCCAAGATGTTCTTGTTCCGCCTGAACAAGATCATGGACGAGTACGCCGGTGGTACCTCCATGTGGTACACCACCAACAAGGCCATGCTCGAGCGAGCCCTGGAAGAGTTGCGGATGCTCTATGAGGACTCCAAGCTGCTGGGCGCTGCGGGCCTCCACGAGTTGATGCGGGCCTGGGAGAACTACCATCGTCTGTGGACCTCCGAGGCTCACGTGCGGCACCTCCTGTTCCGCGAGGAGACCCGTTACCCGGGTTACTACTACCGCGCTGACTTCAAAGAGGTCCTCGACCAGGCCAACTGGAAGGTCTTCACCATCTCCAGATGGGATCCTGAGACCAGAAAATGGTCAATTCGCAAGGAGCCGGTGCAAGAGTGGTTGGGTTTATAATTGAAAGCTAAGTGATTCTGCTCCAGGCGCCGAACGGGCGCCTGGAGCAACTTTCTGAGATGACCGGCTATTCCCCGGCAAATATCTGAAAAAACTGCGCATTCTGCCCGCAATACTGAGACTGAATAGAGTTGCAGGATAATCCCGCTATCTATGGGATTCAAGGATAGGGAACCAACCCCGCATTTGGACTGCCGCCAGCGATCGGCTTGGTCCAAAATCCTTTCCCGTTTTTTGGGGCGGCGAAGCCTATCTTTGTATAAATCTGAACCCTATGGTGATTGCCCGGCAAAGTGGCGTTGAATATGGATGGCGACAACTGTGGTGGTGACAAATTCATGTGCGCCGGGCAACCTCCATAGGGTTCAGTCTCATTTCTTTAGCAATCATGCCCCAGATAAAAACTATTACCTTGGAGGAATCCGATGACTGACGAAAAGGGCTTGACTCAAAGTATCCTGGTGGTCGGCGGCGGTATCAGCGGCCTGACCACAGCGGTGGAGGCGGCCGAGGCGGGCCGTGATGTTTTTATTGTGGAAAAGCGGCCGTATCTTGGCGGCCGGGTGGCGCAACTGAACCAGTACTTTCCCAAGCTCTGCCCACCCACTTGCGGCTTGGAAATCAACTTCCGTCGGATTAGACAAAATCCCCGGATAAAATTTTTTACCTTGGCTGAGGTGGAAAAGATTTCCGGAGCAGAAGGAAACTTTGATGTGTCGATAAAACTCAGTCCGCGATATGTGAATGAAAACTGCACCGCCTGCGGAGCCTGCGCTGAGGTGGTTACCACGGAAATTCCCAACGAGTACAACTACAACATGGACAAGATCAAGGCTGCCTATCTCCCTCACGACATGGCCTATCCCATGCGTTATGTGATTGCTCCTGAGATAATCGGCACGGAGGAGGCAACCAAGGCCAAAGAGGCCTGTAAGTACGACGCAGTGGATCTGCAGATGCAGGCTGAGAGCGTGAGCCTCAAAGTGGCGTCCATTGTCTGGGCCACAGGGTGGAATCCCTACGATGCCAGCAAGATGGAGAATCTGGGATTCGGCAAGGTGCCCAATGTGATAACCAACGTGATGATGGAGCGGTTGGCAGCCTTCGATGGACCCACCAAAGGGAAGATCATCCGCCCCGCAGATGGCAAACCGGTTGAAAGCGTTGCCTTTGTGCAGTGTGCCGGCTCACGGGACGAAAACTACATGGCCTTTTGTTCTCACATTTGCTGCCTAGCGTCGCTGAAACAGACTACTTACATCAGGGAGCAGCTCCCCGAGGCCAAGGTTACCATCTTCTACATTGATATTCGTGCTTTGGGCAAATATGAGGAGTTCTACACCAAAGTTGCAGCTGAAGATAATGTCACCCTCATCAAGGGAAAAGTTGCCAAGGTGGAGGCAGATCCGGCCAGCGACAAAATCCTGGTGGAGGCGGAGGATATTTACAGCGGTTCCAAGAGCAAGGCCAAGGTGGATCTGGTGGTCCTGGCCACTGGTATGGAGCCGAGTACAGCCACCGATAAGCTGCCTACTGATGCAGCTTACGATGAAAGTGGCTTTGTTGTAAATGAAAAGCCCGGGATCTACGCCGCTGGTTGCACCAGAAAACCCCTGGATGTGGCTACTGCCAACCGGGATGCAACTGCTGCAGCACTCAAAGCCATTCAATCTACGGTGAGGAGGTAATCCGATGGAGAAGAAGATAGGAGTTTATATATGCAAGGGCTGTGGCATCGGGGACTCCTTGGATATGGAAGCCCTGGCTGCGGTTGCCAACGACGAATTTAGTGTGGCGGTGTGCAAGGACCACGAGTTCCTTTGCAGTAAAGAGGGGGTGCAGGTCATCGAGGAGGATTTGGCTGGCGATGATGGGGTAAACACCGTAGTGGTCGCTGCCTGTTCCCCCCGGGTCATGCAGGATGTTTTTGACTTCGGGCCGAGTGTGGTCCTTGACCGGGTAAATTTAAGGGAGCAAGTGGTTTGGTGCCAGCCCCCGGGAGAAGAAGACACCCAGATGATGGCCGAGGACTACGTGAGGATGGGGATAACCAAGGCGCAGAACATGGAGCCCCTCGAGCCTTTCCAGCCGGAAGAGGAAATGTCTAAAAGTCTGCTGGTGGTGGGAGGCGGCCTGGCCGGGATTACCGCCGCTACTGAAGCGGCCAAAGCCGGTTACCAGGTGGTGCTGGTGGAGAAGCAAGCCCAATTAGGGGGCTGGATGAATAAAGTCTTTAAACAGGCTCCCCTGAAGCAGCCTTACACTGACCTGGAAGAGGTGGATATTGCCGAGCGGATCAAAGCGCTAGAAGAACAGGAAAATATCAAGGTCTATACCGGCGCCACCATGGAGAAGATAGAAGGTGCTCCCTGTCTCTATACCGCACACATCAAGCAGAACGGTAATGTAGTGAGCGAAAAAGTCGGCTCCATTGTGGTAACCACCGGCGCTAAACCCTATGATGCAAAGAAACTCAAGCATCTAGGCTTTGGGACCTGCGAAAATGTGGTTACCAACGAAACAATAGAAGAGCTTGCCGCAAAGGGTACGATCGTTCGACCTTCCGACGGCCGACCGGTGAAATCAGCGGCCTTTATCCTCTGCGCCGGCTCCCGGGATGAGAAGCATCTACCCTATTGCTCTTCCACCTGCTGCATCGAGTCTCTAAAACAGGCCAAATACTTGAGGCTCCAGGATAAAGACGCCAAGGCCTATATAATCTATAAGGATATGCGAACTCCGGGGCACTACGAGTTCTTTTACAAGAGTATGCAAGAGGATGAAGGCTTATTCCTCACCAAAGGCGAGGTGGGCACAATCAGCGAGGACGAGAACAAGAATGTGGTTCTCGAGGTCAATGACACTCTCCTTGGTGAGAAAATCCAGCTGAAGGTGGACATGCTGGTTCTGGCAACCGGAATGGTGACCAGAGCTGCCATCGGCGAGGAGATCGACCTGGGTCTGGAAGTGGATGAAGAGGGTGCTGCCGCCAAGGAGGAGGAAGCCCCGGTCGATACGATCATAAAATCCAACATGCTGAACCTGGAATACAGGCAGGGACCTGAGGCCCCACCTTTGTACAATGGATTCCCGGACTCGCATTTCATCTGCTTCCCTTACGAATCCAGGCGGACCGGGATCTACTACGGCGGAAGCGTGCGTGCTCCCCTGGATGGACCAAGTACCATCGACGACGCCACAGGCGCTGCCCTCAAAGCCATCCAGTGTATGGAGCTCACCTCCCAGGGGATGGCCGTCCATCCACGGGCGGGCGACATGAGCTATCCTGATTTCTTCATGGACCGGTGCACCCAGTGCAAGCGCTGCACTGTCGAATGTCCCTTCGGCGCCATCAATGAAGACGAAAAGGCCAACCCCTTGCCCAACCCCACCCGCTGCCGCAGGTGTGGAGTATGTATGGGAGCCTGCCCGGAACGGATCATCTCCTTCAAGAATTATTCGGTTAGGATGATCGGCAGCATTATCAAGAGCATCAATGTCCCGGATGAGTGGGATGAAAAGCCGAGATTTCTCATCCTGGCGTGCGAGAACGACGCCTATCCGGCTCTGGATATGGTGGGAATAACCCGACAGCAAATCAGCCCCTGGGCCCGAGTTATTTCCATGCGCTGCCTTGGGGGTTTGAATCTCATCTGGATTGCCGACTCCCTTTCCAAAGGCATCGATGGCATTCTGCTCCTAGGATGCCGTCATGGGGATAATTACCAGTGTCACTTTATGAAAGGGAGCGAACTGGCAGAGATTAGGTTATCCAAGGTTGCGGAGACCCTAAACCGGTTGGCCCTCGAGTCCGACCGGGTGCAGCTGATTCAGCTGCAGATCAGCGACTATCCCGATTTGCCCAGGATCATCAACGAGTTCTCAGAAAAGCTGGATGAAGTTGGTCCCAATCCCTATAAGGGCTTCTAGTAGTTAGGAGGTAAAAAAGATGGCAGAGGAATCCGCAGTGCGAGTAGAGAGCAAAGCTGCGACCCTGGTGGAGCCCGATCTGGATTTCGTTCGGGAACTCAAAGGGGCGGGGGGAGACACACTAAAGAAGTGTTTTCAGTGTGCCACCTGCTCTGTGGTTTGTGAGCTTGCTCCAGAGCAAAAACCTTATCCACGGAAAGAGATGATCTATTCACAGTGGGGCCTAAAGGACAGGCTGGTTAATAGTGTTGATGTCTGGCTTTGTCACTACTGCAATGACTGTTCCGCCCACTGCCCCAGGGGTGCCCGACCTGGAGACACTATGCGGGCAATTCGAGCCATGAGCTTCAGGCATTTTGCCTTTCCGAGTTTCATGGGGAAAGTGGTGGGGGAGGCGAAGTATTGGCCAATCATGCTGG
>JARRNM010000164.1:0-9344 GCA_037384945.1 Deltaproteobacteria bacterium
GGTAGATGGGTGATGTGAGATGTGAGATATGCCGAGAACGAATAGGCCCATTTCTTACTTATCCCACATCTCACATCACATATCCCACATCAGGCAAGGGCGAGTAAATCCCCGGAGGTTTTCACATGTTGGAGATAAATGACCTTTGGGTGGATGTCAATGGCAAAGAAGTCTTGAGAGGCGTCAACCTTACCATCCCCAGCGGGGAAACCCATATCCTCTTTGGCAAGAACGGTTCGGGCAAATCTTCTCTGCTCATGACCATCATGGGTTTCCGTCGCTACAAGGTGCGACAGGGCCGAATTTCTTTTAAAGGTGTGGATATCACCAAATTACCTATTCACGAACGGGCAAAAATGGGAATTGGGATGGCCTTCCAGCGTCCACCCAGTATCCGGGGGGTCAAGACCCGGGACGTGTTCGACGTCTGTAACCTCCATTCGGTATCATGTGACGACCTGGCAGACAAATTTAACTTTTCGGGTCTCCTGGAACGAGAACTGAATGTTGGCTTTTCCGGCGGCGAGATGAAAAAATCTGAACTACTCCAGCTGCTTCTACAGGACCCCGAGTTGGTGATGCTGGACGAGCCTGAATCCGGAGTCGACTTGGAGAATCTTCAAATTCTCGGAAAGGCGATTAACAAGCTGCTGGAAAAGTATCTTCGGCGTAAGCGGGCCAAGTCGGGGCTGATCATCTCCCATTTGGGTTTCATTCTCAACTATATAGAAGCAGACGCTGGCTACGTGCTCTTGGACGGCCATATCCACTGCAGTGGTAATCCTCGCGAACTTTTCAAAGGAATCCAGCGACACGGATATCGGGACTGCATCGAATGTCAGAGGTGAGAAGAACACGAGCGGAACAGGCAAGAGATAAAAAGGCTGCATTTGGCACAGATGTTGACCTGCTCAAGTATCAACTGCTCTCGGACGATAAAACTGAACCCCTGGACCTTGGGGTATTGACCCACGAAGATCGTGCGAAGATCATCCAGTCAGGGGTTGATCTAGATGAACAGGACAGGGCTGGCACCTTTCTCCAAACCGACCACCGGATTCTCCATTGTGCAGTCAAGCAGCCTGGTCTGGAAATTCTACCCACGGCCCAGGCCCTGGAGAAGTATCCCTGGTTGCAAGAGCTCTACTGGCAAGCCGTCCAGGTAGACGCTGACAAATACACGGCTCAGGCTGAATTGCATTTTCAAAACGGTTACTTTATCCGGGCTCTCAAGGGACACCGTGTGACCACTCCCATTCAAGCCTGCCTTTATATGAAACATGACAATACCGCCCAGAATGTTCATAACATCATAATCGCCGAAGAAGGCTCCGAACTCAACATCATCACCGGCTGCGCCACGGCCCCCAGTCTGCAATCAGGTATCCATATAGGCATCTCTGAGTTTTACGTCAACAAGGGAGCAAAACTCAGCTTCACCATGATTCACGATTGGGCGGAAGAGGTAATGGTGAGACCGCGATCGGGTGTCGTGGTTGAGGAGGATGGTTTATTTCTCTCCAATTATGTGAGCCTGAGGCCGGTGCGCTCGCTGCAAATGTACCCCACCACTCGTTTAATAGGGTCTGGAGCGGTGACTCGCTTTCACTCAATTCTGTTGGCTCACCCAGGGTGTGAACTTGACACCGGCGCTAGGGTGGTGTTGGAAGCCCCCAACACCCGGGCTGAGATAGTCTCTAGGACAATTACAACTGGAGGGGTAATCAAAGCAAGGGGTCATCTAATAGGGTTGAAGCCGAATGTCAAGGCGCACCTCGAATGCCACGGGCTTATCCTTGCCGATGAGGGCATCATCCACGCTATACCGGAGCTGGAAGGTCGCAGGTCCGGAGTGGAAATGTCGCACGAGGCGGCGGTGGGTAAGATCGCTGAGGAGGAGATTGAGTATTTGATGGCCCGAGGGCTCTCCGAGGAAGAGGCCACGGCCACTATCGTTAGGGGTTTTTTGAACGCCCAAATCGAAGGGTTACCCCCGGAGCTACAGGCAAAAGTAGACCAAGCCATAGAAGAAAGTGAAAAGAGTATGCTTTAGAACTACCATGAGCATACAGCAGATCCGGAAGGATCAAGGAGTCAGGAATCATAAGCCAGGATTAAAAAGATACGTGCACAGTTGGCACAGGGCGCAGGGCACAGGGCACAAGGAGCAAGCGAAACTTTTTTTAGTCCTTGAGCCCTGCGCCGTGAGCCTTGAGCCATTCGTTAGACGGCCCCTGCATCGAGCTGCCCGAGTCATTCACGGCGGCTAGATTATCTCTGGCTTTATCCTCACATATCCAGCCATGACCCACTATCGTATTCTTCTTCCATATTTTCGCCGGAACCTTAAGAGGCACTGGCTCCAGACTTCTGGTCTATGCCGGCATGGTTCTGGCCTTGGCCCTGGGTATAGTAGCCTTCCGCTTCCTTTGGAGACGGTGCCTTTTTGGCCATTCCCGTCAAGTTGAAGAGGCTTTGCGGAATCGTCTCTTTGCCCACTTACAAACCCTTCCCTTCTCATACTTTGACCGGGCCAACACCGGCGATCTTATGGCGCACGCCACCAACGACATCCAAGCGGTGCAGCTGGCAACCGGTATGGGGATGGTGGCCCTGACTGACACCCTGGTTCTGGGAACTGCTGCAATTGGCTTCATGCTTTACATCAATTCCACTCTTACCATCATTGCCCTGTTGCCCATGCCCTTCATCGCCATTTTCGCCCGTTCCATCAGCAAGATTTTCCATGAGCGCTTCCGAGAAGTGCAAGCCTCCTTCTCCCGTCTGACAGCAAGGGCCAGGGAGAACCTCGCCGGCATTCGCGCCATAAAGGCCTATACTCAAGAAGAGGCAGAAGTGAGCCGTTTTGATCAAACCAGCAGAGAATATATTGCAGTGAATCTCGCTATGGTTAAAATTGGCGGCCTCTTCTCCCCTATGAGTCTTCTGTTTACAAACCTGAGCATGGCCTTGGTCCTGGTGGTCGGCGGCAAACTTACCATTCTAAACACAATTTCTACCGGTGACTTCGTTGCCTTTAACAGCTACCTGCTCCTCCTCACCTGGCCTATGATGGCCCTAGGGTGGATGATAAATTTATTTCAGCGTGGATCTGCCTCTCTAGGCCGAATTAAGACAATTCTGGACACCCCGGCAGAAATCGATGCCAAGTCGGAAGTTCTCAAGCCATCCCTTATCCAGGGCGCCATTGAAGGTCGAGGAATTAGCTTCACCTATCCCAGCGCCAAACTGCCGGCTCTGGAGGATGTCCATGTGAAGATCGAACCTGGACAGGTTGTGGGGATTGTCGGCCGCACGGGTGCGGGGAAAAGCACTTTCTGCCAGCTATTAGCCCGTCTTTACGATGTACCTTACGGGAAGCTCTTCCTTGGAGGAGAGGAAATACATCGATGGTCTTTGGCAGAACTTCGGCGAGCCGTCGCGGTAGTATCGCAGGATCCCTTTGTCTTTGCAGACACGGTGCGAGCTAACATTTGTTTCGGCAAGCCGAACGCCAGTATGGAGGAGATTACCAAGGCCGCTGAGGCGGCACATTTGCTCGACGAAATCCTCGCCCTGCCCCAGCGGTTCGACACCCTTCTGGGAGAACGTGGCGTCACTCTGTCCGGTGGTCAAAAGCAGCGCCTCACTCTCGCCAGGGCATTGCTGTTGTCCTCACCTTTGCTAATTCTAGACGACTGCTTCTCCTCGGTAGATCTCCAAACAGAGCTGATCATTCTCGGTAATCTCAATCGCTATTTCAAGGGTAGAACGACTATTATCGCTTCCCACCGCCTGGAAGCCATGCGTGCTGCTGACTTAGTTTTTGTCCTCGACCAGGGGCGCTTGCTTGAACAAGGAACTCATGATCAGCTTATGGCCACTGGTGGGCTCTACGCCTCTTTGTATCGCCGCCAGAAATTGGAGGAAGAGTTATACGAGGAAGCAACCTTAGGATAACAGCTGACAGCGGGCAGCTTTTCAATTTCGGATTGCGGACCTGCCCTGTGGAATTCCGCCTCTGGCGGACCCCCTGCGGGGGATTCCACAGGGTAAAGATTGCGGATTTGAAAAGGCATGGGGCATAGAGGAAAGCGAGACGAGCGAGACGAGAGGTCGAGCGAGACGGGGATAAAGGCCAGAGGTCGGAGGGCAGACGACGGAGGACAGCAAGCCAAAAAGGAAATTAGAAAATTAGTCGATTAGGTAATTAGGTAATTCGTTAAAAAGTAGACGTTTAAGGGTGAATGGTAATCGGTATATAGAGCACTCTTCACACTAATTTCCCAATTTTCTAATTCTCTAATTGACTACCTGGTGGCTGTGAACTGACTTGACGACTTCTACGATTTCTACGGCTTCAACGATTTGAACGATTTCAACGGTCTGGAACATGCACGGTAATTACGGCTACTTCGAGGAAGGACAGTTAGGAAAGCCATATGATTGGCCGCTCTGGCGTCGTCTGGCCAGCTATGCCCGATCCTACCTCAAAGTTATCGGCCTATGCTGCTTCCTTATTCTGCTGCTGACCGGATTCGACCTCGCCCTACCTTATTTGCTCAAGGTAGGTATAGACAGATACATTCTGCCCTCTGCTCGACAAGTGAGAGTGCCGAAAACCCAAGCGGAACCGCCACTCACAAGATTTCTCCAACAGGTCCGTGGAAAACTGAACTTTGGCCCCGAACCTGGACAATTTTTCATAAGCGGGCGAGCTTTGACCAAGGTGGATCCTCGCCTACTCAAATGGCTTGAAGAAAAAAACGTGATTACGGACCAGCGTTATTATTTCACTCCCATCCGAACCGCAGCACAAAGAGAGATAATTCAGTCCCATCCCGGTCTTTTTCACACTGCCAATGGAATTGCTTACCTTGCCTACCGAGACCAGGCCAAATTGTCAGCCGCTGAGATTGTTGCCTTGCGCAGGGAGGACATTTCCGGACTCTACCGTTTGGGATTAATTTTCGTCGCCCTTCTTCTCCTGAGCGGGGCTTGTACCTTTGGCCAGAACTTCTTGATGGTCTATGCCGGTCAACACATGATGCACGATCTGCGCATGCAGCTTTTTACCCATCTGCAAGAAATGTCCCTCTCCTTTTTCAACCGAAATCCGGTCGGCAGACTGGTCACTCGTCTAACCAATGACATTCAGAACCTTGACGAGATGTTCGGATCCGTGGTGATGACTCTGTTAAAAGATGTGGTATTGCTCTTTGGTATTCTGGTGATCCTCTTTAATCTCGATTGGACTCTCACCGTGGTAACCCTTTCCGTTACTCCCCTCATAGTGGTGCTCTTTCGCGCTTTTGGTATCCAGGTTCGCTCCGCCTACCGGGAGATTAGAGCCAAATTGGCCAAGATTAATGCTGTTCTCAATGAATATCTTTCCGGCATCAGGGTAATCAAAATTTTTCGGCAAGAAAGGGCTACCTTGAGTCGTTTCGAAGCTCTCAACCATGGCTATTACCGCGCCACTATGAGACAAATAACTCTCCAAGCTGTCTTTTTCCCCTGCATTGAATTGCTGGCTACTACCACAATCGCCTTGCTCCTCTGGTATGGGGGCCGACAGGTCTTGACAGACAGACTGAGTCTGGGCGCCCTGGTGGTCTTTATTTCTTACTTGCGAATGTTTTTTGCACCCATTCGGGATGTCTCACAAAAATACAGCATAATGCAGTCGGCCATGGCTTCTGCCGAACGCATCTTTCTTCTTCTGGACGACAAGGAGAAAGAAAAATATACTTCCGACAATGCCAGGCCTCACACGCTAAAGGGTGAAATCGACTTTCAACAGGTGAGTTTTGGCTATCACCACGACGAACCGGTGTTGAAAGATATATCGTTCAAGGTCCGAAGTGGCGAAACCCTTGCAATTGTGGGAGTCACCGGCGCCGGTAAAACCACTCTGATGCATCTTATAGAGAGGTTTTACCAACCACAGGGGGGAAAGATTCTTCTCGATGGCAAAGACATTCAAGATCTGGACCTGTCCTGGCTTAGGTCCCAGGTGGGACTGATAATGCAAGATGTGGTTCTCTTTGCTGGGAGATTGAGCGAAAATATCACCTTAAATCGCCACCTATCCTCGAGAGAGCTTGAGAGAATTACTCGCCTGGCTCACCTGCAGGATCTGGTTTCCCGCCAGCCCGGCAAACTGGATGCGGAGTTGCAGGAAGGTGGTGTCACCCTTTCCACCGGGCAGCGACAACTCCTCGCCATCGCCCGGGCTATGGCTTATGATCCGAAAGTGCTAATTCTCGATGAGGCCACAGCAAACATTGACAGTGAGACAGAGTACTTGATTCAACAGGCATTGGAACGCCTTTTTCGAGGAAGAACCACCTTGGTTATAGCCCATCGGCTTTCCACCATACGGCAAGCTCACCGAATTTTGGTCTTACATAAGGGACGGGTTGTCGAACACGGCACCCAAGAGGATCTGCTCTCACGCAGAGGGCTCTATTACCGTTTGCACCAATTGCAGTTTGCTTCGGTTTAAGCAGATCTCCGGTATTGCGGTGTCAGGTTTCAGGTTTCAGGAAAAAGAAAAATAGGGAATAAAACCTGACACCTGACACCTGAAACCTTGATTCGGCAGGTGAGTACAATGCAAGGTAACCATTCGAGCATTAAACTCTATTTACTTTTCGTCACTGTTCTGACGACTGTCCTTTGCACCGACATGGTCACGGGCCAAACCAATGACCTCCGAGAGTTTTTCACCCAGGCTCAGAGAGTACCGCACTTGCGTAAAATCTTCATCGAATCGTATGTGCAACAGAAGGGGTCACCGGATTACGTCCTGGAGATTCTATATTCTGACGAAGTAAAGGTCTTTGCTGTTACCAATCCCTTAGTTAGGACTGAAAATGGAAGCTATCGGACCACTAGTCATGCCCTTGCTATTGGCCGGGGCTATCCTTCTAGGATGACCTTTGGCCCGAAGATGTTCCATCCCGCCTTCACCTATGACGATTTCCAAAGCGTTTTACAACACGAAGGGGCACACGCGAAATTCTGGGCCTCGGGAAAATTAAACTATTTAGAAAATGTCGATACCAGCGAAAACAGCGAGGTCAGACTTAAGGGATTATTTCCTATCCTCTTCGAGTTGGATGCATTGAAGACGCAAATGGAACAGCCCACCTGGAAAAAGACTACAGAGCAATTCAGAAAAGGACAGGAAGCATACCGGCAAAAGTGGTTGAATAAACTGGAAAGATTAGAGAAACAATCCTACACCTACAACCTGCACCCACTGTTTAAACGAATCCATCGAACCTATGGCCGTGACAACCAACTCAACTAAAGGTTATCTCTGTGTGATCATTGCAGCCATACTCTGGGCTGCATCAGGCACAATTGGAAAGGGGCTATTTGCCCAGGGAATTACTCCCCTGGATGTCGTACAGGTAAGGGCGACCTTCGGCTCCTTGCTTCTTGCCTTGTTCTTTGGAATCCGCGCCCGACATCTCTTTCGGATCCAAGGCAAAGATTTGTGGTTTCTGCTCCTCCTGGGCTGCGGGGTGATGGCCCTAGTTCAGTTGACCTATTTCACCGCTATCAGCAAGATTCAAGTGGCGGCCGCCATACTCCTGCAGTATCTGGCCCCGATACTGGTGGCCTTTTACTCGATCTGTTTTTGGAGAGAGCCCTTAACCCTGCTAAAGTTGCTGTCCCTGTTCTTATCTTTTGTTGGCTGCTACTTCGTAGTTGGGGGATACAACCTTGAACTTCTGCAACTGAACCGCGCAGGGATACTGTGGGGCCTGGCGGCGGCAGTTTGCTATGCGACCTATGCTTTGCTTGGCGAAAGGGCAATGCATCGCTACTCCCCTTGGACCGTCCTCTTCTACTCTCTGATGTTCTCAGCCATCCCCTGGTACATTTTCTATCCTCCCTTTCATTACCTGGTGGCGGGATTCACCTGGTCCCAATGGACAGGGCTCTTGTATATAGCATTCCTGGGCACTGCTGTTCCTTTTGGCCTCTATTTTATGGGTATAAATTATATCCGCTCGACCCGTGCCGCTATCACCGCCACCCTGGAGCCTATCTCGGCCGGCTTCATTGCCTACCTTTTCCTCGGTGAAACCCTCGCACCCCTCCAGGTTCTTGGTGGTATTCTGGTGATTGCCGCAATAGTATTGCTGCAATTACGAGGCGAGAAAGACGAATTGGCACCTGAGTTGATTCGCGCCAAGATCAGCCAAAGTCACCCTCCTGAACACAGATAGCAGAGGGCATTGGCGTACAGGAAAGCGAGACGAGCGAGACGAGAGGTCGAGCGAGACGGGGATAAGGGCCAGAGGTCGGAGATCAGACGACGGAAGATAGCTAGCAGCTGGCAGCAGGCAGTGCCGTGATACGTTATTAGTTATTGGTTATTTGGGTGATCTGAACATAGCGAGTTAAAAGCCTAACTTTTGCGTATAACGTATAACGAATAATGTCATATACCGTTCACCGTTCACTGTTTACCGCTTACCATTTACGATTTCTACGACTTCTACGACTTGAACGGTTTGAACTACTAGCTCCCGTTTACCGCTTACCGTTTTCTGCTAATCGATATGAGATGTGAAAGCGGATATGCTATATTCTCTCTATGATTCAGATAACCGACCAGCTTTGGATTCCCGAGGATGAACTGAGGTTCACCTCTTCGCGCAGCAGTGGCCCAGGAGGTCAACACCTCAACAAGACGAGTACTCGAGTAACACTCAGGTTTGACCTGGTCAACTCACCTAGCCTCAGCCCCGAACAGAAACAGCTTTTGCAAGAGCGACTTCCAACTCGCATCAGCAAGGCGGGAGTACTGAGGGTAGTTTCACAGAAAACCCGCAGTCAGGCCGCCAATAGGAAGGCGGCTTTGAAGCGCTTTGTCGAACTCCTGCAGCAGAGTTTGGAACTGAGACCTGAACGAAAGCCACTTAGAATGCCATCGGCAGCTAGGGAAAAGCGAATTGCCCACAAGAAGCGCCGGGGGCATTTGAAAAGGGAAAGGGGTTGGAAAATCTCCCTAGAAGATTAGTTGATCCAGAGACTTAACCACCGTCAAGATGAGGTTTTTCTTTCATGCGATACCATCCTTCGGGATCTTTAAAATAGTCATAGGTATCTTCAAGAGAAAGACGGTGCTCCCGCTCCATGGAAGCCAACATGCCATAGAATTCCTTCTCGATGGGATCGCTGACAGAGTCGCGGAGTTCCCTATAGAACTTCTCTCCTTTCGCCTCGAAATCCATAGCGATCTTAACAGCCTCCATATCATCGGTGTCCACTTCGGCAGAAGTGTCTACTGAGTCAATGACCTTCTTGAGGATGGCCTTCAT
>JARRNM010000165.1:0-8953 GCA_037384945.1 Deltaproteobacteria bacterium
GGACTATGGAGAAGTTGGGTCTGGCAGGGATGGGGCGGCAGGATATACTGGATTTCGTCAACAAGGGCGCTCGTTTTTGGGAGTAGGGATGCCTCAGGGAGGTTGATAACTTGATCACAGCTTTTTCTTTCTGGTCTCCTGATCCAGAAGCTCCAGACAGGAATAGAAAGAGAACAAAGACGCTTTCCTGAGTTGTTCATTATCGGTTATTTACACTTGTGGAATCCTCTACGGAGAATTGCAGTTTAAGGGCTCTTTCTTCCAGTGTTTTTCGGTTGTTTTATCTTAAAGGACGACCTCTCCACCGGCTTGGGTAGGGTGGGAAAAATGAAAATAGGAGGTGTGCTTCTCTAGGTAACACTTTCAAAGTTAGATGAAGTCTCTGGACGTTTGGGAGCTTCAGAACAATCAAGCTCTGGCCGGCTATAATTAGAAGAGGAAAAGAATATGTTCATTGCACGTGTTGTAGGATTAGTTGTCTCTACAATGAAGTATGAGACGCTCAGGAGCAGCAAGTTGCTCATCGTCCAGGAAACCGACGTCACGGGAAAGGTTATCGGCACTCCTCGGGTGGCCGTGGACACCGTTGATGCGGGTGAGGGCGATATCGTTTTGGTGGCTGAAGGCTCGGCCGCCCGGCAGACCGATATAACCCGTGATAGACCTGTGGATAATGTTATAATGGGTGTTGTTGACACATTGAGGGCGGATGGGCAGATAACCTACCGCAAGCAAGCCTAGGGTCTTGAAGGTCTGTCTATGAGTTGGGTGATTTGCATTAGTGTTTTCTGTGAATATTCTCTAGAGAAGGCTCGCGACGCCCGGAAAGGCCAGAGGGCTCGTCATATTATTTGCGCCTGTAACATAGAGCACTGTTACAGATGAAAGGATTGTGTCCATGGACGAATCAAAAATAGAACTCATTGTGCAGGCAGTTATTGCGGAGCTGAAAAAACGGCAGAACGCCAGGGCCGGGGAAAAGGCCACAACTCCAAAGGGGAAGGGGTTGTTCACCTATGGGGATCACAGGAAATTGAGGTCCCGATAACAAAAGTGAAAACTCCTTTTATCGCAATTGATGCGAATAGAGGGTATGCCCTCATGCTATCTTTTCGACCATAGCCTTCGCTAGTATGACCGGGAAAGGGTTTTTAAAATACCAGGCAAATAATTTTGAGAAAAGAATGGTGGATACCCGGAGGAGACCGCAACATCCAAGTGAATCTGAACTGTCAGAGGAAAGACGTTTGGCTTGGCAACTCAATCTAGAGAGGAGAAACGTATCATGGCAGATATTCAAATGATTGCATTGGGAATGGTTGAGACCAAGGGTTTGATTGGCTCCATCGAGGCCGCAGATGCCATGGTCAAGGCGGCCAACGTGCACTTGATCGGCAGTGAATACATCGGCGGCGGCTATGCCAAAAGGGTGGGCGAGTTGGCTTCGGTTCATGTGATTCCCCGGCCCCACTCTGACGTGGAGATGATTTTGCCCAAAGAGACGAAGGGTAGCTACAAATAAACTCAGCGTATGTGCTACATGAGAATCAAAGGGTCTGAATATATAACCTGCTCGGTCAACGTTCTGACCTGAAGATATGAACTGCTTCAAGAGGTTTATCACCGTGAGAAAAGGATGGTCGGTACAACTCTTATGGGTTGTACATGTGGTTGCTGCGCTCAATTGAGTTTAAGTGAAAACCCTGCAACTCAAACCACTGAGAAGGAGGTTTGCTATGAGCCAATTCAAGAAAATACTTTACCCCTGCTCCCTTACGGAAGTCTCTTCCAAAGTGGCAAAAAAGGTCAAACTGCTGGCAGAAGAATCTGGAGCTGAACTACACCTTATGTTCGTAATTCTTAGTATAGCAGCTCACGAAAGAGTGCTTAAGTATCATATTAAGTATACAGTTCCGGACGAGTGTAACCTGAAGGCATCGGCTCAAGCCGAGGCTGCCTTGACCGAATTTAGGAAAGAATATCTCGATTCCCTCCAGAACTGCAAGATAGTGGTGAGGTGTGGAGATATCGCAGAAGAAATTCTTAAGTACGCAAAAACCGAAAATGTTGACTTGATCGCCATGGGAACCCATGGCAGGCGAGCCATCGCTCAAGTCTTTGTCGGTTCGGTGGCGGTGGGTGTCCTGCATAATTCTCCAGTTCCGGTTTATATTGTGAATCCTCATACAGTCGCTGATTAGAAAGGCAGGAATCTGCGTTGGCCGACTTTGAGCTATCGACTGTGGTGACCACAAACATTATTCTCTTGGGTAGGTTAGAGACACTCAAGCTGCTTGAGACATGAACCCAGACCTGAATGAATTGCTTGGACGTACTGAAGCTGTGATGGATTACGGGCGGGGAAAAGTTGGCGGCAGATCGAGCAACTATAACCCTACAGGGAGCCTATCGCGGCGGAAGAGTGGAGCAGGCGGTCGCAAGTCAGTGGTTCACGTGGGTGTGGATTTGGGGACAGCCTACACGGTGCTGATCGTTCTCGACGAAAACCTGCAGCCATTGGCGGGCGAGTCTCGTTTCGCCCAGATTGTGCGTGATGGGTTGATAGTGGATTTCCATGGTGCCATTCGTCTGGTGCAGGAATTGAAAGAGAAAGTGGAGCTACGGTTGGGTTTTGAGCTCGAAACGGCTGCTACTGGCTACCCACCCGGGGTGTCCCTCACCGAGGTCCGGGCTACGCAACATGTTATCGAGAGCGCCGGTATGGAATGCGACAAGACAGTTGATGAGCCGACGGCTGCCAACGCGGTTTTGCAGATAGAAAACGGTGCTGTAGTGGATGTTGGAGGTGGAACTACCGGGGTGGCTGTTTTCCGCAATGGAGAAAGGATTTATACTGCCGACGAACCAACCGGCGGTACCCACTTCTCCTTAGTTATTGCCGGTGCTCTTGACAAGTCGTTTGAAGAGGCCGAGGATTTCAAGAAAGACAAACGCAACCATAAGCAACTTTTCCCGGTCGTGCGTCCGGTAATGGAGAAAATGGCAACTATTGTCGCCCGCCACGTGGAGCACTATCCCGTTGATGCCATTTATCTGGTTGGCGGCACAGCTTGTTTCAGCGGCATTGAGCAAGTTTTTCAGCAAGTACTCGACATCCCGACTTTTATCCCCAGTCTGCCCCTCCTGGTCACACCCCTGGGGATAGCGATGCATGATAAGTCATGAGAATAAGGCTAAGAGATATGTCAAGATATTGCACTGGAATGGAATCTAATGACTCTTAAAGATTGCGAGATGCTATGAGCTTGGTACCGAACTTTCAGTTGCGGGCGTACTGCTATCTCGACCGTATGCAACCGCAATATGCAGGTTTTAGGGGAACGGTGACCCAGGGCGACTTACCGGTGGAAGGGATGGCCTCTCTTTTCATAGAGGTTGCGCCCGGCAATGTGGTTTTTCAATTGGTGGATGTAGCAGTGAAGGCCACAGAAGCTAGGCCGGGCTCACAGGTAGTTGAACGTGAGTTCGGAATGTTTGAAATTCACTCTCATTCGCAGGAGGCGGTGTTATCGGCAGGGGCCACTGTTTTGAGCCAGGCCGGGTTGAAGGAGTCCGACCGGATTAAACCCTCAGTTGCTTCTTTGCAGATCATAACCAACGTGGACTCGTATCAAGCCCAATTGCTAAACCGTCGTCGATCTGCATCAATGCTAGTTACGGGAGAAACCCTCTTCGTCATGGAGGTTGCCCCGGCAGCCTATATCAACCTCGCAGCCAACGAGGCAGAAAAAAGAGCGACCATCAAGCTCATTGAGGTGGTGTCGGTGGGTCGATTCGGTCGCATGTGGATGAGCGGCACGGAGGCGGAGATGCTCACTGCCAGGGCGGCTGCCGTTTCAATTATAGAAAGCATGGAAGGCAGAGAGGGGAAATAGGGCGTAAGTGAAGGTGGTGTGCATTTGAAGAATAGTCGACTCGGGGGGTTTTTTGGTTTTCGGACAGACAACTATTGGCGGCCAGGACCCCATACAGCGGGACAGAGCTACCACCTGTGCAGCGCGGTTTCCGCTGAAAATCGATTTGACTTCAGAAAACGGGCGAGACACGATGTTCTTGGAGGGTGGAAAACACCTGGGGTCGGCGTCCTCATGGTGGTTGGCAGGAAGGATCGGCTGCTTCCGTTCGGGCCGAATAAACAACGACGGCAAAAGCCCGGGGAGACCAAAACCTTTGACCCTCTTTACAGCTGATGAGGCGTCAGGAGGGACAGGGGTGGCTGGTTGTGGGGATTACTTGCGGTTTCACCAAGAGTGGTTTGGGACCTTCGCATCTGGAGTCCCGGGAATCAACTAATACCGCTCATTTTGCAGGAGGAAGAGGATGAAAAAGTTCTATACCGAACGCGATATCGAAGATATAGTGCAAGCCGGTGTAAGCGAGCTGGAGATAAATGACGACGTCGTGGTCACCGATGTGGCCCGTGAGAAAGCGACAGCGCTCGGTTTGCGTCTGAAACCTGTCCAAAAAAAGACCACAACTTCAGACACTCCCACTCCTGCTTCTTCCATTGACAGAGCCAAAGGAGTCGATCCAGAACTGGTCTCACGCATTAAGTCTACGGTCATTGCCAGGCTGGGTACGGCTGAATCTGCCGAGTTGTTGGACAGAATCATTCCTCAGGTATTGGCCCGCCTGGGCAGTTGAACACAACGATTTGCTGGCGGTTAGTGGCTGGTGAGACAAACCATTGAGGAAAGTCAAGGAACTGCTGCTCGAACTGAGTAGCGGTTTGCTTCCGCTTGTTGGAGAGAACTCTGTCAGTTGGCCCCTCGACGCTGCCATTAAACGCGGCAGCGATTTCTCTTTGCCTGTCCAGTATGAGCCCTGCAGACTTGTAAGGTAACCGACCCCCTGAGGGTTAAGCCATTCGCATGACGTCTACCGTACTAAGCGAGGAGGGCAAACAATAGGCTGATCTTTTTGTGTTACTCTAAATTATTGGCCTGTAATTAGCCAGGTATGGCATGGGTGTTGCGGGGGGTTTCTGACCTGCAAAAATCCATGAAGCAAAAGCGTTCATGCTCCAGCTTGACTTTTACGTTGCCCTATGATCATTTTGATACAAACCGACCCTGAGGGTCCACCCGGGCTTGCGTTCAGTGTGTTGCAAGAGCTGGGAGTGCCGCTGGAGGTCTTGCATGTTTATGGTCCTGACCGTCTCCGTGAGTTTTCAGGGGTGGAAGGGGTAATTGTTCTGGGTGGCGCTTTGGGTGTTCATGACAGCCAGGAATTTCCATTTCTGCTAAAGGTTAAGGAATCTATCAAGGAGGTGGTCGCCAAAAAAATCCCCTTTCTTGGTATATGCCTCGGCGGCCAGCTTTTGGCCGATGTTTTGGGAGGGAAGGTGCATAGGCAAAGCAATGGTGAGGTGGGATGCTACCCAATTTCGCTCACTGAGGAGGGCACCAGGGATCCGCTTTTTCTGGGATTGCCAAAGCAATTCATCACCTTCCAGTGGCACGAGGATTCATTCGAACCTCCTGCAGGAGCTGTCCATCTGGCCAGCTCCAGCCGCTGCCATTACCAAGCATTTCGCTATGGGCCCAATGCTTATGGCATTCAGTTTCACCCTGAAGTGGACCAAGAGATGATCTCCATGTGGACTGAGGATGAAGAGCAATATCAGGACCTCATTTTGCCCTTTGAACAAATAGAGATAGCGTATCGGGTGGCGGCCAACGTTTTATTTGACAATTTTTTGAAGCTTGCGAAAATCCAGTGATTGAACTATTTGTTCTGTAAGTGAGGATGGCTTTCGCTCTTTTTTCTGAGGGAGGTTTTGATGACTCTCAGGCAAGACTCTGGGTATGCGGCAAAAAATGCGCCGTCATTTATTTATGAGATCCTCTATGGGGAACCGAAATTCATCCCGGGAAGAACGGCAGGGCACCGAGAGAAAATATGGAAAGGAATACCTGTTGATGAACATCTTCCACTCCAGGCGTTAGACGAGTTGGACAAGATCAAAGAAATCGAATTGAGAGCCTCTTGTGAGGGATCAGGGGGAGAAATACCCACTTATTTGATTTTCAGATTCAGAAAAGAGCCGGATGAAAAGCAAGCCGCGACCTTTACTAGAGCGATGAATGCCATCGAGGATGTCAAATGTGGTGCAGACATAGGTAATATGGGTCGCTGGCGATTCGGGATGACGGCATCAACTCCTTTATGGTACGAAAAAGATCCGGAAAGATTCTCCGCGTGGTGGCGGGATTTACCCCGAAAGATTTTAATCGCCCTGACAACCATTCGAGTTTTGAATCAGGTCAGGTTTGGTGCGATGTGATTCTGGCAGAAATGGGTATTTTGTTTTTCTGATCGATGATTAAAGATCGGCTCAACACTTCCGTGAGACCATTTTTTCCACATCTGTTGAGGTGTTTGATTGCTGCCAATGCGTGGGCAAACGAGGAGTTCCGCTTGTCATGCACAGGGTCTTAGGTCTCGAAGAACTGTCACACATACCAAATCCTGAGCCAGAATATGGTCTCAAGGCTGCCGGCCTTGCCAGGCTAAAAAGCATCGTCTCTTTACATGCTGTTGGTGGGCTTCCCATAGTTGTTCCGGATACGTTCGCCATAGGTGCTTCTGTTGACCTCGAAGATCCGGAGGTCAAGGAAGCATATGCCCGTATGACGGTAAATATGAAGCGTTCGAAGATTATTTTGTCAAGAAGTTCAGATCCGGAGGAGGAGCCGGGTAGATTTGAAAGCCATTCAAGCCTGTATGATCCAACTGACCCCGAAGGTAGTTTCAATGGCTGGTTGAGAGCAGCTAAAAGAGTTAAAGAATCCGGTGCACGGGCCCTGATAGGACAGGTGCTTGCGGGTGAGCTTGTTGATTTTAGGTATGATCGGGAGCCCAGCGGAAGACCCATTGCGGTGCAATCTTTCGGGGGTGATCTAAGCGGATTTGTAGGCAATTCTACCAGCATCGTCATGGGAGATGAGCCGGTAATTGTTGCTTGCTTGGGACTCCCAAGCAAGATTGTCAGGGGAGACCCTGACGTGTGTATGTTATACAAAGAAGAGTCGCGCGACAGGGCGGTGAATTTGCACCAGATCTATTGGGCGAACCAGTATTCAATTTGCGAGCAAAAAACAATTGACCTTGTGAGATTAGAAGATCCCGAAAAAATACAGACTCTGCCATATCGATATCCAGCACCTATGTATATGCATGAGTCGACGGCTGTACCTTTCTACCATAATTTTTCCAATGGACAAAGGTCTGAGTTTAAGTATAATCCATTTGGTTTGTTGGAGATTGTGAAGTATTTATCAAATAGAGTAGGACAGCATGTTGAGATAGAAGGCAGCGTGAGTCGGGACAAAATCTGCTTGTTTCAGCTCAGGGAATTTGAGGTTCCAGAAAAAAAGTTTCAAGGATTGACCGAAGTTCCGGAAGATCGTTTGATTTTCCAGACCAATCGGTCGTTTGGATTCAATCAATTTCACGGCGACCTAGTTGTTGCAAACAGGCTGATTGATGTCTCTGAGAGGACGATCTTTCTGTATGTGGGAGATACCCATGGTAGTGATCTCGCCAGGTTTGCGAAATACCGGAAATTAATATTCGGGGCGTATAGAGCGGATGATCTATATGCCGGTATGCATACACTTGGTCAGGCAGTGCAAACAATTGTTAAGTTAGAAAAAATCGGTGTAGAAGCGGTAGCAATCGGCGGGAGCTACGATAAGCTCTTATCTATGGCTTCGCAGTATCCTGAGAATAGAGTAGAATATATCGCTGATTGTGTAGTTAGATACACGGATGTGACAGTAGAGTGTGATGGTATGGCTGCCCAGATATATTTCGATAAGACGACATTCAAGGAGTAATGGATAAGTATCACGACATAGATAGCTCTCTTGTCATGTTGCCATTCGTGATACACTCAACCAAACACACGTCAGCCATTAATAGGAATATGAAATGAGACCATCCAAAGCAGAAGTGGACGATAATAAGAATCAGGTGTCCGAAAAACGCTCAGGTAAGCACCTGGACCTTGCCATCGGTCGGCAAATAAGGGAGTTTCGTCTGCAGCTCGAGTTAACCATTCAACAATTGTCGCAGCTGGCGGGAGTTTCTGCCGGTATGCTGTCCAAGATCGAGAACGGCCACACTTCTCCCTCCCTGTCGACCCTTATGAATCTGGCAGAGGCTATTCGGGTGCCCGTCACAGCTTTTTTTCGCAAATTCGATGAGGGGCAGGACGCTCATGCCACCTTAGTGCGCTCCGGGAAGGGGCAGTTGATCCAACGCCGTGGCACCCAGGCCGGCTACGAGTATCGATTTCTCGGCCACAGCCTGGGCAAGAAGATTGTGGTTGAACCGTACCTGGTCACTCTGAATGAGGAATCAGAACCCTTCCCAATTTTCCAACATCCCGGGGTTGAGTTTATTTATACAGTCGAATCGTCTATCATCGCTACTCAGATGAGAGCTAAAACAGAATTCGAGACCACGCGGTCTGATGTTCACCGACACCTTCCGATTCGATTTTTCGAGGGCCCGGTAACGGTGCCAGGTAGAGAACTCTCTCACATTTCATACGCCTTTTCAAAACCGTCGTGTATCGCGTCGAGTATACTTCTCGGCTTTATGCAATCACCGATTTTATGATACAAAATACCCTTGTCCGACAGCAATTCTCCTACATCGGTCACCGAACGTACCCCAACAGCGAGGACTACCGTATCCGGGTTTCTCAATTCCTCTGTGCGGCCGTTTGTTTCGACAATTACTTTGTCCGGCCTGATCTCTTTGACTGTTCGTTGGGTAACTATGTCGATCCCAAGCTGCTTCATCCGTTCCAGCAGAAGGCCTCTGTTTATACTGCCCAGATCTGTGGCGACTTCCTTCAACATCTCCACGATGGTTACCCGGGCCCCGCGAGCAGCCAGAAATTCAGCCGTCTCACAGCCCG
>JARRNM010000166.1:0-9551 GCA_037384945.1 Deltaproteobacteria bacterium
CTCGTAATGAGGAGGAGAGGGCACTTTTTCTCTCCCTGGAATCGGATTAGATGATACGGGCATGAACCGGTAATTCAAATGATTTTAAACTTTTGACTGAAATACATGTTTTTATCTTCGGGCAGCAGTTGAGCACAAATTTTGCATTAACTTTCAAAAAATTATCATGTTCTCCTATCTGTCCGAACCAACAGATTAATCGAGAGACCACCATGGTCACCGGTTAAGAAGGAAACTCCCATGAAAATTTCGCGGTTCGGTATTGCCACAGTCGTCATGTTCCTTGTCGGCATTGCTATCTTTTCCCACAGCTTAATCCAGCATGAAGAAAAAGAGAGAATTAGAGACCTGAGGAATAAAGGCGACTATCTTGTCAGTCTCATGGCTCTTCATCCAGTAGAGGATTTTTATTCGGGCAAGCGTGACTTTATCGTCAAGACTCTCGCCGAGTACGTCACCTCGGAAGGTCTGGTCTATTGCATTGTCCATGACCAGACCGGCGCACCGCTTCTCTCCCTGGCTCACCGTCAGGTAGTCGACAAAATACCGCCTGACGTCAAGCAAAGATCTCTTTACGTGAACGGGCTAGTTCACCAAACTTTCAAAATGAAGGGAAGCGATGACCTTATCAACGAATTCGCCAAACCGATTTATCAGAACGGAGAAAAAAGTGGCACCGTGAGAATGGGGTTTGATCTTCCCCCCATCTCCATACTTACTCCAGCCCGGGTGAAGCTCATGGCCATGATGGCCTTTTTCACCTTCGCCATGGGCGTTATTGTCTACTATGGGGTCACCCTGGCGCTTCGCCCACTCCAAGATGTAAATCAAAATTTCAGAAACATCTACCTGGATTCAAGCCCGGAGTCTGCCGCGCAAGTGAAAAACGGCGGAGTTGGCGAGATCATAAAAGATTTAGAGCATTCGGTAGTTAAATTAAAGGATAAATATGAAAGAATCCAGACGGAAAATATCAATTTGACGACCAGGTGTGGAATAATTTCCTTTGAAAAAAACAACATCTTCAACATCCTCGATTCGATAAACCACGGTATAATTGTAACAGACATACAAGATAACATTACTCATATCAACTCATACATGCTGAATCTTCTTGACAAGAATCGCAGTGAGATTATTGATCACCCATTAGCAGAAATATTAAGTCATGATCAAATTACTGCATTCATTCTACAACAGGAAGACTTGAAGCATAGTAAAAACAGTGGCTACATAGAAGCTAGTTTTCCCGAGTTGGCTTCAGGAGAGACTTTTCAGGTTTCTACTAGCTATTTAGCGGATAAAGAAGAAGGCGTAATTGGCAAAGTCATTTCCTTTAAAAATATAACTACTGAAAAATCATCAGAAGCAGCTAAGCACGAATTTATTACTCACATCACTCACGAACTGTTAACACCACTGACAACGATTAACTCATATAACGAGATGTTAATGGATGACGAGGTCGACAATGTTGAAATGCAGAAGGAATTCTACAATACCATTAGCGATGAAACGCGAAGATTGACGCGCCTGGTAAAGAACCTTCTGAATATCTCGAAAATTGAAATGGGAAATCTCACTCTAAACAAAGGGTTGGTCAAGAGCGACTGGCTTTTTGAGGATTGCCTCACCGCAGTGGAAGGGTCTGCGCAGAAAAAGAACATTACTATAGAGAGAAACCTGCCGGATCACTTTCCTTCCTTGTTCGGAGACAAAGAGCTACTTAAGGTCGGCGTTATCAACATCTTGGGTAACGCCGTGAAATATACTCCTGAAAAGGGCAGTATCAAATTTAGCATATACTCCTGAAAAGGGCAGTATCAAATTTAGCCTCAACGAACAGGATGAAGTTGTTGTTTTTGAGGTTATCGATAATGGTTATGGCATCTCAAAGGAGGATCTCGCCCGTATCTTCGACAAGTTCTATCGCTCAACAGACCCACGAGTTACTGCCCAGAGCGGAAGTGGCCTGGGCCTTGCATTAACTTCCGAGATTATCAGACTTCACGGTGGGGAGATTCAAGTCAGCAGCAAGGTTGACGAGGGAAGTCATTTCATCATTAGGCTGCCCAAGGAGGAGTACTACCTTGGAAAACAATAAGTCGGTTCTGGTTATCGATGATGAAGCCCATATCAGGCGAGTAATCGAGCTCAAATTCAGAAACCAGGGTTACCGAGTCAGCACCGCCATGGATGGTGCGGAGGGGCTCGAGCTCATCAAGGCCCAGGAGCCAGATGTGGTGATCACCGATATTATGATGCCCAAGCTTGACGGCAAAGCACTGTGCGAAAAAATAAATGATCTCAAAAAGGAGAGAGCTTTTCTCACTATCGTAATGACCTGCCGGATCACTTTCCTTCCTTGTTCGGAGACAAAGAGCTACTTAAGGTCGGCGTTATCAACATCTTGGGTAACGCCGTGAAATATACTCCTGAAAAGGGCAGTATCAAATTTAGCTACTTTAGCAACCAAGGGTGATAAAAAATGGGCCCGGCTAAAAAATTCCTGGCAAGCCTTGCCAAGATCAGCAACCTGAACTTCCAGGTCTGGGACATCCAAGAAGGCTTGGTATTCTCTGCGAACTCTGACCAGCACATGGCTCCTCTTCAGGAGGAGCTAGAGGATTTCTGCGCGGAGATTATCAATGGGGCCAAGTTCCATCATGCTCAGTCCAATGGTGGGGAAAAGCTTTTCGGCGTTCCTCTTAAGGAAGGTGATCTGGTGGTGGGGTCTTTAATTGCCTTCAACTCAAACTCTCACAAACCACTACAGGCTCAAACTGTGGCAGCTGATCCTTCATCTGGTGCAGCCGAAATGGAGAACTTCCTGGGTCAGGTGGCTAGACTCTTAGAAGAAAGGCTCGCCAGCCAACAAGAAATGGAACAGATGGCCGAAGAGTTGACCGACAACTTCGAACAACTCTGCTTCTACGCCAGAATTGCCGGCCGGGTAAAATCCATAACCTTTTCGGGAGAGATGCTAAAAGATCTCGTTGCAGACCTCATGGATACCATGCGAACAGACATTGCCTTCGCCAGGCTGCCGGAGAGGCCGGAGTACAATTCGATGATAAGCACCCCAGCATCCTCTGAAGTGATCTCCAATCAGGATGTCTTTATCGACACTCTCATAGCTTCAATCCCTCAGAAATCACCTTCTTTAGATGAGAACTATTTTATCGTCAATGACTCGCGGACGACCCCGGGATTTGAAGAGTACGCCTCGGAGCCCTATCGTTTTCTTGCGGTGAAGATGAGACACAACGGCAACTTTTATGGATGGATGGGGCTTGTATCGTTCAATATTACTGAGATTTTTCGACGAAGTGAATTAAGGCTTCTCAATTCTATGGCCGAGCAAATTGCCGTGGTCATCACCAATTCAGATCTTTATCGTGACCTGGAACGTTTTGTGATCAACATGGTCAAGTCTCTGGTCTACGCCATTGAGGCCAAAGATGATTACACCCGAGGCCATTCCGAAAGGGTTTGCCGATATTCACTCCTCATGGCAGAGCGTATGGGCCTCAGCCAGGAGCAGAAAAAGGTGCTCCAGTGGGCATCCATTCTGCACGACAGCGGAAAAATCGGTATTCCTGAGTCCATTTTAAACAAGCCCCGGCGTCTGGAGGATGAAGAGTATCAGATTGTCAAGAATCACCCTCAGAAAGGACACACTATCCTTGAGCCCCTCGAGCAACTGGCCAGTTCCCTACCGGGGATGTTGCACCACCATGAGCGCTACGATGGCAAAGGCTACCCCGGCGGGCTGCAGGGGAAAGACATCCCGCTGGAGGCCCGGATAATTGCCGTTGCCGACACTTTCGATGCCATTACCTCGAACCGAGCATACCGCCCTGGGAAATCTCCGGCTGAAGCCCTCGAGGAAATGGAAAAGGTGGCCGGCAGCCAACTTGACCCCGATTTGGTGGAGGTATTCAAAGAGGTATTTAGAGAAGACTTTAAGCAAGAATGCAGTCCTGACGAGTGAAGTTTTTACCATGAAATCAACATCGGCGATCTCCATAGGAAAAATAGGCAGCAGAACGGTTCTTACGCCCAAAAAGGCCATAACCTGTGAAAATCGTGAAGAACTCCAGGCCACTTTTGAGGAGTGTCTCAAACAACAGAGGAGCGATCTCATCCTGGACTGCAAGGCTGTGAGTTATTTGGATAGCGAGGCTCTTGAACTCCTGGTGTACATGCATGAAGAGCTGAGAAAACAAGGAAACCGTTTAAAGATAATCGGCTTGAACGACGTCTGCCGCGACATATTTGTGGCAACCCGGCTGATCCACTTATACGTTTACCAAGACATTCACGAAGCCATCAAGAGTGAGCGATGAAAAGCGGTTTTGTGCCCAGAAGGAAAAAAATCGGTGAAATTCTGGTAGGCAAAGGTCTGATTACAGCCGAACAACTGGCAGACTTTCTCCGCAACCAGAAGGGGACCTCAAAGCCTCTTGGGCAACTTCTCCTGGAGGAGGATATCCTCAGTAGAGAGGAACTGACCGCGATCATAGGGGAGCAGTTGGGTATCCCCCACATCTGGCTGCGCAAGGGCTTGGTAGATCCCAGGATAGTCCATGTCCTGCCCAAAGAGAAAGCCTTGCACTTCCAAGTCATCCCCATGTTCAAGATCAACAACCTATTGACCTTGGCCATAGCTGATCCCCACGCCTTTTTTGTCTTTGACGAGGTCTCCAAGATTACCGGGCTCGAGGTTCAGCCGGTACTCTGCCGGGCGGACGATATCCTTGATGCCATCCATGAATGCTACCAAAAAGAGGTCAGCATGGATGAGGTTATGGCCCACATTGATGAGTCTGACATTGAGCTGGTTAAATCCTCCTTTGAGAGAGAGATCAGCGAAATTGCCGAGATGGCTGAAGGCAGCCCCGTGGTCAACTGGACTAACATGGTCTTGCTGCGAGCCATACGAGATGGAGCCAGTGACATCCATATAGAGCCCGAACCAGGCAGATTCAGGGTTAGACTCCGCATAGACGGTGTGCTCTATGAGCTCATGACCTCCAAAATTGAGATGCATGCGGCCGTGGTCTCGAGACTTAAGGTTATGGCCAATCTGGATATCGCAGAGCGCAGGATACCCCAGGACGGCCGCATACAGGTTCATGTGGAGGGACGCAAGGTAGATCTGAGATTTTCATCAATGCCGGGAATTCACGGTGAAAAAGTGGTCTTGCGAATCCTGGACAAAAGCAAAGCCATGCTGGACCTGAACACACTGGGCTTTGCCCCGAAGATACTGGATAGCTTCAAGTCTCTCTTACGAAGGCCCCACGGTCTCCTTCTGGTCTGCGGCCCCACAGGGAGCGGCAAAACCACCACTTTGTACTCGGCAATGACCCTGCTCAATGCACCTGAGAAGAACCTGGTCACCATTGAAGACCCTGTGGAGTATCAACTGGATCGCATAAATCAGAATCAGGTAAAAGAGCACATCGGCCTAACCTTTTCCCGCTTCCTCAAGCACGCTCTGCGACAGGACCCTGACATTATCATGGTGGGCGAGATTCGAGATCGGGAGACCGCCGAAATCGCTATTCAGGCCTCGCTCACCGGACACCTGGTTCTTTCCACTCTCCACACCAACGACAGTCCCAGTGCCATTACCCGTCTGCTGGAGATGGGGATCGAGCCCTATCTCATATCTTCCTCCTTGCTGGCTTCCCTGGCACAACGGTTGGTCAGGACCATATGTCCCGAATGTAAAGCGGATTACTACCCCCCCAAAGGGGTGCTGCAGGAACTGGGTTGCGATGGAGACAAGCAGGTCAAGTTGTCGAGGGGCAAGGGATGTTCTCAGTGCTATGACTCTGGCTTCAAAGGTCGCACCGGCCTTTATGAACTCTTTGAAATGGACGAGGGGCTGCAATCCCTTATCCTCACCGAGCCAACTATCGATGTTCTCCATGAATACCTGCGGAAAGACGGTAACGGAACTTTAAAGACAATGGGCTACGACAAGGTGTTGGAGCGGGTCACCACTATAGAAGAGGTCAAGAGAGTGACCTCGGTTGAGACCTAGTCAGGATGTTTCATGGCCATAAGTTATGAGCAATACGATCGAGGGGTCTCCCCCAAGGCTGCGAGGAGCTCTACTTCGCTGGCTGGCCGAATACCTAAGGCGAGTCTGGATCTATTCCGCAGGTCTGGGGTTAAATCCAAAGAGGTCATTTTCTTTACCTCACAGCTTGCCCTAATGCTCGAGGTGGGAACACCCCTTACCAATGCACTTGCAGCCATGGAAAAGCAAACCAATAACCCGGCTTTCAAGGCAGTGATTCGCGTCCTGCACAGGGACATAGAAGAGGGGCAGCAGCTCTCCGATGCCATGCGGCGCCATCCGCGTATATTCAATCATGTCTACGTCAGTATGATCAAAGCCGGAGAGACGGGGGGTTTTCTCAAGGAGATTCTCGAACGGCTGGCGGAAATGCAGGAAAAGCGTCTGGCCCTCATCGCCGAGTTGCGGTCTACTCTGACCTATCCCGCCATCCTTTGCCTCATCGGGCTTCTGGTGGTGGTTTTCGTCCTGGTGGGTGTTCTGCCCAAGTTCACTACCTTTTTCGCGGGCAAGGAGAAGATCCTGCCAGTGAGCACCCGATTTCTCATGGCCCTCAGCGTTTCTCTGCGAGGCTACTGGTGGGCTTACATCATCATTGCCCTCGGACTCGTCCTCGGGGTTAAGCTCTGGAAGGATAGCGAGCTAGGTCAGACAATGATCGATCGAGCTTGTGTGAGCGGACCTATTTTGTCGCGACTCTATAACAAGATTTATACCTGCCAGCTTCTGAGAACCCTGGGGCATTTGATGCAGAGTCAGGTCCCTTTGCTGGAGGCCTTGGAAGTGACGCGCTCTACCATCAATAACCGGTATTTTAGGCTTTTCATAGATAAGATTACGGATCACGTGGAAAAGGGAGGAAGGTTCGCCCAGCCCTTCACCACTTATCCCTATGTCCTGGACTCGGTCAAACAAATGGTGGCCACGGGAGAGGAAGTTGGAAATCTGCCCAGAGTTATGCTCCGGCTCGCTCAGTACTATGACATTGAGGTAGATCGGGAACTGAAGAACATTTCCTCCCTGATCGAACCCGTTGCTCTGATTCTTTTGGGAGGAGTGGTGGGCGTCATAGTAGCCTCTGTAATCTTGCCGCTCTTTAGACTGGCACATGCCATACACTAGGCATGCAAGTTGCATAATGCAAAACTTCAATAATTTATTTTAATGTTTAAGGACGCTTACCAGAGGAGGTATAGTGATGATTAGGCAGTTTAGGATGCAAAAACTCGAGGACCAGTCGGGATTCACCTTGATTGAGATGCTTGTGGTGGTAATTATTTTGGGAATCCTGGCGATGATCATTGTTCCCCAGATTACCGTCTCTACTGAAGACGCCAGGACGAACAGTCTGCAAACGAACCTGAATACGGTGAGAAGTGCCATCGAGCTCTACGCTGCTCAGCACGGCAATGTTTACCCGGGCAAGAAGAACAATACTACCGGGGCTGACGCAGCGGATGATGCTGCGGCCACAACTGCATTCCTGGCACAGATGACCATGTACTCCAATGCTGCCGGCGTAACAAGCTCCGCGAAAGACGAAACTAATTACCCATTCGGTCCTTATTTGAAACTGGGAGCCAATACCCTGCCGGAAAACCCTTACAACGGCAGCGCCGATGTCACTTGTAATCTTGCCCAAAAGGACCTCAGCGCGGTCAGAGCAGTAGACGGTACGGCAGGTTGGCAGTACTTCCCGGAACTCGGCATCATCTTCCCCAACGATACAGACCACCTGACACTGTAGTTGTACCTTTCTCCGGGGAGAAGGATGTTTTTCAAGGGTAGAAGTAGAGGCTTCAGCCTCCTCGATTTGCTGTTGGTCATTATGATCCTCGGGATTATGGGGATGCTTGTAGAGCCTCAGTTGCACTCAATGATGACCGAGGCTAGGTTGAACGAGGCCGCGAGGGAAATGGTCTCCGGTCTCCAATATGCCCAGAGTCTGGCGGTGACTCATCAGCGGCCCTTCGGCCTCAAGGTGGATGTGGACGGAAACTGGTTCAAGGTCTTTGACTACCGGTACAGAGATGATATCAACCCTCACCACGATGCAGCACCACCCGTAGATAGTTATGGCGTGGTACTCAACCCGGTGGACAAGAGCTGGTACAGCGTAGATTTCGACACGGCCCAGACCTCTGAAGGGGTCAGCATCGATTCAGCCCCGACGGACGGCATGATCTCATTTCACCCGGATGGTCACTCCTCCCTTGACGACTCGGTATTCGTCATGAGCTTTGGAGGGGATACCAGGACCATCAACGTGGATGGGACCACTGGCAAGATCGTAGTCAATTAGACTCATGAGAAAACCCATGTCCAGACCAGATCTCAGGACAGTTACCAACAAAGGGTTCACCTTCCTGGAAATCATCCTGGTGGTGCTGATTCTTGCCATTGCCATTGTGCCCATGGTCCGCGCCTTTGCCCCTGCCGTTCTGACAGCCAGCGCCGATGAAGAGACGACGGTTTTCGCCAATCAGGCCAGGGGCACGCTGAACCGGGTAATGGCCCTCGATTTCGATACCCTAAGTATCAACCAGGGCGACCCCGTTGACCTGGCGGCCCTTTTGGGCTCGGCCGCCGAGGCAGATAAGGAGACTTTTAATTATAACGGAAAAAATCATACCCCCACTGTGGCTATTACTGATGCAAGCGAGGGTCTGGGCGGGTTGCTACGGCTGACTGTCACCTTAGAGCACGTTCGTTTCGCCACTCTCAAATCCCAATACTAGTTCCCTCCTCGTATTTTTTCGAGCCAGCGGTGCTTCCGACTTCTCTTAGTCTTCGACGAACGGGCTGCTCAGCCCACCCGGGAGGGGGCCCAGGTGTGAAATATCGGAATGCTGGAATGATGGAATGTTGGAAGGACGGGATGCCAGAGAGCAAAGGATTGAAGGCAAGGGGAAAACCTGCTCGGCTTGCTAGCTTGCAGAAGTCTTTCACTATGAACGTCTCCTCCGGGTTTACCCTTCTCGAGCTCCTCATTAGCATTGCTATTCTCTCGATTATCATGATTGGTCTGCACCAAGTCATGGGTACCGCCCTCTCTGCCCATCGCCAGACGACAGAGAAAACCGAACTCCTGGCCCAGGCCCGCTATGCCATGGAACGCGTGGTGATGTTTGTCCAGGAGACCGACCAGATTGAGGTGCCCTCCGCGGATAAGCTTGTGGTAAGCGAGCGGCTGCTCGACACCTACAACAACGAGACCCACACCTATGCTGCCCAGCCTGATGGCTACCTCGATGCTGACAACGATCACAACGGCCTGGTCAACGAGGGGACCCTGGAAGATCCCCCAGACCCACTTACCTTCGATTTGGACAAAACCGATGCCAACAACTGGAAACTCATGGAACAAATGCCGGATTACGGTTCCCCAGAACTAGGTGATTCGAAGGAGAAAAAGGTGCTCTGTGAGCATGTAACTGCTTTCCAATGCACCCTGTTG
>JARRNM010000167.1:0-12344 GCA_037384945.1 Deltaproteobacteria bacterium
GTCCATCGGACTTGCGCCAGGATGTCATCTTCTTTGGTGAATCGGCAGAAGAGATATCCCGGGAAAAGGGGTTTTTCACTCTTAACGTTATTGAACTTTCGTACGCTAACAACTTCTATGCGAGGCAAGTAGGTGTCAAAACCCTTTTCCTCGAGGTAATGGAGTGCCCGTTCTTCCTCACGGGGTTTGCTCTGAACCACAAACCAGCTCAGCGCACCATTGCGCTGAGAGCTGGCAGCAGGCAGCGGGCAGCCGGCAGTCGGCGACTTTTCCTCTGACTCTTGATTGTGCTTGATTTCTTTCGACCTGCCTGAGTTGCACTCATTTCGTTCCATGATCATAATTATTTCCTTCCTGAACGTTTTATTTTCTAATTGCTGACTATTTGCTCCGAGCCAGTCGAAAGGCTGACTCCCTGCTTTTAAATTCGTAATCCTTACTCTATGCCTTACACCTTGCGCCCTGAGCCTTGCGCCTCGTTCCTATGGAACGAATATTGTGTCATCTGGTTGAAGCAGCACGTTCTGGCTCAAATCCTCCCCTGAAACGATGGCGTCGTAGTCAACCAGGAATGTTTGCTCCACGCCATCGATTTTCCTGATCAGCTTTACATCCGAAGAATCGGCCCACTCGGCAAGGCCTCCTGCAAGTGAAATTGCCTGAACAACAGTCATGTCCTTTTGCATGGGGTATTCTCCAGGTTTCGTCACTTTGCCCAGGAGATAAATCCTCTTGCTGCGACTCTCGAGGACCGTCACTGCAACTTGGGGGACGTCGACAAAGTCCTTGTATTTCTCTGTAAGTTGGGTTCGAAGTTCTGTTGAGGTCAGGCCGGCAGCCTGCACATCGTTCACCAGGGGCAAGGAAATCTTGCCGTCCAAGCGAACAGAGACCTGCTTGGACAATTCCTCTTCCTTCCAAACATCGATTGAGAGGATATCTCCGGGGCCGATCACATAATTCGTATCCTCTTTGGAGACAGACGGCTTACCCTGCTCGTGTTGCGCCAAAGTCTTCACCGAAGGAAGGTCACTGGCACACGAGACAACCACCGCAAGCCCTATGAGTAAAAGTGTTCTCCTAAACATGGTCTGTACCCCTCACGAACGCTTTGTGGCGTTAGGTTGGAGGAGCGCTCCGCTATTGCTTCGCTTGAGGTTTGAGGCAAAAAACTTTTCTTTATTGCCTCCAACCTCGAACCTCAAACCTCCAACTAGCCGAATGGCTACGCGTCTAACCTCCAACATATTTACTTCCTGCTGCTGAGAGCCCTGAACCTGCCTGCCCCGAGCCTGCTTGCCCTGAGCTCGTCGAACGGCTGCCTGCTGTCTGGTGCCTGCTGTCAGCTGGACTTTGCCCTCTGACCAGTTGCCGATATCTGTCCTCGAGCTCGTATTCCTTGATCTTATTTAACAGGGCCTTGTAGCTTATCTTAAGCAAAGATGCGGTTTTTCTCCGATTCCAGCGGGTGTAGGAGAGCACGTCCAGTATGGCATCGGTCTCCGCCTTGCGAGTTGCCTCTTTGGTAGCCTCTTTTAATGAGAGGCTTGAAGCCGATTTGTCGTAGTAACCAGTGCTGAGTGGAGATGGCTGCGCTGGTACGAGATTTTTGGTGTAGTCTGTGAGAAAAGTCCGATTACGAAGCTTTGCGAGAAAACTCTCTTCGTCCCCCAGAACAAAGAAGCTTTTGAGATTGTTTTCCAACTCACGCACGTTCCCAGGCCATGGATAGCGATACAAATGTTCAAGGGTCCTGTTGTTGATCTCTATATCTCCTTGCCCGTTGATTCCGTTGAGGGCCACGTGTTTCTTGAGGAAATGTTTGCACAAAGGACGAATATCTTCTGTGCGTTCTCTAAGTGGCGGGAGGTGTATGGAGACAACGTTTAGCCGGTAGTAGAGATCGGCCCTGAATCTGTCATTCGTGACTTCCCGGCGAAGATCGGAGTTGGTTGAAGCGAGCACCCGGACATCAATTTTTGAGTTAGTAGTGCTGCCGAGAGCTGGTATCTCGTCGTCCTCGAGAACCTGGAGAAGCTTGGGCTGCAAGTGAAGAGAGATCTCGCCGATTTCATCCAGAAGTAGAGTCCCTCCGTGGGCAAGGAGGAACTTTCCAGGTTTGCTCCTCCAGGCGCCGGTGAAAGCACCTTTTTCGTAACCAAAGAGTTCGCTTTCAATGAGGTTGTCCGGCAAGGCGGCGCTGTTGACTTTTATAAAGGGTTTTTTTGCCCGTGGGGAACAATCGTGAATGGCCTTGGCTACAAGTTCTTTGCCTGTGCCGCTCTCACCGGTAATGAGTACGGTTACATCCGATTTGCTTAAACGCAGTACGTTTTGCCTGATTTCTGCGATGGCCGAGCTTTCACCCACGATAGTTTCATTGAGCTTTGCGTAATCGGAATCCTTGGATTCTTGTACCATCCTGCGGATGGCATGTTTCAATTGGTCAGGATTGAAACTAACCGGGAGGAGGCAGGTATTTTCCCCGGGAAGGAGTTTTTCTAACTCCCTCTCATCACCATCTGATCCGTCGGTGATGTAGATGATGGGGAGGCAGTTCTTCTCGAGCTCCACCACCTTGGCGAATGCCTTCATCTGACCCGGGTTGGAGCAGGACCCAAGGAGGAGCAGGTCGGGATTGTGGCGATTAAGGTCAGTGAGAAAGTGGGTTTTCTGCATGACCGGGTGTGCCTGGAACCCAAGGATTTGCACCAGTTCGGTGAGGTAATCCCGAGTTGGTTGCGAGTCTTCGACGATGAGGATCTTTGTCAGTTCCATTGTTCTCTCCACGGCTCCATCTGGAATTCGCCTGAGTCAGCCTCAGGCGGACAATGGCGGGCAGGCAGATTACAGGGTTTTGTAGGCGCATTTTTGGAGCGCTGCACTAATTTCCTTGATTATTGAAGGCCGTGAAATCTGCCTGCCCCGTTGAATGTTTTAGCCTATTCAACCGGGGTGTGTTCCGCCGTAGGCGGGACCCGTGCCGAAAAATCGTCTGTGTCGGTCTGCGTGTGTCTGCGGTTGGCTATTCTTTCAGTGTCCGAGTTTGACGACAGAACTCCCTCGGAATCTGAAAACTCTGTTCCTCTTTGCCAGTTAAATAACGGTGCGCGCCGTGTGATGGGATCGTTTTGATCGAGTGGATAGATCCTTCGGTTTGGGCTGACCCGCGCTCAGGACTTACCCTGAATGATTCCCTTGACTTTCCTCCGGAAGGAAAACTCTTGTGAGTTGGGTTGATTCGATCCTAGGATTGGATGTGACTACAGCAAGGTTGATGCCACTTTTTAAAGCCCAAGTTATCTACGGAAGTTATCAAGAAGAAAAGCTGAGTGATTTAATAGGCTTATAGAGATGTTAAATTTTGGTGAAATTGTTGAAATATTTTACAAAAAATAGGCCAAAAGCGGTCAAACTACCACTCTAATACACCAGTACCCAAACGCTATAAGTGGGGTAAAATCAACGATTATAGTTATTTATAAAGGAGAAGAAAACCAACTCTAAAATCGAGTTGGTAGATTTTACAAAATTGGAATCACCCTTCACTTTTTTTCCCCAGAAATCTCTCAATAAGGTAAAAATGGTTCCACAGTGAGCATTTTTTTACCCATTTTGGGAGAAAAAAAGTTCTCCAAATAGTAGATAGAGGGAATAGTGATTTGGGAGTCAGTACAGTGGGTAGTAAAGTTGGAGAGACAAATGGGGCTACACGGTACAAGGCGCACGGTGCAAGGGACAAGAATAGACAAGGAGGCGCAAAGGGCTCCAGTTGGAGGTTAGAGGTTGGAGGTTTGGGGCAAAAGAAATTAGAGAAGGGAGTGTATCTTGGTTCTAATCTCAAATGGCGCGCTTAGTGGAAAAGCGTTCTAAACCTAACAGGACAGGGGGTACCTATGGCTGATTATGTGTTTCCTTTTGAAAAACTGGATGTTTGGCAACTCGCAGTGGACTTGGCGGAATTTGTTCTTGGTTTACTCGAACACATTCCTCGAAATAAGCATATCCGTTTAGTTAGCCAGATGGAGGCGGCTACTACATCTCCAGCCCAGAACATAGCTGAAGGGAAGGGCCGTCAATACAAGAAGGAATTTATCCAATTTCTGCACATAGCTCAGGGGTCGGTATACGAGGTAGTCACTCTCAACGAAGTCTTCAGAAGAAGAGGACTTTTCGATGAAGAGGAGGCCAAAGAAACTGGGAAACGTTGTGAACAAGTCGATCGGAAACTCAATGGCCTCATAAACTCTCTGTGGGGAAGGAAAGGCTACAATCCTAAAATGAAGAAACTGGAAGCTTAAGGTGGTTTTTCTTCGCCTCCAACCTCCAACCTAAAGGCCCGAGCTTGTCGAAGGCCGCTCCTCCAACCTCCAACCTTACTCGCCTGCAGTTAAATGCCTTTGCTGTCAGCGGCCTGCTGGGTGCTGCGGAAGCCGTGGGGTGGTTGCTATGCCAATGGATAGCAAATGTCCAAGGCAGATGACCGGTCCTTCACATTATCCAGATCGTTTTCTGAAACAAACTTGTTGACTGCTGTCACTCTGACGCAATTGGAGTACATGGCCAGACAGTTTTCTTTGTTACATTTAGAGAACAGTTTCTGGTCTATCTTGATCTCGTCATGAAACTCGCATTTTAAACAATGAGTCAAAATCATGTGGTCTCCTTAACGGCGAAAGATGTTAAAGACACTTCCCTCTTGCTAAAGAGAGTTTGTTTTCTGCGATTCGGAATTCTGGAATGTTGAAATGTTGGAATATTGGAATGATTGGGCGTGGAGCTCTTGCGCTTCTGACACTATGCTCTATGCCCCAACATTCCAGCCTTCCAACATTCCCCATCTACTTCTAGATTCTAACTCCTAAGCTTCCCGCTATTTTGCCTTGCGCCTTGTGCCCTGCGCCCCTTACTCTATGCTCTATGCCCTATGCTCCATGCCTTATGCCATGCACAGTTCGCTAAACCTGCAACTCTCCATGTCTTTGCACTCTTTTGGCTTGCCAAAACAGGCTCTATTGCCATTTTTGACTTGCTTGGAGTGAATGTACGAGGTAATGCATTCTCTACAGATGCCGCCACTGAAATCTTCCGTGGGCTCATCCATGATCCAGATCCGATTGCACTTCACACAGATATAAGTCATTTTTCGATCCCGCTTGGTCAGAGGTCAGTTGGCATGAAGAGGAGTTACTCAACTTTTATTCATATTGCCTGCAGCAAAACACATGCCAAGGTTGGGGGAGAATAATATCAACTAGTTAGGTATGGGCACGGGTTTGGCTTTGTTTATCCTGCTTGCCCCGAAGGTGACCCGTGCCCCAGAAAATACTGCCAGCTGGAAATGGTCTGCGGTAAAGAAAGGGGGGCACAGAGGCCCGCCCTACTGGATTCTGGCTACTGACTACTGCATAAATACGATTTCAACGACTTCAACGATTTGAACGACTTGAACACTATTTGAAAATCTAGGCACTCCCTAGCTCTTCTAAATACTCCGTCAAGAGTTGCCGGTCTTTGGATTTTAACTCCATAAACTGGACGCCCATCCCTCTAGGGTAATCTTTGGCTTCGACTTGATTAACCCAAACTACCTCACACTTGCCTTGAATTTGCCCCTTGTCATTAGGCAGGTCTATCTCAATAAGAAACTGATAACCCACGTCAAAGGGCCTGTCGGTCGCTAAGTAAACTCCCAGCTGACTGATGTTATGGATGAGTGCTTCCTGAAAATCTTCTTTTCTTTCAAAGCGCACCCTCAGAATCACATCCAGCCTCGGACTATTCCTGCGATCTTCCATAACCGCATCCTTTTCTTGAGGAGGTGGTAAACTGTAAACGGTGAACAGTAAACGGAGCGATTCTACAGCTGATCACTGTTTACCTTTTATCGTTTACTGTTATGACCCTATGCTCCATGCCCTATGCGTTCTAATATGTTGAAAACATTGAGTGATTGGACGCTACCATACTCTGAACCGTGGGTCAACGAAAAATTTGTTGACGATGGGCCCCATCCCCCTTAATATAGCAAAATAGAGCATTAAGCTGAAATCTCATAATGTTACAATTTTTTATAAATATTTGATCAGGATCCACACTTTAAGAATCGATTTTAGAGGCTGAAAGTTGTCGTTCTTTCGGACTGCCGGGTCAGTTGTCTAAACGTAGCCCTTAGTTAATTCGGCTGATTCACCTAATGGGGAAGATGGAAATCAGCCAATATTGAGCTACCGCGGAAAATAAAATGGACGTTTGTGATCATCTCCTTATTGGAGAGAGCCAGCCCATTAAAAAGACCAAGGAACTAATTCGGCAGGTTGCCAATAGCGATCTTAATGTCATTGTTTGCGGCGAGAGCGGTGTCGGCAAAGAGTTGGTCGCCCAGGCTCTCCACCTGAGCTCGATCCGAAGGGACAGACCTTTTATCAAGGTCAACTGTGCCGCCATCCCCGGAGAACTTCTCGAAAGTGAACTTTTCGGCTACGAGAAGGGAGCCTTCACCGGCGCTGACCGGATGAAGAAGGGCAAGTTCGAGGTGGCTCACAAGGGTACCATCCTCCTGGACGAGATTGGAGACATGCCCATGTTTCTCCAATCCAAGATGCTCCAGGTTCTGCAAGATCTGCAATTTTCCCGTTTGGGCGGCAAGAGAGACGTAAAGGTTGACTGCTGGATAATGGCGGCAACCAACCAGGAGCTCGAAAGTAGCATCCGAGAGGGTCGTTTTCGGGAGGACCTCTACTATCGATTGAACATCATCCGCATATTTATCCCTCCTCTGCGAGAGAGAACGGATGACATCCTGCCTCTCATAAATCATTTCAGGAGAGAATTTGCCGAGAATAGCTATAACTCTCCCTTTGAGTTCGATGGCGATGTAATGCAATTTCTCCACGCCTACCCCTGGCCCGGCAATGTGAGGGAACTTAAAAATGTAGTGGGGCGGTTGATGCTGCTGGGTGATTGGGATACCCTCAGAGAGGAATTGCTGGGAAGGGATACAAGCAAAATCTCAGGCCGTCCACAAGAAGCCGTGGCTGAGGCTGCCAAGCCGGAGGAGAAAAAGACCTTTCCTCCCCTTAAAGAGGTCAAGAAGAGAGCCGTCCGGGAAGCGGAAGGCAAGCTGATAAACGCCGTTTTAAAAGAGACGGGCTGGAACCGAAAAAGGGCCGCCAAAATCCTCCAAATCAGCTACAAAGCCCTCCTTTACAAAATAAAGGAACTCGAGCTCGACAAAAACAAATAACCCCCCCTCTACCTTATCCTTCTTATCTTTCTTATCTTTCTTATCCTGCAGTCATCTGTTACTCGCCAAATCAAGAAGTTTTCCATTTTTACCCATTTCTGGCCGTACCACTTTTGGGTAAATTTACCCATTACTGGTACGGCAAAAAATGGGTAAAAAGTCTATGAGCGTGATAGATTTCCCGGCCGGAATGGTGACAGTTGAAGGTTTTGAGCCTAATGCTGACAAAAGGTTATTCATGTTTGTCATTTTTTTCCTTGACAAGCCTGCCTCCGGTAAAATATTTTTTTAAGCATAGCCTAGAGCTTTGTGCACGCCTTGGTTTTTACATGCGAGATTTAAGCTCTGGGGGCACCACCTACCGGTTTTCTTTTTTTCAACAACAACTAGCTAGCTAACCCGAATATTTTATGAACTGCCTGCTACGACCATGGAAATGGCCGTCCTTCCTGGCGTCCTCGGGTTTCGGCCCCTGCGACGTACCATTCAGGTATGCCTCGGAACCCAATCCCGCAACACCGCGGGACGGTTGCCTGGTGGCCCACCCGCCTCGCCTGAGCAAGCAGGCTCGCGATGGCGGGCAAGCACGACCATCTTCACGGTCTCGCGACAGCAATTCATAGAAACATCCGGGTTAATATTTTTGTTTTCAACTCTGTCAACAAGTTCAGTGCCGTTAGTACTTTTTGCTCATGGTGCTGGACTGGCAAAGCAACTGGCCTGAGCTAAGCAACCATTTCGGTAACATGGTTAGCTGCTGGGTCGAGAAAGGGGGCTGGGGGCCAAGAGAAATCTAGACTCAGGACCACCGGGATGTCCGGAACTGTTGCCTCCCCAGGCGCACGGGCCTTGCCGGGCAGGTAAGGCTGAGAGGGTGAGACATGGCTGCCCCCACTTAATGAAGGCAGAGGGTCATCCCGGATGGTCCAATAGAAAGGAGGGGTACCAATGTCCAACAAACCTGAGAAAGTCTTCCAGAACGGCGCAATCAGGGCAGCCATCTTTGTCAATGAGCGTGAGCGGGATGGTCAAATGTTCACCAAGAAGCAGGTTTCCTTTCAAAAGGTCTACCGGGACAAAGAGGGCGATTTCAAGAGCACGAGCAGCCTCGAGATCAATGATCTACCCAAAGCAGTCGTGGTGTTGCAGAAGGCTTATGACTATCTTACCGTGCGTCAAGAGTTAGAGGATTCAGCATCAGGCTATTAAGTTAGCCTGGCGAGGATGCGTTTGGCGTCTCCAAGGGAACTTAGCGGTACTAGGTCAAGATAAAACGTTCCTCGCCGGGCTTCCTCCAAGGGCGCATCCATTCTACCGACCCGTCGACGAGGAGTTCGACTGAGGCGCACTTTCAGTCATCAGATCGAGACACTCAAGACGGAATCACTTCTAATTTAACACTTCAGCTTGCGCAGTATTTCAGTTGCGTCCGCAGATTAAGCTCGGTCCGGGACAGGTGTGCCGTTGTCTCTTGGACTATCAGCAGGGGCGGAAATTTGTGGATTTAGAAGTACATACTTTGTCTTTGGCAGTAGAGGGGGCACCTCATGAAACAAGTAAGAAGTACTGGTCCGGTGAGGAGAAAGCTGAGCTATGTAGTTTTGCTGCTGGTCATTTTCACTTTTGCGGCCAAGCCGGTGTTGGCGCAAGAGACAGTATTTGGCCCGGAGGGCCTGAGAATTGGCTGGTTTCGCATTCACTTGTCATTTCACAAGTTCATGGCAGACGAGTCAGGAGAAGGCATTATCATCATAAGCAAAAATACACCTGAGAAGAAAATCAGAGGGGGGTTTGCGAGGTTGAATGGAGAATGGATCCCCCTACAATCTTTTCTCCGTGGGGACACCACTGTTTTCGAAAAAAGGTTCAATTTCCGAACCCGCAATTACCTGGTTGTCTTGTTACGGGGGAATCGTGGAGCGTCTGTCAATGTGGAGGTGAGAAAGAAAATCTTGACTCCGCCGCCAGAGATCAATTTTTCGGCCTATCCGACGGCCATCAAGTCGGGTGAACCCAGTGAGCTCACGTGGCAGGTGTCCCACGCCGAAACAATCGAAATTAAGCCTGATATTGGCATGGTGGAAGCGAGTGGCTCTCTGACTGTTTCGCCTCACGAAACGACAACTTACATTCTCGATGCAGTAGGTAAGGGAGGGACTGCCACACGCGGTGTTACGCTCACCGTTTACCAACCTCCGATGGTGATTTTCAGTGCCGATCCTGAGACCGTAATATATGGGGAGACCACGACTCTCTCTTGGAGCGCCACAAATGCGGACGAAATTGTAATCGATCAAAACATAGGAGAGGTGAGCAATGAGAGTTTTTGGGAGGTCAAGCCGGACCGCACCACTACCTATACTATAACCGCCAGTGGGCTTGGAGGTAGTGCGCAAGCCCAAGCAGTGGTTAAGGTAAAGGCCAAGGTGGAGCCCCAGCCGGAAGGTTCGTTTGGCAAGCAATACGAAGATCTAATTCCACCTGACGCCACGATTGAGGCTTATGATTCCAAGCGATTTTCAGTGGTAACAGGTTTGGTTCATGATGTTAACGGCCTGCCCTTAGCCGATGTTTCGGTAACCCTCCACAACCATGCGGAATGTGGCACTGGTTTCACCGATGGGGAGGGCAGATTCTCCCTTCCTGTGGAAGGCGGTGGAACAATAACTGTCGTTTATCAAAAAGAGGGGTTAATTACTGCTCACAGAAAAGTTTATGTTCCCTGGAATGATATTGCCGTTGCCGAGACAATTAAAATGATCGCCGAAGATCCGGCAGCAACCACAATCTCTTTCGATGGAAATCCGGATACCGTATTCACCCACCAAAGCACAGAAGTCAGCGATGAGTCCGGGAGCCGCTCCTTAACCATGGTTTTTACCGGAGACAATAGCGCCTATGAGGTTGACGCCCAGGGCACCGTGATCCTCGAGCTCAGTGAGATCACCACCAGGGCAACCGAGTTCACCACGCCTGAGGCCATGCCTGCCATTCTGCCGCCTACTTCGGCCTTCACATACTGTGCAGAGCTCACGGTGGATGGAACCCAGAGGGTCAAATTCGACAAGCCGGTGATCGCCTGGGTGGACAATTTCCTGGGCTTTGATGTGGGTGAGGTTGTGCCTGTGGGTTACTACGACAGGGATAAAGGAGTCTGGGTGCCTTCTGACAACGGTGTAGTGGTCACCCTCTTGGACACCGACACCGACGGTATTGTAGATGCCCTTGATTCCAACGGAGACGGTGCGCCCGATGACCTTGATGGTGACGGTTCTTTCACTGATGAGGTGCGGGGACTGAGTGACGCTCAGAAATACCCGGCCGGTTCCACCTTCTGGCGGGTAGCGGTCACCCACTTTACTTCTTGGGACTTTAACTATCCACCTGCCTTTCCAGACGGTGCCACGGCATCAACTGCCACAGGGAGCATTCAGCTAGGGCAGAAAAAGGTGGAAAATCTTTGTTGCCCGGTTGAGCTTGGATCTTTTGTAGAAGAGAAAAGTCGCATTTTCCATGAAGATATTGCCATCCCCGGAACGCAGTTGACCCTTCATTATGAGAGCGACAGGGTGCCGGGATACGGTTACAAAATCACGGTGCCCGCCAGCGGAGATACAGTTCCCGCCAGTCTCAAGAGAATTATAGTAAGAGTCAAGGTGGCCGGCCGCACCCTGGAACAAACTCTGGATCCCTTGCCCAATCAGATTAGCGAACTGATCTGGAATGGTTTGGATTACCTGGGGCGACCCGTGACCATCCCCACAACCGCAGATATCAGTGTGGGCTATGTCTACGACGGAGTTTATTCCATACCAAGGAATGTTGCTGCCTCATTTGGCCAGCCGGGCATTGGAGCAACCACTATCCGAAGCAGAAAGGAGTTGATTGCCTGGAAGCGTGACCAGATGGTCCTCCGCCGAGGATTGGTGCGAGGCTCGATCGCTGAGGGCTGGACTGTCTCACTGCAGCATCAACTGAACCCCATTGATCCTTCTACTTTGCACAAAGGCGATGGTGGGCTGGTGAGAAACTATGCCGGCATCATTTCCACCCTGGGAGGGAGTGGCATCTGGGGGTACGGTGGTGACGGCGGTCCGGCCACGGAAGCTAGCATGAAGTATCCGAGTGACGTGACTGTGGATGCTTCAGGCAATGTTTATTTCGCAGACGGTTACAATTGGCGCGTCCGCAAGATAGACACTAATGGCATAATTACCACAGTGGCTGGCGGCGGGAGCTGGGGTGAGGATATTCCTGCTACCGAAGCGGCGATGAGCCCAACGGACGTTGCTTGTGATGGCTCCGGGAACCTCTATATTTCGGATGGCTATTCAAAAAGCAGCCGCATTTGGAAGGTGGATGAACATGGCATCCTTAGACGGGTGGCCGGTCTAGGACCCCAGGGGTATAGCGGTGACGGTGGACCGGCCAGAGACGCCCTGCTTCACGGCCCTAATGGAGTGGCAGTGGATGCCGAGGGGAACATTTACTTTGGGGACAGCGGAAATGATCGCATTCGGAAGGTGGATACCAGTGGAATCATCACCACGGTGGCTGGTACTGGCATAGCAGGATTTAGTGGTGACGGTGGTCCGGCCATCCAGGCTCGGATAAATGATCCGAGAGACGTAGAGGTAGATGCAGAAGGAAATCTTTACATTGCAGATAATGCCAATAACCGTATCAGGAAGGTGGATACCAGTGGGATAATCACCACAGTGGCTGGCGGCGGTAGTCCTGCCGATCTTTTAGGTGACGGCGGGCCGGCAACAGAAGCTGCGCTCAGAGGACCACATGGCGTGGCTGTTGATAGGTCCGGTAATCTCTACATTGCAGATGACTTTAAAGGCCGTATTCGCAAGGTAGATACGAGAGGGATTATCACCACCGTGGCTGGCACCGGTATCTCTTCAGACCCTTTAGGCGACGGCGGTCCTGCGACCCAGGCCAGGCTTAATCAACTAGAGGGGGTGGCTTTGGATTCCCTGGGCAATCTTTATATTGCCGATACTTACAACTATCGCATCCGGAAGGTGAGTTCCCCTCTTGTTCAGGTGGCCTCCATGGAGGCAGGAGACTTTGCCTTTGCCGAGGAAAA
>JARRNM010000168.1:0-9108 GCA_037384945.1 Deltaproteobacteria bacterium
CTGTATTTTTTCACCTCCCAATGACCCAACATTCCCGGACCTATTGATGCCTACCTCCCGCCCGATATTTTAAGCCTTGAGCCCTATGCCTTGTGCCTTGCTTCATTGCTACCAGTGCAACAGTGAGGCTGCCCAAGTGAAGCCAGATCCGAAGGCGGTGAGGAGAACCAGATCGTTGTCTTTTAGCTTTTCTTGTCTAAGCGCTTCATACATGCAAATGGGAATAGTGGCTGCCGTGGTATTCCCCGTCCATGAGATGGTATTCACCATGCTCTCTTCGCCAATACCGAGCTGGGAGGCCACCATTTGATTGATGCGGATGTTGGCCTGGTGGGGAATGAACAGATCGACCTCTTCAACACGTTTGCCTGCTTTGGCCAGGACTTCGTGACTTCCCTCGACCATACGGGTAACTGCGTGTTTGAATACCATTCTGCCGTTCATCTGCGGATAGTGTCTTCCTTGATCGATGGCTTCATGACTGACTCTGGGATGGTGAGCGCTGGCAGGATACTCCGTCCATAGTTCTTTGGCATACTTACCTTCTGAATGAAGAGCGTGGGCAAGAATTCCTGAGTGACCCTCGGGGGCGGGGCCAAGTACCACAGCCCCGGCTCCGTCTCCGAACAGAACAGTTACGTCGCGACCCGCAAAGGTGAAGTCAAGAGCTGTGGAGTGAACCTCCGCACCGACAATAAGTATACGCTCATACTGGCCGGTCTTTATCAGGCTGTCGGCCAGGGAAAGACTGTAAATAAAGCCTGAACATTGAGTGCGGACGTCTAGGGCGCCAATAGTTCGATTGCCAAAAAGCCGGTCCTGGAGAAAGCAGCCGTTACCAGGGAAGAAGTAGTCCGGGCTCAGGGTCGCATAGATGATGAAGTCGATAGCAGCAGGGCTCAAATTAGCCTTTTCCATAGCCTCCTTCGAAGCTTGCACGGCAAGATCAGTGCCTGATTGGCCTTCAGAGACAAAGCGTCGAGTGAGAATGCCGGTCCGTTGCTTGATCCATTCATCAGAAGTCTGCAGCTCCTCCATGGCCTCGAGGTCCTGGTTGGTAATTTCTCTCTCGGGCAAGTACATTCCCACCCCCAGAATTTTTGCCTTTCTCATGGATTCCCCTTCTTGGTCCCGAAATCCTTTAATCTCCTCGCCAGCGGCTGACCTTGGCACACAGTTAACTCCCAGGGAAGTGTAGGTTTTGAAAAAACTCTTTTAAACCGCAGAATATCGAACAAGGAATATCGAATGTTGAAGTGATCACTTCATAATTCTGCGGTTCCTTGTTTTACATTCGATATTCGATGGTCTTAATCAGTTTCAACTTATTCCTATAGAAGTTCTAATATGAACTCCGTCATCTCCCGGACGACCCTATCCCTGGCCTCTTTGTGAGGTATATGACCACAATCGGGAATGAGCAGAGGTTTAGACTTGCCAGTTACCTGATTGGTTATAGCTTCCACCTGCGCTGCAGTACCATATTGATCATCTTCTCCCTGTATCACCAAAAGAGGGCAGGTTATTTTTGCCAGGCAGTCTTGAATATCCCAACTCCTGAACGCCGGCTGCAGCCAGGTTTCAGCCCAGGCTCTGAAGATCCTTTCTGTATTATCCCCATGATAGCGGGCCAGCTTTTGTTTTAGGTCCGTATTATTGTAAATAGCTACAGCTTCACGTATACCTTGCAAGGTTGTCGCTTCCACAAATACGTGGGCCGCTTCCGTAATCATTCCTCGCACTATTGCAGGATATTCCGCCGCAAATAGCAAGGCAATAGACCCGCCATCGCTATGACCGATAAGAATTGCATCATCTACATGGGAATGTTCGAGAACCTCGGGCAGAGCGTCCAAGGCTTCAGCATGAACATAACCGAGTGTTCTTTTGACATCCAGGGGATCAGATCTGCCGTGACCCCAGCGGTCATAAATCAGACAATCGCATGCAGTAGCCTCTGCCAGAATTGTCGGAAAATCATGCCACATTTCAATGGAACCCAAACCCTCATGGAGAAATACCAAAGTGGGATGAGAGGCCCCACCGTCTGAATCGAGGTGTGAGAGCTTCCTCACTCTGAGCCTGTGACCACCCGCTACAAGATAAACATCCTGGGTCAACAAATTACCTTTGATACTCATAGTGTTCTCTAATTTATCAATCCGAGTGGCAGGCAGAAGTCATAACACTTCACGCCCGGGCGCTTCGTTGTCAGTTGGGTTGCGCCAGTCATTGATGGCCATTTGTAGTTAACTGTCTATTCATTATAACCATCAATAACGACCTGCGACAGTAATTGACAGGGCAGCGTAATGACCTATTGACCATGGGTGATTTTCTGCAACAGCTGCCTATAATAAACGTAATTCTCATATGGAACATCGGCCCGGACCCGACCGTCTGCCAGGGGCACGTAGCCGCCTTCGGCAATTAGGGGTGGAACCTTTTCCTCCAACTCCCTCCGTATCGCCACTTTATCCCGCCGGAGGGTGTCAAGATCTATACCGCCGATCAAACGCAAATCATGGCCAAACTCCCGGCGAAGATGGCGATAATCCATCGCTTCCACGTTGACTTCGCAAGCCCATAAACAATTGAATCCCCACTTGAGCATGCTCGGAATCAAGGCTCGAGCATTAGCATATGTCACTAAAACTGTAGTTTCCACTCCGTATTTACCAAGGACATGAAAAACCGGCTCATAGCTCCTAAGTACAATGTCCTCGTACATTCGGGGCGATATCAGAGGACCATAATTGCCGCCTATGGGCTCACTGAACAGAACTGCGTCCACGGCAACCTCCCTGAGGACCCGTTCCGCCAGTCCGGCTGCGAACTCACCCTGGATCGCCATGGCCTGACGAACAAACTCAGGATCATCAATAAGGAGATCCATTAGTTCTGAAAACCTGTGCCAGTCGTAAACACCCATGGACAGAAAAAAACCCCGGTGGATTCTGAGCATGAGCGGGTAGTCTCGGTCTTTCCAACTGCGGACTCTTTTTGCCCACCCCCTGGGTAAACGGCCACGGCCGTAAGGCAGCAACCGTCGAAAGAGTTCCTTCAGGTCGGACTTCGATCTAGGCCACTTGCTGAATTTTGGCCGGGGCTCCAAGTCCACTTCGATCACTTCGCGGTGGTCGGAGGGAAACATCTGGGCAATATCAGCGTCTTTTGCTAACCCCTGCCTGCGCCATTTTCTTATCACTTCTCGCCGGATACCCTCCTCGAAATAGGGCACTCGGTCGACCTTGCCATAACGCATGGTTTCGACGAATCTTTCTCGACTATTCATGAAACAATCCTCATTTTGCATTGCTCATTGCTCATTTAACATTAAAGATCAATTCTGAAATCATACCTGCGGAAATCGAGAATGAAAAATGATAAATGCCAAAGGTTAAATGAGCGATGACGCTATGCGCCATGCGCTTGGCGCTATGCGGTTAGGACCTAAAATGGAACATTTCTTTAACTCGTTGTCGATATTTTTTAATTTCGTCCCGGCGACGGGCACGGCTCCAGCCCAAAGATTTTGCCATAAGCTTGGCCACCACCTTCTCCAACTTTTTCCCACCGTTGAAATGGAGCAGATCCGTTCGCCTGCTCATGAAATCTTCTAGGGTAAGAGCCATCTCGTCCTCCACCCCATAGATTACTTGAGCTCTAATCACCCGGCAGTTAGGGCCGAGTGGCTTTAACAGTTTAGGATCACGAAGGCCTATAGCCAGTATTTGCATATGATTTCTGCCGTAGCTATGGAGCAGGTGCTCCACGGTGGTTGCAGACAAGCCCCATCTGCCTTCGAGACCCAGAAATTGGGCCCTGAAATAGGAGGGAAAATCGTTCATCTCCCCCCCGGTTAAAACCACTTCAGCCGTGGCACAGGGCCTGAAGTCACCCTGGAGAAGATGGTCATATCGCTCCAGCACTTGATCTAGAATGCTTTCGGCCATGGTGCGATGAGTGGTCAATTTGCCTCCGGCGATGACCGCGATCCCCTCGTCGTACAGGGCAATGTAATAGTCACGGCTTACCTGTGAAGGCTCTCCCTCCTCCATGATCAAGGGTCTGAGCCCGGCCCAGGTGGATACAATGTCTTCTGGGCCAAGATGCAAAGACGGAAAATACTTATTTAGTGCATCCAGAAGGTAGGATACATCATCAGTTTCCACCAGAACCTTATCGAGTGAACCAGAGTAATCGGTATCCGTGGTGCCAACATAGGCAAACTCACCCAAAGGGACAACGAAAATAATCCGGTCGTCCCCAGTGGGTAAAACCACAATTTTGTTAACCTGAAGTCGCTCTCCAGGAAAAACCAAATGGACACCCTTGGTCGGGCGTAAAGGAGGTCCGGCAAATCGTTGCAACTTGAAGAGTTCGCCGGTCCAAGGACCCACTGCAGAAACAATCACTCGGGCCCGCATGATTCCTTCTCGGCCCGTCAGCATCTCTCGAAAGCACACTTCCTTGTAAGAATCATTGTCTGTGTTCAATCCGATGGCTTGCGTATAATTTGCCACCACAGCTCCGTGTTCGTGGGCGGATTTTATCAAGGCCAAGGTGAGTCGCGCATCATTCACCAGACAGTCATAATAGATAAATCCACCGGACAGGTTTTCCTCCCTCAGCCGTGGCTCTTCTTCCAAGGCTTTTTCCCTGGACAGGTCGCGGTGGCGGGGAAGGGAACTGTCCCCTGCCAAGAGGTCATAACCGAAAAGGCCGATCTGGTGTTCAAGCCTTCCTTTCCAGCCTGAATACATAGGGATCAAATAGGGAGCTGCATGGACCAGGTGGGGTGCCAGATGAAGGAGTTTCTCCCTTTCGGATAGCGATTCTTTTACCAGTCTTATGTCCAACTGTTTGAGGTAACGCAAGCCGCCGTGGATCATCTTGGAGGACTTGCTGCTGGTGCCTCCGGCAAAGTCACCCTTTTCAAGGAGAGCTACTTTCATGCCGCGCAAGACGGCGTCGCGAGCTATGGCAGCACCGGTTACTCCTCCGCCGATCACGGTAAGATCAAATTCCTCCCGTTGCATTCTGCCGAGGTTAATCTCCCTGGTTCTGTGAGAGAAAGAGCCCGGATGGTATTTAGCCTTGAAACGAAGCATTGAACAACTTTCCCGGATTCATGATGTTTTGGGGATCAAGCTTCTTTTTCAAGTCGGCCAGAAGAGCCAAACCTTCCCTGCCAAGATAGGCGGCTGTCCACAGTCTGTGCACAGTGCCGATTCCATGATGATGGCTGAGAGCTCCTCCATGTTTAAGGATTGCCTCGGTGGCTGCGATTTTGGCGGTCTGCCATTGTTCAAATTCTTGCCCAGATTGCTGTCTGGCCATAAAGGTGAAATACAAAGAAGCGCCATCAGGGTAACCGTGAGAAAGATGACCAAAGACTAACGCTCCTGGAGCAGTGGCGCGGACTGCATTGCCAAGCGCCTGGCGCACCGCTGTATATAACCCGGGAAGCTTTTCCCAGGGAGCAGCTGTCTCCAAGGTGTCCACCATGACAGAGCGGTCCAAGAGATCATCCCGAATGTAAGGATGGCGAAAACGCTCCAGCATCCAGTTCCGGGCAGGATGCCCGCCCAAATAAAGTCCAGAACGAGCAAATCTGTGGGCCTCTCTTTTTGCCACTGAGACAAGGCTGTCCGGTCCCTCAAAAATCAGCAACAAAAGTGCTCCATTTTGCAGATCAAAACCCCTGAGTCTTACATAGAAATGGCCCAGTCGTTCCTTGAGTGTCGGCCGGGGAGATCGGGCGAGCACTAAGGCCATGGCAGTTTCCTCGGGATCGGAAAGTCTGAGCACCGCCGGGCGAAGATCTGCTTGCAGCATCTTCCTCACCGCCTCCATGCCGGTGGCGAAATCAGGAAAGAGGTAGGAGGCAAAGGCCCGATTCCGGGATAAGGGGTGAAGTCGGACCACAGCCTCAGTAATCACCCCCAATGTGCCTTCGGAGCCGATCAAACATTGAAGCAAAGAGGGCCCCGCAGCATCGGCGGGCACTATGGGAGCGTCCAAAATCCCGGTGGGACTCACCAACCGAAGGCTGACCACCATATGTTCAATTTTGCCGTACTTGGTTGAGCTCTGCCCAGCCGAGCGGGTGGCAACCCACCCTCCCAGGGTGGAGAATTCAAAAGATTGGGGAAAATGGCCGAGGGTAAAGCCATTGGCGTTGAGTTCTTTCTCCAGAGCCGGTCCCAGAATCCCACTCTGGACCGCGGCAGTATGAGAAGTACGATCGATGTCCAGAACTCGATCCATCCGCCGGAGATCGAGGGTTACGGTCAGTTTGTCTTTTTCGGCAACCTCTACTCCACCCACCACGGAAGTTCCCCCACCAAAGGGGATAACAGCCCAGGTGCGATGAGAGGCCAGGGCAAGTAGGTCCTGAATTTGCTCTTGCCTCTGAGGAAAGACGACAACGTCAGGGGGGTTAGCCACCATACCTCGGCGAATTCTCAATAGATCAACATAGGATTTGCCCAAGGAGTGCTTGATCCGATCTGCTTTGTCGGCAGCAACCCAGTTATCGCCGAACAACTCTTTAAGCTGCTCCAGGTCCTTTGGGGTCAATCGGGAGGGGGGTAATGAAATGTCAGCAAGGGACGAAACTCTTGGCGATTGCGCCAGAGGGCCTAGATTTTGTTCGAGAAAAGACCAGAAACCCCGCGAGTCTGGGACAGGGTAACTTTCGCCTTCACGACCCCAACCCCACCATTTCAGCTTTTCGCGGTTATCCACCATTCCATTATTCCATCATTTCAACTTTTTCTCCTCAATTTCCGCGTAATTGTGCACAGTGTCAAGCAGTTTTCGGCTCTGAACTTTGAAAAACGTTACAAAAATAATATCTGTCGGGGAACCTCCTATCCTCTATTTGGTCTCCTGTAGGAAAATCATCCAAACATTGACTAAATACCTACCAAGAGCTTGACGCTACGAGCAAACAAGTTCTCGATGATGGCGTAAACTGTTTAGTCAAGTCTTTCGCCCCGCTGCTGGCAAGTATCGGTGAAAGGGGTGATGAAATCGCAGGGTGACCGGCGGCAACCGTTGGAGTGAGTCGGATCTCCCCCTTGATCTTCCGGATAAAGGTCTTAAATTGCTTGGGAAAGAGACGCTTTCAGAGCGAGGAGGGCAAGCTGGATGAATATCTCAGGGTATTGGAGAATACAAAGGTAAGCGAACTGCCTCGGAACGAAAAGTTTGCCTTTTATGTGAATGCATATAACGCTTGGACAATAAAGCTGATTCTTGGCGCTTATCCTGGGATAGAGTCGAACAAGGATCTTGGCAACATTTTCACGAGTCCCTGGGAGAGAAAGATTGTTCGCATTAATGGGAGAGTTTTAACCCTCGATGATATCGAGCACAGGATACTCAGGGCGCAGTTCAAGGATCCCCGAGTTCATTTCGCCCTCAATTGTGCATCCAAAAGCTGTCCACCTCTCCTTTCCGAGCCCTATCGAGGGAGCAGCCTAAACCGCCAACTTGATAGTGTTGCTCGGAGTTTCATTAATGATCCCAAGAGCAATTACCTAAAGGGCAACAAGCTATATGTAAGCAGGATATTTAAATGGTTTTCCGAGGATTTCAATGACGATGTTATCGGCTTTTTCTTGAAATACGCCGAGGGGGATTTCAAAAAGGAGCTGGAGGCGAAAAAGGACCAGCTAAAGATAGTGTATCTTAGCTATGATTGGTCCCTAAATGGCGTATAACCGAACTAGTGAGAGGAGAGCTTCAGTGGCTAATTATGACTTCGACATAGGCGTGATCGGGGGTGGGGCAGCCGGTCTCACGGTCACAGCCGGGGCGGCTCAGGCAGGTGCTAAATCCATTCTGATCGAAAAAGAGAAAAGGCTTGGGGGCGATTGCCTTCATTATGGATGCGTGCCGAGCAAGACCCTTATCAGGACGGCTCATGTTTACCATCTGATGAAAAACTCCAGGGAGTTCGGGCTCCCTGGTATTAACCTCCCGCCGGTGGATTTCCGTGAGGTGGCCAGCAGGATTGAGTCTGTTATCGATAGAATTCAGCAACATGATTCTGAGGAGAGGTTCTGTAGGCTTGGGGCCAGGGTGGAATTCGGCGATCCTACCTTTGTGGATGAACACGCCATCCAGCTGAATGGCAAGATTGTTACGGCGAAAAACTGGGTACTGTCCACCGGCTCTTCTCCTGCCGTCCCTCCAATAGAAGGGCTTGCTAAAATCCCTTATCTCACCAATAAAGAAATCTTCTCGTTGGGTCATTTGCCCAAATCCTTGATTATTCTGGGTGGTGGTCCAATCGGTATAGAAATGGCACAGGCCTTCTGCCGGTTGGGATCAAAGGTCTCGGTGGTCCAGCGGAGCAAGCAGATCCTGAGCAAAGAAGACAGGGACATGGCTGATATGGTCATGGAGGTTTTAGAGTCTGAGGGAGTTACCTTTTACCTAAACACCTCAATCTTGAGGGTTGACCATCTGGGTAACCAGATAGAGCTGACCTTCAAGAATGGGAGCAAAAAGATCAACAAACTAAGAGGAGAGAGGATTTTGATCGCCCTAGGCAGAGCAGCTAATGTTGAGGGCTTAGGTTTAGAAGGGCTGGGGATAGAGTGCAGCAGAAAAGGTGTTCAGGTGGACAACCGGCTGAGGACCAAACAAAAACATATTTATGCCGCAGGAGATGTTACCGGACTATATCAGTTTACCCATGCAGCGGGTTATGAAGGTGGCGTGGTCTTTACTAATGCCATTTTTCATCTGCCGAGAAAAGTGGACTATACTTTTCTGCCTTGGTGTACCTATACAGATCCGGAGTTGGCGAACATCGGCATGAACGAAAAGGCGGCAGAGGCCGCCGGGGTAGAATACTCTGTCTGGACCGAGGAGTTCAAAGACAACGACAGAAGCCTGGCGGAGGGCGAGGGAGTCGGAAAGATCAAAATGATCCTCGACGGCAAAGAAAAACCTATTGGAGTACAAATCCTGGGGCCTCGGGCTGGTGAACTCTTGAGTGAGTGGGTAGCGTTCTTGAACGGCAAGATGAAACTTTCTACCTTGGCTTCTGCAGTACACCCTTATCCCACACTCGGGGAGATCAACAAG
>JARRNM010000169.1:0-11358 GCA_037384945.1 Deltaproteobacteria bacterium
CTTCAAGAAGAGGGGATTACCTTCATAAGGGGAAAACCTGCCGAGATCACCGACCAGGCCATAGCATCTGAGGAGGAGGGCAAACTCATCATTATCGGTGAAGACACCTTGATAGGTAAAAAAATACGAGTGCCAGTGGACATGGTGGTTCTTTGTACGGCCATGGAGCCCACGGAAGATGCTGCCGAGGTGGCTAGGGTGTTTGGCATCAACCAGGGGGGAGATGGCTTTTTCCTGGAAGAACACCCCAAACTGGGTCCGGTCTCCACTGCCACTGACGGGGTTTTCCTCGCAGGGACCTGTCAGGGGCCCAAGGACATTCCAGACGCCGTTTCCCATGCAGCTGGGGCTGCGGCTCAAGCGCTGGCTTTGGCTACCAGGGGGAAGGTGGAAATTCCCTCCACCATCTCCTGGATTGATCCTGATGTGTGTGCTGGGTGTCAGGTCTGCATCAATCTCTGTCCGTATTCGGCCATCGAGTTCGATCCTCGAAGAAACGTATCGGTGATCAACGAGGCAGTATGTAAGGGCTGTGGCAGTTGCGCCGGCTACTGCCCAAGTGGAGCGGCACGGATAAACCATTTTACCGGCAGGCAGATCTTCGCCGAGATCGAGGGAATCCTGGACGACTTGGTTGGCTAGATGGAGTGAGAATCTGCGAAGGGAAAACTTTGAAAAAAAGATAATGTCAGGGAAGGCTATTTATCAATTTTAGACATTTTTGGCATTTTAGCTCACTTTAGACATTTTAGTGGGAGGAAAACCATGTCAGACTTTGAGCCGACAATAATCGCTTTCGTTTGCAACTGGTGCACCTACACTGCAGCAGATTTGGCAGGGACCTCGAGGTTAAGCCAGCCTCCGAACGTACGGATGATCAGAATGATGTGCACCGGGATGGTGGATCCCAAGTATGTCATCAAGGCCTTGTTGGAGGGGGCAGACGCAGTGCTTATCAGTGGGTGCCATCCAGGCGACTGCCATTACATCAACGGCAACCTCAAGGCTCGCCGGCGGGTCAAATTGCTAAAGGAGATTCTGCCACGTTTCGGCTTTGACCAGCGGAGAGTTAAGCTCACCTGGATTGGAGCCAGCGAGGGAATTGACTTTGCCAACACCATGAAAGAATTGGTGGATGAGATCAAGGGTCTAGGCCCCAATGAGGTGCGGAAACAGATGGTGATTTAAAGATCTCTGTGCCGCAAGGAGAAAATCTGGAGGGAATCGATGGCAACCACAGTAAAAATACCGATAAAGGATCAGAATCTGGTCAGTTCTTTACAGGACTTTTTCAAGACAATGCTTCGGGACGGAAACATCGATGGCCTTATGGTGGCCCAACACCTGCCCACCAAAAGCTCGGTAATGCCCACTTTAGTCACGGACCCGGACAAGCTCGATACTGCCGATCCACTAGCACCTGTCTTTCCCATTAACGCAGCCAAAGTGGTTTCAAAACTCACCAGAAAGCCTCTTAGGGGGAAGGTGGCAGTTGTACTTCGTCCCTGTGAGATCCGGGCCTTCATTGAATTGGTGAAATTGAAACAAGGGAGAGTTGAGGACGTCGTCCTTATTGGGGTGGATTGTCTGGGAGCATACAGCAATGTCAAATATCCTGATTTTGCCGGGGATAACGGCATGGAGGCCACCTTAAGGTTTTACCGCAATATCCAAGAAGGCAAGGGCACAGCTTGCGATGGCTTTGATGTTTCACCTGCCTGCAAAGCCTGCGAGTATCCCATACCGGGAAACGCAGATGTGCTCATTGGCTTGGTGGGTGTGGACCTCAAAGATCATCTGCTGGCGAAGGCCAACACACCTCGGGGGGAAGATTTGTTGGAGAATCTCGGGCTGTCTTCCACCAGTGAACCGGAGAAAAGGGCGAAGGAGATCGAAAAACTGGTGGCAGAACGGCTGGCATACCGTGACCAGATGTTTGCCGAGACCAGTGAGGCCACATCAGATGTGGAGAAGCTTGTGAGTTATCTCGGCAACTGCGTTAATTGTTACAACTGCCGGGTGGCTTGCCCTGTCTGCTATTGCAAAGAGTGCGTTTTCCTCACCGATGTCTTCGACCACGAACCATCGCAATATCTGAGATGGGCAAAGCGTAAAGGCATCCTAAAGATGCCCACAGACACGGTCTTCTTTCATTTGACTCGCATAGCTCACATGAGCACGGCTTGTATCGGCTGTGGCCAGTGTTCCAATGCCTGTCCCAATAATATACCCGTAATGGAGATTTTTCGAACCGTGGCACACCACACGCAGAAGGCCTTTGATTATGAAGCTGGACGTAGTCTGGAGGACGAACCTCCACTGTCAATATTCCGGGAAGATGAGTTTCAGGAGGTTGTGGCTAAATCGCACTAAGCAGTTCATGTCCGTAGCCAGTGGACCGTTGTCCGTTGACAACTGACCATGGACAACTGACATCAAACTTCACCAATTCGATGAGAATTGGTAACTCTTTCTGATGAGAGGGTCTTTACCATGAGGAAAAAAATCGGCTCAGCTTTGGTGGTGGGTGCCGGAATCAGCGGTATCCGCTCCGCTTTGGATTTGGCAGAACTTGGATACCAGGTAAAGCTCATAGACCGAGCAGCGAACTTGGGAGGAACCCTGGCACAGCTTGATTACCAATTCCCCAGTGACCACTGTGGTATGTGCAAGATGCTGCCTCTGGTAGAACGGGATTCTTCTTCTCAATACTGCCTGCGTAAGGGCTTATTTCACGAAAACATTGACATAATGCTTAACACTGAATTGGTGGGGATGGAGGGTGAACCCGGCAAATTCGAGGTTACCTTGCGACAGAAACCAGCGGTTGTGGACCCGGGACTTTGCATTGGTTGCGGAGAATGTAGTCGCGTTTGCCCGGTGGAGGTGGCAGACGAGTTCAATGCTGGGCTGGCCAAGAGAAAAGCGGTCTATTTGCCGGTGCCCCACAACATTCCCAATAACTACGTGGTCGACCTGGACTCCTGCACTCTGTGCGGCGAGTGTGAAAAGATTTGCCCCACAAAGGCCATCGATTTCCGCTGGGAAGCACGGCGGCAGTTTCGCATCCTGGTAGTAGATGATGAACTCATTGTACGTGATTCTCTCAAAGACTGGCTGGTAGAGGACGGATTTGATGTTGAGACGGCGGATTCAGGCGCGGACGCTTTAGAAAAGATGGCAAAGCAGTCATACCAGCTGATGCTCCTTGATATCAAAATGCCAGAGATGGACGGGGTCGAAGTATTGAAGCGGTCCAAAGACATGCGGCCCGAACTTCCGGTGGTGATGATGACGGCCTACGCCACGGTGGAAACAGCAGTTGAGGCCATGAAGATTGGAGCTCTTGACTACCTGATGAAACCCTTTGATCCGGAGACCCTTGTCCCTCTAGTGGTCAAGCTCTACGAGAACCTAGAGAGGACTGGTGAGTTTAACCTGGAGGTGGGGGCGGTTATCCTGGCCGCAGGCTTTGGTTCCTTTGATCCGGCAGGAAACGGATCGAACACTTACGGGTACGGCGAGATTCCTAATGTGGTTACTAGCATCGAGTTCGAACGGATAGTAAGTGGTGCCGGGCCCTATCAAGGTAAGCTGGTCCGTCCCAGCGATGGCAAGGAGATTCGCAAAATCGCCTGGCTCCAGTGTGTGGGTTCCAGGGACGTGCATGCTGACGCCGACTACTGCTCTTCCATCTGCTGTATGTTTTCCCTTAAAGAAGCGCTACTTGCCAAGGAGAGAAGCAACGGTCAGGTAGAGGCCACCATCTTCTATATGGATATGCGAACTTTCGGCAAGGATTACCAGCGCTACCGGGACAAGGCGGAAAAGGAACATGGCGTGAGGTTTCAGAGGAGCAGGGTTCACTCGGTGGAACAGAAGGAATTGGGTGGAGATCCGAGAATCGTCTACACCGATATCGATGGAACAGGACGTGAGCAGATCTTTGACTTGGTGGTACTTGCCGCCGGCCAGAGGCCACCGGCTGGCAGCGATATTCTGGCGGAAACGACGGGAGTTGAGCTTAATCAATGGGGGTTCTGCCAATTAAAGCCTTTTTCTTTGAGTCTTACCGACCGGGATGGAGTATACGTTGCCGGCTCCTTCTCGGGCCTCAGGGATATCTCCGAATCGGTAATTCAGGCCAGTTCCGCCTCCTTCAAGGCGTCCGGACTGATTCACTCCAAAGGTGGTGGCCTTGCCGAGACCAAGGAATCAAAGGTAGCCTTTCGTGATGTATCCCGAGAACCACCTCAGGTCATGGTGGCTCTCTGCACCTGCGGCGATAGTTTAGTTCAAGCAGCTCAAATGAAAGAGGTGGAATCTTTCGTTTCGGATCTTGACTCCGTCAGCCATGTCCATCGCTTTACAAGTATTTGCACGCAAGAAGGGTGGAGTCAGCTTGAGCAAGCTCTGGAGGAAAGCGGGGCAAACCGTCTGCTCATTGGGTCCTGCATGCCTTATGTGTACACGAGAAAACTGCGTGACCTGGGAGCCAATACAGGACTAAATCCTGCGCTTGTGGAGATTGTGGATATCCGGACTTCCGTGTTCCCTGGAAATAACTTCAGCCAGGAGCAGGCGAGCCGGGAGATTCGGCTGGCGCTGGCCATGGGAGTGGGCAAACTCAAGGGGATGGACCCTTCCGTCTCAACCGCTAGGCCCATTACCCAAAAAGCCCTAGTGGTGGGAGGCGGGATAGCCGGTATGACCTCGGCCTTGGGCATTGCTGACCATGGTTTTGAGGTATTTCTGGTGGAAAAGGCGGAGGGACTTGGCGGAAATCTCCGGCACCTCTATCGGACCCTTGAGGGCAACTCACCCCAGGAACTCTTGGAGCAGACGATCTCCAAGGTTCAAAGACATCCCAATATTCACCTGCACATGAATTCAAGGGTGCTCCATTCTCACGGTAGGGTTGGACGGTTCATTACTACCATTGAGAAAGAAGACGGCTCAGGTGAGACCCTTGAGCATGGGGTCACAATTCTGGCAACGGGAGGCAAAGAGGCCACCACCGAGTCCTACGGCTATGGTCAAAGTGAGTCCATCGTTACCCAACACCAACTGGAAGAACAACTCCACTCGGGTCAGATAAATCCTACCGAGTTGGGGGTAGTTGCCATGATTCAATGCGTGGACTCACGGGAAGAGCCGCGGAATTACTGCAGCCGGATATGTTGCAGTTCAGCGCTGAAAAACGCCCTCTATCTGAAAGAACAGAATCCAGAAATCGATATTTATATCCTTTATCGGGATATTATGGCCTATGGGTTTCTGGAGGCCTATTACACGCAAGCGCGGCAAGCAGGGGTGATTTTTATTCAGTATGACCTAGAGAACAAACCGAAGGTTAACGTGGACAATGGCCGGGTCTCGACCGTTGTCACCGATCCAATCCTGGGCCGGGAGGTGGTGGTGGAGACTGATGTGTTGGTGCTGAGTACCGGTATTGTTTCCGATGGACAAGGGCAACTGGCTGAGATATTCGGGGTGGAAACAAACCAGGACGGCTTCTTTCAGGAGGCGGAGTACAAATGGCGACCGGTGGATTTCCTTAGAGAAGGGATCTTCACCTGCGGTATGTCCCATTCTCCGCGGAACATTACGGAATCCATTGCCATGGCGGAAGCAACAGCACAGCGAGCCCTTAGGATTCTAACCAGCAGCAGACTGACTGCGGCAAGCACAGTTGCTGAGGTGCGTTACAGCCTTTGCTCACTGTGTGAAAAATGCATTGAGGCCTGTCCTTATGGTGCCAGGTGGCGGGATGAGGATGAGGGGAAAATAATGGTTGATGAATTGAGCTGTCAGGGTTGTGGTTCCTGTGCGGCCGTTTGTCCTAATAGCGCCTCGGTGCTCCGTGGCTACCAAGATCAACAGATCTTTTCAGTGATTGATGCGGCACTGGAAGAGATTTTTTAGTGATGAGCACTGAGCTTATAGCCGTCAGGTAGTTTAGAGTTGAGGGCTGACAGCTGAGAGCTTCACCAAGGAGAAATAATCCTATGAGCGAAGAGATACTAGAACTAGCCGAGGGTCACACCGCAGAAGACTTCATGGCCTCCATTCGGGAAAACATTCGAGCCTGCATGCAATGCGGCACCTGCACCGGATCCTGTGGTAGCGCTTATGCCATGGATTTCACCCCCAGGCAGATGTGGCGAATGATTCAACTTGGCCTGGTGGATGAGATCCTTAACAGCAGGACCTTCTCCCTTTGTTCAAGTTGCTATTACTGCACCTTGCGCTGTCCACGGGGCTTGCCCTTGACCGAGACTATACATGCTTTGAAGCAACTGGCTGTAGCTAAGGGAATAGCAGAAAAAAAGGGGGCACGTTTCTATCAAACCTTTCTTGACACAGTTAGACGCTATGGGCGGGTGAGGGAGATGGAACTCATGGCCAGGTACTTTATAACCATGAAGAGCCCGGTGCTCCCCTTAAGGTTCACCCCTTTGGGTGTGAGGCTCATGATCAAAGGAAAAATCTCCCCTGAAATGCCGAAATTTTCTGGGCCAGGGAAATTGGACGCTATCTTTCGTAAAGTAAAAGAACTGGAGGCAAGTTCATGAAGTACTTCTATTACTCCGGATGTTCTTTGGAGGGCACAGCGCTCGAATATAACCTCTCCACCCAAGCGGTCATGCGAGCACTGGGAATAGAATTGATAGAATTGGAGGATTGGACCTGCTGCGGTGCCAGCGCAGCAGAGACAATCAGCGAGCTACTCTCAATGGTACTTCCGGCACGCAATCTGGCCTTGGCGGCGAAAACGGATAAGGACTACGATTTTTTGATCCCTTGCAGTGCCTGCTACCTCAATCTCAGGAAGGTAGACGAGCACTTAGGGAGAGATGAGGGACTGCGAGAGAAGATCAATGAGGTTCTGCAGGAAGAGGAATTAAGCTACCAGNNNNGATTTTTTGATCCCTTGCAGTGCCTGCTACCTCAATCTAAGGAAGGTAGACGACCACTTGGGGAGAGATGAGGGACTGCGAGAGAAGATCAATGGGGTTCTGCAGGAAGAGGAATTAAGCTACCAGGGAGGCATCAGATGTCGCCATTTGCTGGATGTAATCGCCACCGATATTGGTCCAGAGATGATCAGGGCTAAGGTAAATCGCGAACTGTCGGGCCTGCGAATTGCTCCATATTACGGTTGCCAAGCCTTGCGTCCTTACGGGGGCTATGACGATCCCGAACAACCTCGCTGTATGGAGCCGTTAATCGAGGCTCTGGGCGCTGAAGTCCATCCTTGGACAATGGGTGCCAAATGCTGCGGTGCGGGGCTGATGACTACTAAGAAAGAAATCGCCGTTGAACTAACTGGTGAGCTGTTAAAGGCTGCAAAAGGGGCCGACTGTATTGCTACAGTGTGTCCCATGTGTCAAATGAATCTAGATAGCTATCAGAAAAAGGTGTCACAGGTCAAAGGTGAAGACTTGAGAATTTCAGTTCTCTACCTTCCCCAACTCATAGGGATTGCCTTCGGCCTGAGTGAAGAAGGTCTAAAACTAGGTCTCAACATGGCTTACACTGGCTCTTTGCGAGCAAAGCTGAAAAATTGATTATTTTTAGGGAGTAGGCAAGGATTATCCTTGCCTTAATTTTTTTGTTAGACATATTACATACTATGTGATATGTAACTAGTATGCCCTCGAAAAACTACAACAAAAAGGAAGTCCAAGGACGAACAACCCACAAGAAGATTCTCATGGCCGCCACCGAACTGTTCGCCCGCCAAGGCTACCACAAGACCACAATTACCGACATAGCCCTAGCGGTGCATTTGACCTCAGGTGCCGTGTTTCATCATTTCCTATCCAAAGAGGCTTTGCTTGAGGAGGTAGTGGACTGGTTGGCCCGGGGCGTAGAGATATATTCAGATCACCTTAAAGGGGCAGAAAAAGGCTCTTTCTGGCAGCCCTGGCCACGGAATTTGCCGGCAGCAAGCATCCCATGGAGAAGCGGCTAAAAGAGGTCTATGAGGATTTCGTCGAGGCTTTTTCTCGGGTTCTGCAGAACCATCCGAAAGTAACTGAGTCCCGCGCGGCTGCAACGGCACTCATAGGGGCAGTACAGGGTATTGCCGTTCAGGGTCTTTTGCAAGCCCCAGAGCTGTCTATTGACGAGCTTGCTCAGGGTTTTATGGCGTTGCTGGCCGAATGGTGAGCTTTTTGAATGTAATATGGAATGTGCGATTTTGGCAGGCATAGAGCATTTAGCACAGAGTATGGAGCTTGGAGGTAGATGTTAAGATCCAGAATTCAGATTTCAGGTTTCAGCTTTTGTGTTTTTCTTTCCTGACACCTGAAACCCTGAGATTTGGTGCTTGGGATTGCGGACCTTTTGAAACTTCGCTGATAAAGATAAAGGATTAATAGGCCAAAGGTAGACTGGCAGAAAGGAGTGGGAAAGTGAACATCGTAGTCTTGCTGAAGCAGGTGCCGGACACCGAGACGAAAATCAGGATCGGTGGTGACGGCAAATCCATCGACACCAGCGACATCAGGTGGATCATTAACCCTTACGACGAATATGCTGTGGAAGCCGCACTCCGTCTCAAAGATAGTCTCGGGGCTAAGGTCACTATTCTCAGCATGGGGTCCGAGCGAGCGGTAGAATCCATCCGCACTGCTTTGGCTATGGGAGCAGACCAGGGGGTACTGGTTGATGATCCGGCCACCGCAGGAAGCGACGCTCTGGGCAAGGCGAAGGTTCTAGCAGCAGCGCTGAGGAGCTTGGAGTTCGACTTGATTTTCTGCGGGCACAGGGCGGTTGACGATGATGAAAACCAGGTGGGTGTCATGGTGGCCGAACTCATGGGACTGCCACACCTGGGCTTGGCCGTCTCAGTCGAAGTGGAGGATGGCAAGGTAAAAATGGCACGGCCCATCGAGGGAGCAAGGGTGACCTTGGAGGGAAAGATGCCTGCACTGGTGACATTTGGCGGTGCCCATGCCATATGGAATCCGAGGTATGCTTCCTTGCCGGGAATCATGAAAGCCAAAAAGAAGCCTCTGGAGACAAAGAACCTTGGCGATTTGGGACTTTCCGCCGCCGACGTGGGGTCCCAGGGAGCCAAGGTGAAGGTGACTTCTCTGGAGTTGCCGGCCGAGAGGCAGCCGGGCCGGAAGCTTGAGGGTGAGACCGCGGACAAGGCGAAAGAGCTGGTTCGGTTGCTACATGAGGAGGCCAAAGTAATATAACAAATGGTTAAATTGAGCTAAAGTGCCTAAAATGTCTAAAATTTTTGAAAACTTACTATATTAGGAGAATAAAAAAATGGCACAGGGAGTGTGTGTAATAACGGAATTTAGGGAAGGTGCATTTCGCCGGGTATCTTTCGAAATTGCCAGTGAGGGAAGAAGGCTCGCCGATGAACTGGGGGAGCCCCTTTGCGCTATTGCCCTTGGTGAGGGAATTGGAGACTTGGCGGCCGATCTAGGTAACTATGGAGTAGAGAAAGTGTATGTGGTGGACAAGCCGAATTTAAAGCATTATCTGGCCGAAACCTATGTGCCGGTGGCAGCAGCACTCCTAATTACCCTGGAGCCAAAGGTAATTCTCACTCCCGCCTCAGTGGACGGGAAGGATCTCAGCGCCAGGCTGGCAGCCAGACTTGGGGCAGGATTGGCCACGGACTGTACCGAGTTGAAGGTGGAGGGAGGTTCCCTCAAAGCCAAGAGGCCGATGTACGCTGGTAAGGTTTTTGCTTGGTATGAGTGGTCCCAAGGGTCCTGGCCCCAGATAGCCTCCTGCCGGCCCAATGTAATGACCTGTCTCGCCCCTGACACTTCAAAGAAGGCTGAAGCGGAAAAAGCCGAGGTTGAAGTACCTGAGGGGGATCAGACCCGAATGATCAGCATGGAGAAGGATACTGGCGGCAAACTGGACCTCACTGAGGCAGAGATCATTGTTTCGGGTGGCCGGGGCATGAAGGGGCCGGAGAACTTCGCCATGCTGGAGGAACTGGCGAAGCTTCTGGGCGCTGCTGTGGGTGCCTCGCGCTCGGCCGTTGATTCTGGCTGGCGCCCCCATGCAGATCAAGTGGGGCAAACCGGCAAAGTGGTCACCCCGAACCTATACATTGCCTGCGGCATATCCGGAGCAATTCAGCATCTCGCCGGTATGAGTTCGAGCAAATACATTGTGGCAGTAAACAAGGATCCCGAGGCCCCAATCTTCAGCAAGGCAGATTACGGAGTGGTGGAAGATCTCTTCCAATTCGTGCCGGCCTTAATCGAGGAAGTTAAGACGCTCAAATCAACCTGTTAAAGCATAGAGCATAGAGCTCGGGGCATAGCCTGATGTCAGAGGACAGATGATTCAAAGTTCTGAATATCGAACAGCAGAACAAGGAACCGCAGAATGATGAAGTAATCACTTCGATATTCGAAATTCCTTGTTCGATATTCTGCGGTTTCATTAGATTCGCAATCCGCATTCCGCAATAGGAGAATGCCATGCAACCGGGTCACTTCCCCGCAAATATTCTGTTTGTTCTGATTTTCATTGCCGCTAACGGGTTTTTCCTCTTCATCGTCTACAGACTTTACCGAATAATGAGATTAGGTCAACCGGAGGAGAGATTTGACCGTGTCTGGGAGCGAATCGGGGGGGTGATTACCTATGTTTTGGGACAGCGACGAGTTATAAACGAACCATCCGGCTGGGGTCATTTCTTCATCTTCTGGGGTTTCGTCATCATCACCATCGGCAGCATAGAGACATTCGGAGTGGGGATTTATCACGGTTTTGCCTACTGGAAGGTCCTGGGCAAAGGTTTTGTTAGCCTCCTTTATCTCCTGCAGGATCTGCTCTGCCTGGCAGTGGTGGTTGCCCTGTTTATTGCCCTCTACAGACGTTTCCTGATCAAACCCGAACGTTTGCGTTATGAAGACCAGAAGGCTGCGAATCAGGATGCTTCTATCATCATCGGTCTTATCCTGCTTTTGGTCGTGTTTCTTTTGGGGGCGCGGGCGGTTGAGTACCTGTTAGGCCAAAATGACGCTACTAGATATTTTCCCAAACTGGCCTTCATCTCAGTTGCTATAGCAAACCTGTTTAGAGGATTGAGTGATCAAGCCTTAAACGAGTGGTACACTTTTTTCTGGTGGTCCCATACCCTGATAATTTTGCTGTTTTGAGTCTACATTCCTTTTTCCAAACATCTGCACCTACTGGGCGCAATTCCTAATGTGTTCTTCCGTCGTTTCAGCTCAATGGGAGAACTAAGCAAGATGGATCTTGAGGATGAAACTGCCGAGACTTATGGAGTTTCCAAAATTGAAGAATTTACTTGGAAGCAGCTTCTGGATCTCTATGCTTGCACTGAATGCGGTCGTTGTTCTG
>JARRNM010000169.1:11404-24450 GCA_037384945.1 Deltaproteobacteria bacterium
CCGGTAAACCGTTGAGTCCAAAGTTGACCATACACCATCTCAAGGAGCATTTGCAGAAAAAGGGGAAAATACTTCTATCACAACGGGAAAATGAAAAGGCAGAAACAGCCAATGGAGAGGGTGAACTGGGCAGAGCTCTGGTGGGCGAGGTCTGCCGGCAGGATGAACTTTGGTCTTGCACCACTTGTGGCAGCTGCATGGAGAACTGTCCGGTTTTTATTGAGCACATCCACAAATACGTGGATATGCGTCGTTATCTGGTTCTAATGGAGAGCAGTTTCCCTGCTGAGGTGCAAAACGTAATGCGCAATTGGGAAACCAACTCCAATCCTTGGGGTCTGGGGTTTGCTAGCCGCGGAGATTGGGCTACAGGGTTGCCGGTGAAAACCCTAGCTGAGGATTCTCAAGTTGAGTATCTTTTTTATGTCGGTTGTGCCGGCAGTTTTGACGAGCGAGCCAAAAAGATCAGTGCGGCAATGGTGACCCTCTTAAATGAGGCCGGGGTCAGCTTTGCTATCCTTGGGGCCGAGGAGAAGTGCTGTGGAGAGACGGCACGAAGAATCGGCAACGAATATCTCTTCCAGACCATGGCGGCGGAGTTAGTGGAGACAATCAACTCCTATGACGTGCAGAAAATTATCACCACCTGTCCACACGGATATAATTGCTTGAAGAACGAGTATCCTCAGTTTGGCGGCAAGTGGGAGGTCTACCATCACAGTGAGGTCCTCGCCAAATTGCTGCAGGATGATCGCTTACCAACAAAGCTGCCTATGGACAAACATTTGGTTTTCCACGACTCATGCTACCTGGGGCGCTACAACTCCATTTACGACCAACCACGAACCTTGATTAAGTCTATACCGGGACTACGATTTTCTGAAATGGCCCGAAGTCGTAACAAGTCTTTTTGCTGCGGCGCAGGTGGCGGCAGGATGTGGATGGAAGAAACTCTCGGGGATCGCAAGATCAACAATGCCCGCACCGAGCAAGCCCTGGCGCTGGAGCCGGACATTATAGGGGTATGCTGCCCCTTCTGCACCACAATGTTTGAAGACGGGCTAAAAGAGCGAGACATGGAAGAACAGATCAGGGTTTATGACCTAGCCGAACTTTTAGCCCAGACGATCACCTCGGGGATAAAATAGGATTCTCTGCCCATTTTCCCATCTCTGGAGTGAAGAACTACATGGAGGTAGAACGATGGAGAAGACCTGGCACCGGTTTTACGACGAGGGGGTTCCCTTCGAGGTTGAGCTACCTAAAGCTCCTCTGCCCGCGCGCTTGGAGAGAACTGCTCGGGACTTTCCTCAGACTACCGCCACTGAGTTCGTTGGGGCGCGTCTCACCTACCGGCAACTGGCCGATCATGTCAGCAGATTCGCTACCTCATTAGGCCTGTTGGGCGTTAGACCCGGTGACCGGGTAGCTGTAATGTTACCGAACTCGCCCCAGACAATCATCGCCTACTATGCAGTTATGAGCCTGGGAGCTGTGGTGGTCATGACCAATCCCATGTACGTGGAAAGGGAAATGCTTCATCAGTTCAATGATTCAGGGGCAAAAGTCCTTGTGGGTCTGGACCATCTGTTTCCAAAGATCGACAAGGTTTGGAAAGAAACTCAGCTGGAGCACCTGGTTATCACCAGTATCAGGGATTACCTCCCTTTCCCTCTCAATCTGCTCTACCCCCTCAAAGCGAAGAAGCAAAAGCTGAATATGAAGGTTCCCTACGGGGGATCAATCCATTCGTTTAAAAGGTTAGTGGCAGATAGTTCGCCCAACCCCCCAAGACCAGAAATTCCTATGGAAGAGGTGGCCGCGCTCCAGTATACCGGTGGGACAACCGGAGTGGCCAAGGGGGTAATGCTCACTCAAGCCAATCTGGCGGTTAACGTAGACCAGATCAATTGTTGGCTCTCGGACATAAGCCGAGGCCATGAGCGTTTTCTCTGTGTGGTCCCCATATTCCACGTCCTTGGGATGACGGCAGTCATGAACTGGCCCATTTGCCTTGGCTGTACCATGACCCTGGTACCGCGTTTCGACATCAAGGATTTTCTCAAGACGATAGCCAAGGCTAGACCGACCATTGCCATTCTAGTCCCAACCATTCTCACCGCCATAGTCAATTACCCCGAAATCTCGAAATACGATCTCTCCTCAATCAACTACGTGGTCAGCGGCTCTGCTCCCCTACCGGTGGAGATAACGAACCGATTTGAGCAACTCACCGGCAGCGTGATCCTCGAGGGTTACGGCCTCACCGAGTCGTCTCCGGTGACCCACGTGAATCCGGTTAAGAGCAAACGCAAGGTGGGATCCATTGGTATAGCTCTCCCCTCCACAGACGCCCGCATAGTGGATCTGGAGACAGGGACAGAAGAGAAACAGGTTGGACAACCGGGGGAACTGGTGATCAAGGGACCTCAGGTGATGAAGGGCTACTGGAATATGGACGATGAAACCGCTCAGACCATCAAAGACGGGTGGCTCTACACCGGAGACATAGGCCACATGGATGAAGACGGTTACGTGTTTATCATCGATCGCAAGAAAGACATGATTATTGCCGGCGGCTACAACATCTACCCGCGGGACATTGATGAAGTCCTTTACGAACACCCCAAGATTGCCGACGCTGTAACCATTGGTGTTCCAGATGAATACCGGGGTGAAACAGTCAAAGTTTTCGTGGTGGTGAAACCCGGAGAGACCTTGACAGAAGAAGAGATAATCGCTCACTGCAAGGAAAGACTCGCGGCATATAAGGTGCCACGGCTGGTGGAATTTCGTGACGAACTGCCTAAAACCATGGTAGGTAAAGTGCTGCGCAAAGAACTGCGGGCAGAGGAACTTCGCAAGTTAAAAGGGAAAAAATAGAGTTAAGTTTTCTTAATTAAAGGCGGGTCAGCCTCCATGTCGGCCAAGTAAAAAAATCCGCCCTATAGCAGTGAGGGGAAAATTTGTCGGAATCTGTCTAAACCATTCCCCTTTTTCTAGAGGGGGACCGAGAGAGATTTTGTAATCGGTGACCATCCGGAAACTTGGTTTTCGGTTGTCATTCTGAGGAGTCCCGCTAAAAGCGGGACGACGAAGAATCTCGTGGTTATTGGGTTGTGGGAAGATTCTTCGCTCCGCTCAGAATGACAATGTTGAGTTTCCGGATGGACACTAATTAGCTGCGACAGGATTATTTGCTGGGTACGGAGACCCGCCTTATTTTCTCACGCTATGCGCCGTGCGCTTTGTGCTATGCGTTTTTTGGACTAAATATGCCTACGGTACAGGTTGAAAAACGAACCATTCACTATTTAACCGGAGTCAACGGTATGGCCCCGGGCAGGCGAAACATAATCTTCCTCCACGGAGCCGGAGGCAACGGTTTTGCCTGGCAGAACCAGCGAAGGGGTCTCGACCGCGGAGTGAACATCATCTGTGTCGATCTACCCGGCCACGGCCGAAGCGCGGGTCCAAGCTGCACGAGCATTGGGGAATACAGCCAGTGGTTGCTGCGTTTCATTGACACTCTGGGGTTGACCGGAGTTATTGCTGCCGGCCATTCCATGGGCGGTGGAGTCATTCTTGAGGCAGCCATTGAATATCCGGAAATGTTGGAGGCTTTGATACTTGTGGGCAGTGGAGCACGGCTCCGGGTGAGTCCCGAAATATTTCAGAGTTTAGAGAGCGATTTTAACTCCGCGGCTGAACGGTTGCTGCGAAACTCCTATGGTCCAGGAAGCACAGCAAAGCTGATCCAATGGGGGTTGGAACAGCTGCTAAACGAGCTTCCGGAAGTGGTGCTGGCCGATTTCCGGGCGTGTGATAACTTCGATCGGATGGATGATATTGCTCAGATTACAAAGCCTGCCCTGGTACTCTGCGGCAGTGAAGATAGGATGACACCACCCAAATACTCCCAATACCTTGCCGAAAAGCTGGAGCATGCAACCTTGAGGATAGTTGACAAGGCTGGCCATATGGCAATGGTGGAAAAGCCCTTCGAGGTCAATGCTTCGATACTAAAGTTCCTGGCAACTCTCTAGAAGCAGTAATAGGAGTCCCATGAGTTCGTTACTCCAGCAGGGTCTATTTGCCGGCATCCGTATGGGCAAAACTGTAGTCAAGGCTTTGGGTCTGAGCGAAAAAGCCGCAATTCTCTCGATTACCGCTGCTCATTTTGGTATGGCCTACGGTGCGGCGGTAATTGTTGAAGAGGCAAATGAAGGTCATCTGGGCAAGGAAGAATTGGAGGCACTACACCTTTCCATGGGCATCAATCATTCGCTGCTCGAAGAGCCAATTCTATTCTTGGCCTTAGGTCTGAGAGCTTTCTGGCTTTGGATTCCCAGGCTTATGACCGCTGTAATCGCTGTTCGCCCTTTGAGTTTTTACCACCTCCTGGAAAACAAGGCTCGATCTGCTGTACTGTAGAGCATCTACAACAAATTTTCCTAACCTGGATGTTTCATGAATTGGTGTGACGAGACCGCTAAGATGGGTGTGCCACCGGGCAACCGTCCCGCGGTACCGCGGGATTGATCCCGAGGCGTACCTGAACGGTACGTCGCAGGGGCCAACGCCCGAGGACGCACGGAAGGACGACCATATTCGCGGTCGAAGTAAGCTATTCATGAAACATCCAGGTTAAGAGTGCGAGATTTTGCTCCTATGGGTCAGGTGGGGAGGTTATTGTTTTTACCAGCCGAAGACCGTGATATAATTGGCACGAGCCACGAAAACTCAGGGCTTAAATAAGTTGTGAAACCTTTGACGAACTGAACAAGAGCCGACACATGGCGGGAAAAGACTATTACCAAATTCTTGGGGTTAATAAGAGTGCCAGTAAAGAGGAGATAAAAAAGGCCTACAGAAAGCTGGCAATGAAATACCATCCTGACCAAAACAAGGGTGACAAGGCCTCAGAAGAACGCTTTAAAGAAGTAAACGAGGCCTACGCTGTGCTCAGCGACGAGGAAAAGCGCAAGCAGTACGACATGTTCGGCGCGGAAGGCTTCCAGCAGCGGTTTAGCCAGGAAGACATCTTCAGAAACTTCGATTTCGGCCAAGTATTCAGGGAGTTTGGCTTCGGCTCAGAGGATCTGTTCGGGCGCATTTTCGGCGGAATGGGGGGAGGACGTAAACCCTTCGGCAGGGGTGGAGGTGGCTTCTACTCCGGTGGTCCCTTTGGTCGTACTGCCCAGCAACCCCAAAAGGGTGCCGATCTGGTCATGGACATGCAAGTGAGCCTGAAGGAGGCAGTTTTTGGCGTCTCCAAAATGGCGAGTTTCAATCGAGGCACCGGCGTGGAACGGTTTACAGTGAAAGTTCCACCAGGAATCTCCAGCGGCAAGAAACTTCGTATTGCTGGAAAAGGACAGGAAGGTCCATGGGGAGGTCCGCCAGGTGATTTATTAATCAAAATTTCAGTGGCACCCCACCCGGTCTTCGAACGTAATGGCGACGATCTTATCATCGCCAGAGAGATAAATCTTACCCAGGCGGTTTTGGGTACTCAGATAGAAGTGCCCACACTAGATGAAAAGACACTCAGCCTCAAGATTCCCCCTGGTACTCAAAGCCATACACAGATGAGGATCAAGGGGCACGGAATACCTCATTTCAATAAAAGGGGGAGGGGAGATCTCTACGTCAAGATCTTGGTGCGTCTACCGAAATCCCTCACACCGGAACAGGAGGAGCTGTTCAAACAGCTCGCTGATCAAGGGCTATAGCCAGGTCGGCTGAGGTTCAGACCTCCATTAAATCCGAATATCTAAATTCGAAATCCGAAACAGTTTCAAATTTTCAAAGTCCAAATGTCCAAAACGGTGTACTTATATCTGCAGTAAGAATTGTTTTGATCATTAGGGAATTCGTGCTTCGGATTTGTTTCGGATTTCGACACGCCTGCCATGCCTGAGCAAAGGTGATGGCGGGCAGGTATTAGGATTTCGGACTTAATCAGATTTGTCTAGATCGACTGATTTTACAAGGTAAACCGTCCACAAATGTCCAGCCTAGACCAAGACCGGCTAAGATCTGCAGCAGAGGATTTCCTCTATCTCCTGGACCGAGGCTATCCTCGCAGAGCTGGTCTGCAGCTGGTAGGCAATCGCTACAACCTCGATGCACTGCACAGGGAAGTATTGCATCGAGGCATTTTTGCTCATCAGGAGGCGAGAGAAAGACGGGACCGACTTGTTGGGATTGAGCGACTGGTTGACTTTAAGCTCCTAGTGGACGGTCACAATGTGCTCATAACCACCGAGAGTGGTCTCGCAGGTAGAACGCTCATTGCCGCAAATGACGGAGTGATTAGGGATGTGGCCCGCATTTCCCACCGTTACCGCATCTCAACACTGACACGTCAAGCTATAGATCTCCTTTTTCAGGTCCTACATGAATACCCTCCCCAAGAAACACTCTTTTTCTTGGATGCTCCCATTCGTCAAAGCGGGGAACTCGCGGCTCTACTTCGCGCTGCCTTGAAAAATTGGAAATTACCAGGGGATGCACAGACCCTCAAGGTGCCCGAGACTCGGCTCATAGGTGGTGAGAACATCGTTGCCAGCAGCGACTCCGTCGTGCTCAATGGGGTGAAGCAAGGGTTAGATTTTGCGGCGGCAGCCATCAAACGGTTCCCCCATGGGACTAATCTTGTCGACTTCTCTTACCTGGACTAAATCCCATGGCGCGAAGGGCCAAGCACTCAGCGTCATTATCATCTTGTCTCTTTCCACCCTATGCGCTATGCGCTATGCTCTACGGGGCGAGACCCAGCCTGAGTACGGGAGAAAGCAAACAGTCTGATGATCAAACTCGATTCGGTGACCAAAACCTACATACTGGGCCAGCAGCGCATAGTGGCAGTGAATGATGTTTCCCTGACCATTGAGCAGGGAGAATTTGTGGCAATCATGGGCAAGAGTGGCTGCGGCAAGACCACTTTGCTAAGCTTAATCGGCGGGCTCGACCGTCCAGAAAGGGGCCATATTTGGGTAGATGGACAGGATATTACCCAATTGCCTGATGTCAAACTCACCCGCTATCGTCGGGACCAGGTGGGCATTATTTTCCAATTCTTCAACCTGATTCCCATTTTGACCGTTTCGGAGAATGTGGCCTTGCCCTATACTCTCCAGGGGAGACCAGAAAGGGAGGTTCAGACTCGGGTCGAGGAGTTGCTAGAGGACGTGGACCTCTGGGAGAGGCGCGATCACTATCCCCACGAGATTTCCGGGGGTGAGATGCAAAGAGTTGCCATAGCCAGGGCCCTGATCAATAGACCAGGTCTTGTCTTGGCGGATGAGCCCACCGGCAATTTAGACTCCCGTACGGGGCGTCAGATCATGGAGGTGATGGCCAAACTCAGTGAGCGACATCGAACTACTTTTGTTCTAGCTACTCATAGTAGTGAGGCCGCCTCCTACGCCAATCGAAAACTGCTAATGCGCGACGGCAGCCTCAGCCCGGAAGAGGCAGCTTCGCAGGAGGCATAGCCCTTCGCTACAGAGGGAATTTGGGCCGACTATTAGGAATACTAGGCCTGAGGAAATCCGAAATCCCAAATCTCAGGTTCTTAGGTGTCGGGTGTCAGGTTTCGGGTGTCAGGAAGAAAAAACACAAAGACTAAACTTGAACTCTAACTTATACCTGAAACCTGAACACTGAGACCTGAAACCTCAGTCATTGGGATTTGGAATTTTGCAAGCTGGGTAGGTAATGAGACTCCACTCGCATCTTCTCGACTGGCATCAAACACGAGGGACTGCATGTTAAGGCTGTGGCGTTGGTTTTGTCTCAGACATCTGAAAAGTTACAAAGGCCGTGCTTTGTTATGCCTCCTTGGTGTGGCCTTGGGGGTGGCGGTGTTCGTGGGGATAAAAACAGCAGCCTCCAGCGCCTTGGTCTCCTTTCAGGATACGGTAACCTCGCTTACCGGTAAGGCACAACTTCAGATAACCGGTCAGGGGAATGGTTTCCCTGAGGAAATTTATGCTAAGGTGGCGTCTTTAGAAGAAGTAAAAGCAGCCACGCCGGTTTTGGAATTCAATGTCATAGCAACAGCCCCCGTGGATGAGCCCCTGCTTATGCTGGGGATCGATGTCTTCAGTGACCAGGAGTTTCGACAATATCGTTTTGTGGATTCCCAAGGTAGGTGACAAACTAGAAATCCTCGCCGGTTCTCGACGACTTTCGTTCACAGTGCGGGCTCTCCTCAAACTCAACGGGCCGGCTCGTGCTTTTGAAGGCAACCTGGCCCTGGTAGATATTGCCACCGCCCAAGAGGTCTTCGAACAGTTAGGGCGACTTCATCGCATAGATCTGATCCTGGCTGAGGATGCATCTCCTGAGCAAGTAAGGGAAAAACTGAAAAACCTCCTACCGGCGGATCTGACGGTGGAGCTCCCGCGAGAACGTCTCGGGCGAATAGGAGATATGATAAAGGCCTACCGCTTGAACCTTCTTGCCCTGAGTCTTATCGCTTTATTCGTTGGGATTTTTCTCGTTTACAACGCCGTAGCCTTTGCAGTTCAGAAAAGGCGTTATGAAATCGCCATACTCCGGGTACTCGGAACCCAGAGGTGGCAAATACATCTCTTGGTAAGAGCTGAGACCCTTAGTTTCTCTCCCCTGATAATTCTTTTGGGCGCGGGAGCAGCCTTGGGCGTGGCCTTGCTGGGGGGGCTCTTTCCCTCTCTTGAGGCCAGCCGCACTCTGCCAAGGGAGGCTCTCTATCGAACCACCCTGGAGAGACGGCTGCAGATGAATCTCGGTAGAATTTCCCTGGTGGGAGCTGTAGTTTTGGGGGCTGGCTATCTTTGTAGTCTACTGCAGCCCGTCGATGGATTGCCTCTCTTTGGTTTTGTAGCGGCCTTCCTGATTCTGGCGGGATTTTCCTTTCTCACACCGGCTAGCGTCCTCTCGGTAAACCGGGCCCTGGCCCCGGGGCTGGCTCGTATATTCAAAATAGAAGGCAAGATGGCCAGTCGCTATCTCGGTCGTTCTCTAAATCGCTCGGCGGTTGCCATTGCCTCTCTGATGACAGCCCTTGCCATGCTCATAAGCATCTCCATAATGATCCTCAGTTTCCGGCAAACAGTCAAGGTTTGGACAGAACAGATCATTTCCGCAGATCTTTTCATCTCACCGGCAGGGCGGCTAACCGGCCAGAGAGGCAATCTACCTCCCGAGTTGGTCCAGTCACTGCCAAAGCTTCCCGGATTTGTCGCCATGGAGCGATTGACCGAGGTTCCAATGCGCATAGATCACACGCCGGTACTGTTGTTTGTCACGGACCTGGAGGTTAAGGCAAAGTTGAGCAGGATAATGTTGAGAAGGGGCTCCTCCAAAGAGATTCTTCGTCGCTGCCGGGAGCAGGGGCAGATTACTATCTCTGAGGTTCTAGCAAATCGGTTGAATCTCGCTGAGGGAGACTACCTCCAAGTGCCTACCCCTAGAGGGCTGAAACATTTCCGAATCGCGGGGGTTTTTTACGACTACCGGACAGAGGGTGGAATGGTAATCATGGATCGGTCCATCTATGTGAAATATTGGCCGGAGGAGAGGAGGTACACTTCCGTGGCAATATATCTCAAGCCTGGCTCCAGTCTGGCTGAAGGGCGAAATCTCATCCGAAAAGGGCTCAAGAGAAGTGAGGAGGTCTTCATCACGAGCAACAAGGAACTGCGACAGGAGATACTTCGCATTTTCGATCAGACTTTTTCCATCACCTATGCACTGCAAATTGTGGCAATTGTGGTAGCGATTTTCGGTATCGTAAACACCCTGGTCCTTCTGGTTATGGAGCGGGGGCGGGATATCGGCGTTCTCAAGGCCGTGGGAGCTACAAACCGGCAAGTTCAGAAAATGACGCTACTTGAAGCCGGACTAATGGGCTTGATAAGTTTCGTCTTGGGAGCGGCGAACGGTATAGTTCTGTCATTGCTTCTTATCTTCGTCATAAACAAACAATCCTTTGGCTGGACTATTCAATTCAGTGTTCCGGGGACGATGTTTGGTAAGACCCTGATTTTGGTTTTGGCTTGTGCCTTGGTTGCCGGCATCTTTCCGGCGCGAGCAGCGGTTAGCAAACAAGTAAGTGAAGTGATGAGACTGGAGTGAGGCGAGAGAGGCTAGAAAAGCGAGAAAGGCGAGAAATGGATATTACTGAGTGTCCTGTTTTTCCCTTTCTCGCTTTACATCCTTTCCCGTCTGTCTCGTAGAAGTAGTGTGGGCAGAGGTAATAATTTTGGAGATCAGTAAAAAGAAAGAACAAGTATTTGCGCTATATGGGAAGTTTGAACGGCTGGTGCAGCCCTTCAAGGAACAGGCGGTCTGTGAAAAAGGCTGTGCTTCCTGTTGTATAGACGTTGGCAATGTGGGGGCAACGACACTCGAGGGAATGATTATCCTGGAATATTTGCAAAGCTGGGATCATCAGGCAATTGAGGTGTTGAACCGCAGCCTGAAAGTGAATCGGAGCGAAAAGCTCAACAGTGCCTTAGTCCGCTGTGCTTTCTTGGATGAAGAGGCGAGTTGTCGCATCTATGCTGTGCGGCCCTTTAGTTGCAGAAGGCTCTATTCGGTGAAGAGATGTGATGGCCAGGGAGCGGTGGTTCACAGACAGGCCTTTGTTTTAGGGCAAAAGGCTGAGAAGGAGTTACAGGAGTTGGATTCAGAGGGATGTTCGGGGCATTTGAGTTTCATTCTCCATCTGCTGGCGAACGAAACATTTCGCCGGGATTATGTGCAAGGAAGATGGAGACTGAAAGACTTTCGAGCAATTATTGAGCGATATGAGCTCGTAGTTCACACGGGAGGACCTATAGGAACTAAGTCCTCCAAGTCCACTTTTGGACCAACTGAGCCCAAGGAGGACGGAGGGGCTAGGGACTAAGGACTACCTACCCGGCAGCGTACAGCAACCATAGCCCGTCAAATTAGCAAGTGCCCCTTGCTGCCCGCTGTCCACTGCTAGCTCTGCGAGAGAGGGGATAATTGAGCGTAAAGGCGCCCACAGAGAATGGACCACCGCACCAAAGGCCACCCTGGCTGAGTAGCACTGTGTTGGCGAGCCTTTTGATATGCTTGTTTTTTGCCGTCTGCTCGGCAAAGGGACAGGAGGGGGGGAAGGAGTTCCGCCGCGCCCTACCGGGATACGTTTACCGCTTTCCCGCCGACCATGCAGCTCATCCGGAGTTTCGCACCGAATGGTGGTATTACACCGGACACCTCATCACGGTAAAGGGGCGTAACTTCGGGTTTCAACTCACTTTTTTTCGACACGCCCTCGGACCTCCAGCAACACAATCTAAGTCGCGCTGGGCTCTCCACACCCTCTATTTCGCTCATTTCGCTATAACAGAGGAGAAGGATGACAATTACCGCTTTCAAGAAAAGGTGAGCAGGGGAGCTCTAGATATGGCCGGGGCTGATCCTAAGGTCTATCATGTGTGGGTGGAAGACTGGGAGGTAAGTCTACAAGGAAACAAGCATAAATTAAAAGCTGGGAAGGAAGACATGGGTATCGATCTGGCTCTGGTGCCCATAAAGTCCGCAGTTGTCCATGGGGAAAATGGAGTGAGCCAGAAGGCGGTAGGTGAGGGATACGCTTCGCACTACTATTCGTTGACGCGGATGCAAACCAAAGGTGATCTTTTTTGGCAAGGCCAGTCCTACGAGGTCGAAGGGTTAGCCTGGATGGACCACGAATTCGGCTCAAATCAGTTGCGGGACTACCAGGTTGGCTGGGATTGGTTCAGCGTGCAACTGGACAACCAGACCGAACTGATGGTCTATATCATGCGCAACAAAGACGGCAAACCTGACCCCACCTCGAGTGGAACTTTTGTGTATCCTGATGGTCGGTCGGAACACCTTCCTCTGGAGACTTTTGTCATGGAAGCGCTGGGATCTTGGAAAAGCAGAAAGAGCGGTACCACTTATCCTTCAGGGTGGCTGATCAGAGTCCCAAGCAAGCAACTTGAACTGAGGTTGATGCCGACAGTGAAGGATCAGGAATTAACCACAACAAAAAGCACCCTGGTCAACTACTGGGAAGGCAGCGTTTTGGTTGAGGGAAGGCTCAAAGGGAAGGATGTGCATGGACGGGGTTATGTTGAACTAACGGGTTATGATAGTAAGTTTCGTCCAGACATATAAAAGTGAGCGGCAATGCGCATAGCGAGAGAAGCTGACTGCAAATCCGAAATCCTAAGCACTTGCCCTGTGGAATCCAGCCTTTGGCTGGTCCGCACGGCGGAATTCCACTGGGCGAGCACGAAACAAATTCGAAATACGAATTCTCAAATGTTCAAAACAGGAGAATCTCAGGATCAAAAATGGTTTTGGTCATTCGGATTTCGATATTCGCATTTCGAATTTGCCCAGGTTGGAAAGCATTGATTGACACTATTGAAACTGGGAGGTTTGGACGATGACAGACTACATAGTTGTCTACGTAACGGCCCCGGCGGAGGAGGCTCTTCAGATGGCCAGAACTCTGGTGCAGGAGCGACTGGTTGCATGTGTCAACATGGTGCCCGGATTGAGATCGATCTACTGGTGGCAAGGCAAAATCGAAGATGAGCCTGAGGTGCTCTGTATTATGAAAACCCGGAGCAACCTGTTTGAGTCTTTGAGAGATCGAGTGCGGGAACTGCACTCTTACGAGGTGGAGGAGATTATCGCTCTGCCGATTGTTGCCGGCAACCTACCGTATCTGGACTGGATCAAAGAGAACACGCAATAGCAATCGATTACGATGCAAAGGGCTGCGCTTGATGGCGAAGTCATCAGGCGAGGCTTTTACCTTGTAAGACAGTACGGGGAGTGTTGGAGTATAGGAGTGTCGGAAAGACCTTAGATTCCTGAATGTAAGTTACCGCTTACTGCTTACCGCTTACTGTCGTTCCAGCTTACGGTAATTCCAGCCTCATTATGTAAAAAGTTTCTTCATCCCCGGGAGTGTTGCTGGGAAATACAATGATATTTGCTATTTTAAAACCAAAACTCTCGTACAGTTTTATTGCTGCCCTCTG
>JARRNM010000170.1:0-6986 GCA_037384945.1 Deltaproteobacteria bacterium
ACCAGTCCATCTCGCCTTAGCCAAAGGGTCTATTTCCCATACCGATTGCGAAACTTAAGGTTTATTAAGCAATAGGTAGAGCCATGAGGCAGATGCGAGACCTCTTGAGAGAAAAGCCCTAAAGGGGAGAGACATGTCATTCTTTCGCAAGTCAGAAGAAAAGCAACAATTTGAGGATCTTGAGCTGCTGCGACAGGAAATCCTCAAAGCGAAGATGCCGTCTTCGGTCGAGGGTTACGCTGTCAAAGAACTGGATAAGCTTGGAAAGACTCCGGTAGAAGCAGCTGAATATGCCATCGGCATCAACCATCTCGAATATCTGGTGTCACTCCCATGGAATGTCCATACGGAAGACAACCTTGATCTCCATCATGTTGAAAGGGTTCTCAACAGAGAACACGCAGGTCTCTTGCAAGTTAAGGAGCGAATTCTTGAATACCTCGCGGTTCGCACTCTGGAAATCCAAAGGGAATTTCACCTTCTGGTGGTGGACGACGAAGAAATCACTCGAGTCAATCTGCAACACATACTGGATAAACAAGGCTACCAGGTGGCCACTGCCACAAATGGTGCCGAGGCCTTGGAGCAAATGGCCAAGGGGTCCTTCGATCTGGTTCTCACCGACCTGCTGATGCTGAAGGTTGGAGGGATGGAGCTTCTTCAGCAAGTGAAGGACCGATATCCCCAAACCGAGGTGGTTATCATCACCGGATATGCCACGGTGCCCTCCGCAGTGGAAGCTCTACAAAAAGGCGCTTACCACTACCTGGCCAAACCTCTCAAAATCGACGAGGTAAGAAGCACCGTGCACCAGGCACTGGCGAAAAAACAAAAGGCTCACAGGCCAAAAGGTCCGGTACTCTGCTTTGTTGGCCCGCCGGGCACGGGTAAGACCTCCTTAGGAAAATCCATCGCCTCAGCCATGGGGAGAAAATTTATTCGCTTGGCTTTGGGTGGGATGAAAGATGAGGCTGAAATTAGGGGACATCGCCGCAGTTACGCCGGGGCCATGCCCGGACGAATCATAGATGCGGTCCGGCGACTGGGGTCCAATAACCCGGTCTTCATGCTGGATGAGATTGACAAGGTGGGCCAGGACTTCCGGGGAGACCCGGCGTCCGCTCTTCTCGAAGTATTGGACCCTGAACAGAACGATCACTTTCTCGATTATTACCTGGATGTGCCCTTTGACCTTTCCGGCGTGATGTTTATCGCCACCGCCAACCTAGTGGACCCTATCCCCAGACCTCTGCTCGACCGGATGGAGCTCCTGGCTCTGCCCGGATATACCGATGAGGAAAAGAAATCCATTGCCCTTGAGTTCCTCGTCCCCCGGCAAATCGAAACCTGCGGCCTTTCAGGCTCTCCCCCTGAATTCACCCCTGAGGCCGTGCTCAAAATTATCAGAGAGCACACCAGGGAGGCCGGGTTGAGGAATCTTGAGCGGGAGATCGGCTCGATTTGCCGCAAGATAGCGCGAAAAGTTTTGCAACAAGGAAAAAGACAGGATTCTCTGCTGGTCAATCCCGAGTCGGTGGAGAAATATCTCGGGCCAAGGAAGTTCTATTACGAGGTTGCCGAGGCCAAAGATCGTGTCGGGGTAGCCACCGGCCTGGTATGGACAGAAACCGGAGGCGATATCATCTTTGTAGAAGCCACCAAGATGAAAGGTAATAAAAAATTGATCCTCACCGGCTCCCTGGGCGAGGTCATGCAGGAATCGGCCCAGGCTGCCTTAAGCTACATCCGGAGCAATGCCGAGCGCTTCAAAATTGACCAGGATTTCTTCTCGGAGCAGGACATCCACATTCATGTGCCTGCCGGCGCCATCGGCAAGGACGGGCCCTCGGCGGGTCTCACCATAGCCATGGCCCTGATCTCACTGCTGGCTGGCAGGCTTGCGAGAAGGGAGGTGGCCATGACCGGTGAACTGACCCTGTCTGGCAGAATCCTCCCTGTAGCCGGAATCAGGGAAAAACTAATGGCAGCTCGCCGGGCCGGCGTAAAGACTGTTGTCTTTCCTGAGAAAAACAGAGTTGATCTCAATGACCTGGAGCAAGAGATTCGGGGGGATCTGGATATCGTGCTCACCAGCACTGTTGAAGAGGTGGTCGATCTCGTCCTCAGATAGATTCCTCCGTCATTTATTCAGACTCATCCTCCCCGTTGTCGGTCAGATCCCACCGCTTGAGTTTGCGCCATAGGGACACTCGATCTATTCCCAAGATTTCAGCAGCTCGGGTCTTATTGCCGCCGGCTTGTTTGAGTACCCAGCGGATATACTCAAGTTCATTTTCCTCGAGAGTGGGAAACCGCTTACCGTGACGGCGATAAACTTTGAAGCTGTATTGTTCTAGTTCCTGAGGTAAGTGTTTGGCGAGAATCAGCGAGTTGTCGCATAGGGCAACCGCCCGCTCGATAATATTCTCCAGCTCCCGGATATTCCCGGGAAATTCGTAGGTTATCAGGATATCCATGGCCTCGTCCGACAAGCCCTCAATGGTTTTGTCCTGGGCCTCGGCATAAAGCTTCAAAAAGTGATGGGCCAGCAGGGGCACGTCGTCCCTTCGTTCCGCCAGGGGAGGAAGGTGGAGACTGACCACATTCAGGCGGTAGAAGAGATCCTTGCGGAAACCGCCTCTTGCCACCTCCTTATTCAAATCCTTATTGGTGGCGGCAACAATGCGGATGTCAACGCTGATCGGCTGAGTGCCTCCAACGCGGAGCAGGGACCTCTCCTCTATTACCCGAAGGAGTTTCACCTGCATGGACTGTGGCATGTCACCTATCTCATCGAGAAAAACAGTACCCCTGTTTGCTGCCTCCAGCAGACCTATTTTGGTGGTGGTGGCACCGGTAAAGGCATCTTTCTCGTGACCGAAAAGTTCATTGGTGAGGAGTTCCTCAGTGAATGCCCCGCAGTTGAATGCAAGAAAGCGCTCCTCAACCCGGTTGCTGTGCTGGTGAATTGCCCGGGCAATCAGCTCCTTGCCCGTACCGGTTTCACCGAAGATAAGAATATTACAGTCAGTGGGAGCGATCTGGGTCACCATCTGAATGACCTCTTGCATCTTCCGACTCTTGCCGATGACGAAAGGAATGCCAACTCGCCGAGAGTAGTCTCGTTTTATCACCCGAAGCTCGTCTTTGAGCCCCTTTTTCTCCAGGGCTCTTCTCACAATCATCCGCACTTCGTCTATTTTGTAAGGTTTCGGGATGTAGTGATAGGCACCCTTTTGCATTGCTTCAATGGCGGTGGCCACGGTGGCGTAGGCGGTGAGCATCACTACCTCGGTATCAGGATACTGCTCCTTTGTCCTGGCCAGAACCTCCATGCCGTCCACCTGCTTCATTTTCAGGTCGGTCATGACCAGGTCGAATTCAGTATTAGACAGCTTCTTGAGGGCACTTATTCCACTATCCGCTGTCGCCACCTCATAACCATCCTTTGTCAGAATATGTTCGAGGTTCTCCCTGGCAATGGCCTCGTCGTCCACGACCAGTATCCGGCTCTTGGTCATTGGATTTTAATCTCCCAGGTAGTTTTCATCTCTGAGCGGGAGCCTGATGGTGAAAACGCTGCCTTCGCCTACCCTGCTCTCGACACTGAGGGTGCCTTTGTGCTGTTCGATGATTCCGTGGGCCACCGACAAGCCGAGTCCGGTACCGTAACCAACATCTTTGGTGCTAAAGAAAGGGTCAAAGATGTGTGGCAAATTATCTTCGGGGATACCGCAACCGGAATCCTTGACCAGGATTTTCACCTGTTTCGCCGCCTTATCCTCGGCAGCGGTTATGGTGATACGCCCCACCTCATTGGGCATAGCCTGAGCGGCGTTCAACAATAGGTTGAGGAGAACTTCTTGCAGCTTTTGCGCATCCGCATAGATATCCAGGTCATCGGGAATCTCGGTGAAGATTTCAACTCCAGCGGGTAACTGGCTGGTAATCAGTCTGGTGGTCTTGATTACCAGGTTTTCAACGTTCACCCAATTCTGCTGGAATTCCCGCTCCCGGGAAAATTCCAGCAGACCTTTAACGATGTCGCGGGCTCTGTCCACCTCTTGATCAATATTTTTGAGAAGTTTTTCAATAAACTCCGAATTGCCCTCGTTGACTTCCTCCTGGAGAATCTGGCACGAGGTGGAAATATTGTTCAACGGGTTATTGAGCTGGTGGGCGATTCCCGAGGTCAGAACTCCCAGGGAGGAGAGCTTCTGAGCCTGTACGAGCTGGTCCTGCCGCTTTTCAAGTTCGCTGATCATCCTGTTGAATGCCTCCACCACAGACTGGGTCTCATCCCTGGTTTGTACCACCGGTAAAGGCTCGAAATCCCCCTCGGCGATCCGCTGGGTGGTCCTCTCAATAACTGTGAGCGGTTTGACAATTTTACGACTCACCAGCACAGTGAGGAACAAGCCGAGAAGCAAGAGGATTGAAGCGGAGATGAGAACCTTGGCTTTGAGGGATTTGACAATTTGCTGAACCCGGCTGTGCTCGAAGTCGGATAATCGCAAAGACAGATCAACCAGATCCTTGCCAACCTGCCTGATCTCTGCCTCGATCTGGTCTGCAGATCGTGGACTCGGATTTTTCCCACCTTTTTCTTCCTCGAGTTCGCGGAGAAGATGGCCATAACGCTCCATCTCGCTCTCCAGTCTTTCCAGATAGGTAACGCCCTTCAATCCCATGACGTCAGGGTGTATGCGCAGATAGACTTTCTTCCCCCTTTCCAGGTTCGCAAGCGCTTCATCCAAGTTTTCTTTTCCGCCGTAGAGAAGGAAGTTTTTTTCGTAACGCCTGGCTTCCAAGAGGGTATCGTGGAGTTCGTGGCCTCTGACGACAAATTGAAGTTTCCGTTCGACTGTTAGGAGATTACGGTAGGCAATGACGCCCACCCCCACAAAGGCAATAATGGAAAGGGCAAAGCCCAGGATGACCTTGTTGCGAATGGAGAAATGTCCAGTGGAAGGGAGCTTCACCATAGTAGCCCTGCCCTAGTTGCTTCCAAGCAGCCTGTTATAATATAGAATACAAGGGTTTAAATAGCAAACGGCAAGATTGACCCATTCGGAGTAAAACAGGATGTATATCTAGTAGGAAGAGAAAAGTCTCATTCTCTGTAACAGAACAATAAATTATTACAGTGCCCAGTGCTCAGTTCTTAGTGCCTAGTTCTCAGTGCCTATTGTATTAGTCCTCGTGCCCCAGGATCTTCATGCGGAAACTGGCTGCCTCCTTTCTTTTAATATCCAGTTCTTGCCACTCTTCCCGCAATTTGGTCATTAGCTGGTTTTGCTCCAACCAAAGCGCTTGGTCACCCCCGACTTTGTCCCTGTCTTGCCCCTCTCTGGGGATCTGGAAGCCATTCTTTCCTTCGATCCCTTTCAAGCATTTCTTTACCGCTGCCACCTCTGCCTTGACTTCTCTCATCCGCGCCAATATTGCCTCTTCATCACGGGTCAAGGGTACATAGTTCCCGTCGCACTCAGACTTTTTGTCGAAATATTGGTGACAAGCAGTGCAGGATTCATCTATATCAACTCCTGTAACACCGTTGTTCTTGTCAGATTCGTTTTCCATGATATAACCCTCTGTCTATTGGCAACAGCTTACTTCCCTATACTCTATGCCCTATGCCTTCCCAAATCTCAATCCTCGATCCGAAATGCCAGCTCTCCTATCTCATAACCGAGACTAATACTATTATAGGCACGTCAGAACTCTCTTGCAAACTTTCACCCCCACCCTAACCCTCCCCCGTCAAGGCTGAACTTGCGACACACCACCCGGAGGAGTAGCCTAAGCATAAGGTTCCAATTATTTTTTTAACCGCAGAATATCGAACAAGGAATTTCGAATATCGAAGTGATCACTTCATCATTCTGCGGTTCCTTGTTCTACATTCGATATTCAATGGTCTAAAGTATGTGAAGACTACCCTCTTACGGAGAGGGATAGGAGCCTGTTATGCAATAAAAAGACCCGGCCCATCGGGCCGGGTCATGGATTAGCAATTGACTGAGGGAATTTACTCTTTCTTCTTCTCTTCCTCCTCAGCCGGTTTCTCTTCTTCAGCCTCCGCCGGAGCTTCAGCTGTAGTTTCCGCCTCTTGTGTTAACTCTTCGGCAGCTTTTTCTTCAGCTACTGGTTCTTCCACAGAGGGCGCAACCACAGCTGCTGGAGCCGCTACCGGCGCAGCCGCCACTGTCTCCACCCCAAAGGGACGATTGATGTATGCCGCATAGCCCATAGCCACGGTCCGATAGACCAAATGAGCCAGCTTGCTATAGGGCAAATAAGCGATAATGTAGAAAACGCACGACAAGTGGCAGAAGTAGATAACATAGGCGAACCAGCCAGCGTTCGCCACCCGAGAAAACCAAGTCAAAAAGCCGGTGACTACAATGCCCAGGATAGCAAGAATTAGAGACCAATCCAGATAGGTGGTAGTGCTCTCAGCAGCTTTTTCCTTGTAGCGGTTCGAGATCACCAGAGCAATGCCTATCAGCAGGGCCGCCCCTGAGGCCAAGGCCAAAAGCTTCACCGGGTTGATAAAGCTGTAGGGAGGGGCCAGAAAGTCAACGTGGATAATATAGAGGGCGAGAAAGCCTATGTTGGTCACGATGAACAGACCTATAAAGCCCAGGAAAACCAGAAGATGTGATTGATAGCGATCTCGGTTGGTAATGCACAGCTTGAACTTGTTGTGCAAGAGAATGGTGGGTATCATCGAGATCAGGCCCTTTACATAGTCTCCCGCAGCCAAAGGCTTGTCTTCCGCATAACCCTCCCTGATGGAATTGGCGTGAATACCCTGAAGGAAGTTCCACACGCCGAAGCCCAGGGAGAGGATGGCCAAGGCGGTGAAGGTGATGAAGATCGTATCAACCAAGTAGAGGGGGAAGAACTCCCGTAATTCTACCGGCCCTTCAGGTATGTGAAAATGCCCGGTGATCAGGAGCCCCAACAAGAGTACCGCCATT
>JARRNM010000171.1:0-6966 GCA_037384945.1 Deltaproteobacteria bacterium
ATCGACCTCGAACCCCATGAAATCGGCAAGATAGGGTTGATCTAACTCCCGGGCCCGTCGCAGCATGCCTCTGTAGAATACCCGGTCCAGGGCCACCTCCGTTTCTATCGGGTCCCGCGCATTCCGGGCCGCCTCTCTTAGGGCCCTGGCGAGGGGATGCTTCGGCAACGAGAGCAACTGCCCGAGGGAGGCTACATCGGGGGCTTGCATAAAGGCTCTGTACATGCTTTGGGGAAGGGTGCCGCCTTCAAGATGGGCCATGATTTCTTCGGCTGACCACCCTGCCTCCTTTCCGCGCAGGATGGTTTTCACGTTGACCAGGTCGGTCCTCATCAGAAGCAGGCTCACGGCCTCCCGCGCTTCACCTGAGACCAGACTGGGAAGGTCTGCGACGTTGCGATTGAAATGGAGCCTCACGGCACGGTCCACGTCGGAGAGGGCGTCTCCAGTAAGATCAGGACCGTAGATGCTTTCGCCAAGGACATCACCACTTCGGCGAAGCTCAAGGAAAGCGCCTCGTGGAAGAAGCCTTCATGGAGCAACTGGCCACGCCTGACCCGGATGCGAGCATTGAGATAGCCGAAATCGTCTGACACGGTTCATCCCCTTATTCCCAGAGAATCTTTTCCACACCGGAAGCCAAAGTGTCCCAAGCACGCTCGAGGCGTCCCGACAGGCTGTTCTCTACACTCCGTTTACCATCAGCGCTCACGATCCTCACGCCGAAACGAATTCTGGAATCTTCCCGCAGATCGAAACCCTTCTGGGTGGCCCAGCCGCTGAGCAGGGGTTTATCGCTTGGCTGGACGATTACCGTGTTCGGTTCCTCCACCGTTTTCATCGCCTCCTCGGCGAGGGCCTGAAGTACTTCAGAGTAGTCCGGTTTGCCGGTGAGCTCATCGAAGACCTCGAGGGCCTTTTTCCGCACCATGTCTATCACCCGGCCCTTTGCCTGCATACGGGCGGTCGCCACTATCAGTTCAGCTGCGCTTTCCGCCCGACGGGTAGCGGCGCGGGCCTCGGCTTCATTTTTTCTCTGGTTAGCTGCCAGCCGGGCAGAGGCCTTCTTATGGGCCTCTTGGAGAAGCATCGCGGCCCTGGAATCTGCCTCTGAGAGAATCTCAGCGATTTCCGCACTCACCTCATCCTGGAGGATATCCCCGAGTTTCGACATTAGAGCTTTCCCAGAAGAATGAACGCAATGACCAGGCCGAAGATCACCAGGGTTTCCGGAAGGAGAAAGAAGATGAGCGCCAGGCCCAGCGACTCGGGCTTCTCCACGGCGCTGCCGAGCCCCGCCGCACCGATGCGGGCTTGCGCCACCCCGGTGCCAAGGGCGCCTAACCCCACCGCCAACCCCATTCCGATGGCGATCAAGCCTTTGTTTGAAGTGACATCCGCCTCACCGGCCGCTCCGGCCGACGATGCGAATATGGAACCGCACAGCAGCATAAACCCCAGAACGATTAGAACCTTGAGCTTCATCACCTCTCCTCCTTGAAAGTCTTATATGTGGACCATGAACTAACAATATTACCCTGAGTCACCTATGGACTTGAAAGGGCGATACGGTCTCCCGCTGATGGTGTAGAAATCAAATTTTGTAAAAAACTCCACCCAGATAAGCCTGATGGGCTGGAGGACATGGCCGACGGTGAGCAGGACGATAAGAAGGGCATGTATCAGCAGACCTATGAGTAGACCGGCGAGCGCCCCAATCACCAGACCGGCAATCCCCAGAAGGTGGTAAAGGGAGAATCCCATGTTCGTGGACAAATCCGCAAGAATGGCTGAGGCCAACCCCACGGCGTAGATCCGGATATAGCTCAGGATGTGGCCGCCCTGGGTCGGCAGTTCCGCAATCATCAAGGGCATCTTCCCCCTGATCATCCCGATCAGAAAGAGAGTACCACCTGCACCCATAAGCACGACAAGCCAAGGCCGGTAGTCTCCCGCCATGAAAGAGTAAGCGAAAACCACCAGGGCCGCCACACCTCCGAAGTAGCCGCTCGCTTCCCAGAAGTGCTTCCTTTCCTGTTGACGGCGGGTGCGTAAGGCCTTGAGACAAAAACCATAAAGCACCTGAAAGACGCCGAAGCCAATGGAAACCAGAATCAATCCGTTGGCTGTGACAGCAGTGTCTGTGCGAGGAATCAGAATTGGGACCAGCCCGGGGTGCTTTATCGTTCCAAAGATGCCGATCCGCTGGAGCAGATCGCCAAAAAACTCCCCGTATATAAAGCCCCAGATTACAGTCCATGCGATCATCGGTTTCAGGACGCTCAGCACCTGAGTCATCGCACCCGGCGAGAGTCGAAGCTTGAAGAAATCCATCGTCAGTGTCCGACCCCGCCTGACATAGCTCGAAAGATACCATGCAACCAGAGCGAACACCATGGCGTAGCCGATATCCCCGACAATCATCCCGAACCATAAGGGAAAGAAGAGAGCAACCACCCACGTGGGGTCCCAACTGTCGTATCGCGGCGTGTTCAGGAAAGAAATCAGGGGTTCGAAGGGTTTGATCCAGCCGGGGTTTTCCAGCATGACGGGGACCCTCTCGGCTTCGCCTTGCTCGTCCACTGGTTCAAAGATATAGAGTGCCCGGTCGTGAAAACGGCTCATTATCTCCACCACCCTGCCCTTTAGACGAACGGGCACCCAGCCGAAAAGAGCAAAACCGTAGCGGCCGGAGGCCGCTTCTTTAAGAGTATGCAAGCGAGCGGATTCGTCCTTAGCCCGGTTCCATAGACCCCTCAGCCGGCTACCTTCCTCCGTTTTCAACCGGCGCAGCGCTTCCTCTGAGGCGGCCAGCTCTTCGGGGATCAGCTGGAATAGTTCCCCCAGCCGCGAAGCCATTTCCTTGAGGCTCATTCCGGCGTATTCTCCGGGGCGTGGGAGCTCAGCCAGACCCTGGTGGCTGAGGACCCCTTTGGCCTCGTCGGCGTCGCGCTTCAGCACAACAATCAGAGCGGCCACCCTGCCACCCACCTGCCTTTGCGCCAGCAGAAAACGGCCCTTGAGAGTCGTTTCCAGTTCCCCCGCCAGCGGCCCAAGCTCTTCGCGGCCCATCACCAGAAAGGGCAGGACTTCCAGCCGTGGGCTTTCATCCAGTCTCCAGGCCGCCTCCGCCAGGACCTCGACAACCTCCCGATACTCCTTGGTCAGATCCAGTTCGTCCCTCAGGGACTGTTCCTTTTCCACCAAGACTTCCGCCCGGTGTTCGCAGGCTGAAACCGTGGCTTCAGCTTCCTCCAGTTCACCATCAAGCCGTTTCGCTGATGGATCGGGCTCCAAACCGAGAAGCCTCAGGGCGTGATCTGCCGAGATTGACACTTCCTCCCAGCGCCGGAGCCGAGCCTCCTGCTCCACGTTGAGGTGGAAGTCTTTCATCTCTCCGGTACGCAGCGGATCGATCTGTACGACCCCCGCCCGTTGCAGGTCAAGGAGGATCGTCGAGGCTAGTCCTTTCGGGCCTACGATGAAAAGTTTTTCCATGGGTGCGATCACGGGAGCACCTTCGAAAGAATGTAGTTTACGGCCCCGTCGATGTTTGCCGTAGCCCGCCGCTGGATGCTTTCCGCCTCTGCTTCGGCCTGCGCCTGGGCCTCCTCGGCAACCTTTTCGCGGTTTTTGGCTATGCTGTCTCTTGTTCTGTCCGCCATCTGACGGATTTCGGCATCGGCCTCAGCTAGGATGCGTTGGCCTTCTTCTTCGGCGGCTTTGATCCTGCTCTCGGCAGATCGACGGGCCTCGTGGAGCTTTTCGGCAAGCTCTCGCTCAATTTCAGCAAGTTCTTCCAGCAATTCGAGCCCTTCCATTGCCTCTCCTAGTAAGACACGGCCTTTAAAAACCCTCTCGTCCCCTTCATTCCAGACCTGCGGCACCCCAGGGTGGCCCCTAGCCCGGAAGTTGGAACTCTACCTCAAGGTTGTTCCATGGGAATGCGTAAGGAAATAAATGGAATCCTGTATTTTGAATGAAAGGTCGTGGTATTTCCCTTGCCACCTGTGCGTAGGGGTGGTGCCGAATTATCGAATTGAACTGGTAAGCGGTGAACGGTGTGAGATGTTATTCGTTATACGTTATTCGTCAAAAGGTAAACAGTGAGGGGCAAACCGTTAAAACCGTTCACATCGTTCAAGTCGTAGAAATCGTCAGTTTAGCTTACAGCTCAAAGGGGCAAATCTCCCGAATAACAACTAAATTATAACGGATAACGGCACTGCCATGGGTATAGTTTTTGCAGAAATACGGGGTTGCTGGATATTTCCCATTATGTAGGAGGCAATCTTACTGGGAGGTATGACATGGATAAAGACAAGCAGCTTCCAAAATGTCCGGAGTGCAGGGGCGCATTGAGTTCAGAGGTAGCGAGGGGATGGTGTGCAGGAGAATGGTCTGACTATTATTGCCACTACTGCCAACGAGATTTCTTTGAACACCAGCTAACTGATGACCAGTGGCCGGAGCGTGCTGTCTAACTGGATCTTACAAGTAAAAGTCCCCTACGTAAGTATCTTGACAGCGTAAAGTGCAATTTTTGACGTCCCTATCGATTACAAGAAGAGTCAGCACAGCGTCTTGCCCCAATGACGCTGAAGGCAAAGGACTAATATCCGAGATCCGCAATCCGCATTCTGACCCCTGGGCAAGACGACTTCAGCGAATTCAACGATCTTGATAAATTTCCTAATTCTCTAATTAACTAATTTTCTCCTTAAAACCAATAGCCGAACATACGCCCGAACCACTCCGCAATATGGTCTGTCAGGGGACGTTTTTCCCATTGTTCCAGAGTAATCGGATGCGATTTTTCCAGGTCTCTGGCAAACATCTCTTCCATTTGGCCTCCGAAGCCTCTGCCGAGAATCACCGCATTTACCTCGTTGTCTCTCAAAAAGCTCCACAAGTCCATGTTGGTTGATCCAACCGTGGACCAAACACCGTCAATAACCGCAGTCTTCGCATGCAGCAGCCTCTTTCGGCGTTCGAACACCTTAACACCTGATTTCAGCAGTTGGGTATAATAAGACCGGCCGGCGCTGAAAACCAAGGAATGATCGCTGCTCGAAGGCAGGATCAGCTTTACGTCCACCCCGCGCTCGGCGGCCCCGGTGAGAGCCTTGACCACCTCTTTATCGGGAACAAAGTAAGCAGCAGTAATATGCACAGAATTTTCAGCGAAGGTGATGGCACCGGCATACATCAGGTAAGTGTCGCGATTCCTCTTTCCCGGCGTGCTGCCCACCACTCTTACCAGATGATCCCCTGCTTTCTTGAGGGATGGGAAATGACTTCTTCCGGAAAGCTCGGGGCCCTTTTGCCTGGCCCAGGTGTCCAGGAAAAGTCTCTGAAGTTCGGCTACAGCCGGTCCCTCAATTCGGACATCGATCTCGCGCCACAGTTTCTGTTTCATCCCTTCGGCATAATCACCATAAAGACTTTCAGAGTCATGGCTGCCGATGTTTGCGCTGCCGGTGATGGCAATAGAACCGTCGACTACCAGAATTTTGCGATGATCTCTCTCGGTAGGCTCCCACTCGCTGCCGGGCTCTTGAAAAGGATCCAGAGGGTTAAACTCCAGGGTGTTGACCCCGCCATCGCGAAGATGCCGAAAAAATGAATCCGGCGTATCGAAACACCCGGCACTGTCGTAAATAAGATTCACCTGCACTCCCTCGGCTTGCTTTTCGAGGAGCAACGATGCAAATTCGCGACCCACTTCATCGTCTTCAAAAGCATAAGTCTCTAAGTTGATGGTATCCCTTGCATTTTTAATGGCTTCGAGCATTGCCCCATAGACGGCCTGATCATCGAGTAAGGCGACTTTGTTTCCATCAGTCAAGGGCAAGCCGCCAATCAATTCCGCCATGGCGATCTGCCGTTGCAAAATGTCGCTCCACCAAGCCTTTTGCTCAAGCCTTTCAATGACCTCTTTGCCTTCGCGGTAGGGGAAAGGTCCCTGAGGCCCGATGATTTCAGGAAATGTGTTTGATTCCGAGGCATTAAGGACAACATCTTCAACGTGGGGGAGGGAGGAGCTGCATCCGCCTATGGCAACCAAGCAAAGTACTGAAATAAAGCAGAAAAGCAACTGACAAATAATGCTGATCCAGGAACGCCGCATACCCGATTTTTGATTTTGCTCGCCCGTTGAGCCTTCGAGCATGAATTCTCAACAGCGATCACAAAACACTTTCTACGAGTTCATCAATTCAAGGCATACACAAATTGAGGCTCTTGAATCTCGTCGGCAGCTGCTCGGAAGTTGCAGCTCCCCTCCTCAAAAGGATGGTGCATATGAATTCATAAGGGAATAGATCGAATCCTGTATTTTTAACCGTAGGTCGTGGTATTTTACTTGCTCGGTGGACGTCGTGGTCTGGCCGAATTATCATCATGAAATCTCCATTTACTACAGGAGGAGGGAGAGCGCCCGCGAGTAGTTAACTTGAGAATCAGAGAACTAGGGAATTGGTCACAAAAAAGGTGCTGCATCTATGCTGAAGAGCACCTTAGCTAATGGCCTCAGCCCTATTGGTCACAAAAGTTAATTACGCCACCTATGGCAGCTTCATAACAATCTCTGCGAACTCCTCCCTTGTAAAAGCCTTCAGAGTCTTCGTCCGTACGTTCCCTTCGGAGCCCATTGCCAAAGCAAGAGCCACAGCTACCTGATCATTTGGAAATTCGCCGATGGCAACATAGTCATATTCACCCAGTACCGTGTAAAAGCCGATCACTTTACCTCCTACCGCTTCAACCCGTTTGATGCCTTCTTCTATCCGTTTGGGCGCGTCCTTGATATTTTTGATACCCTGGTCGGTCAGTTTGTATAAACCAATATAGGTAGGCATAGAGCCAACCTCCTTTCTGAAAAGGTTCCTGCTGAGCGAACTCAAGACCTCAGTGAATGGCAGCCGAAATCGAAGCCTCCGAGGAGTTAATAAACCCCTGAGAGGC
>JARRNM010000172.1:0-10890 GCA_037384945.1 Deltaproteobacteria bacterium
TGAAATTCTCCAGCTTATCTAGCGAAACGCTTGGAAATTCGTGGAGGATCTGGCCCAAATTTCTGCGTGTTTCACAGAACCGATAAATATCCCGTGAGAAGCCCTTGAGTCGAAAGGTCTCCATCTCGTAGTTTTCGCTTCGCCGGCGAACCAAGAGAAAATCTCCCCCATCTCGATAGCCCAGCAAGGGAGCAGGGAAATGGTCTTTTCGCAAAGAGTGATAATCCTTTTGCCAGCGGTCCAGTTCCCGAGCTACCGGCATCCAGAGTTTTTTCTGTTTGGTGCGATCACCTATGTAAGTTTTTATCATGAGGCGAAGGGAATCTGCGAGTGAGTCCGGCAGCAGCTTTTTGTAGTTCGGGTGATTGGCCACACTGCGTATACCAAAATGTTCAGGATGAAGGTCTACCGGACTATTTTGCCCCAGCCAGAAACGGACCTTGCGCAGAGGTTGGTAAGGGAAGACAAACCTGAGGTTGCTAAGGGTTTCCTTAACATCTCCGCCATCGCTGGTGGGAAAGCCAAGGATGAGGTTGGATGAATGGTGGATGCCCAGCTCCTCGCAGTGTTTCATCAGCTCAATGTTTTGGATGGCCGTGGTCCCTTTGTTTATTTTATCAAGCAGGTTGGTGCTCAGAGCCTCAACTCCGATCTGAACCTGATTGACCCCGGCTCTGCGCATCTGAATGAGGTCGTCACGAGAGACCGATGCCCTCAGTTCAGTAAAGATCTCGAAGCTTCTCTCCAGGTCACTGATAGATTTGAAGAGTCCTTGGAGCTTTCGGCTGTCAAGGATGTTGTCAGCAAAGGAGAATTTCAAGCAAGAGTGTTTACTGGCCAATTTTTCCATTTCCCGAGCTACTTGAATGGCTTCTTTGCTTCTGTAACCTCGCCACTGCAAATTGAGATTACAGAATTTGCAGGCACGATCGACTGAGCCGGACTTCACTCTATGCCACCAGCATCCTCGAGAGGTTTCCACGGGTAGATTGGGTATTAAGTTGGACAGACGAGATTGACTTCTTAATTGGGCAAAATAGTCGCTGTAGTCCGGCACAGGAAGTTCTTTTAGGTTCGGCAGCTGCTTCAATCCACCCCCGGTGATCTTACCCAGTTTATCCCGCCAAAGCAGACCAGTAGAGTCATCACCTTTAAAGTCGTCATTCTTGATTCGGTTAAGTAAAGTCAGCAGGGGTAATTCCCCCTCCCCGCTCACCACGAAATCGATCTCGGGTGAGTTGGCAAGGAGCGAGTAACCCAGTTCGCCGGCGCAACTGGAGCCACCAACCACTATGGGGCAATGGGGATGATGTTTACGGATCTCCCTGATCATAAAGAGAGACGAGGTCAACTGAGAGAGGCAGATAGAAAAGCCAATGAGATCATAAGAAGACCAGGCCAGATTTCGATACTTTTTTTGGTGCAAGCGTTGAATTTGATTGGAGATATTTTCAAGATTTGGAAGATCCCCTTTGGTTTTGGCCCTACACTCCTTGGAGACTAGAGCAGTTATCTCGGGTCTTCTCTCGGGGTTCAAAAGATAAGCGTAAACGGACTCGGCCACCCAGGTTCGCTCGGCAATATCATTGTAGGTCTTGAGCCCCAATAAATTACCCACCTCGAGGTACGGGTGGTAACAGTCAATCTTTACCTCTGCCGCCTTGCTTTCAATGAAACTCTTGAGGGCGCCTAGTTGTATGGAAGGTCGGTTGGCCAATGGCCATGGCATGGATATGAGAGCCAAGCGGAAATTCGCCACGGGCTAGCTCCACTTCGTTCCGCAGTGGCGTGCAGGAATGTTGGAATGTCGGAATAATGGGTAGAGTTCTCAAAAACAAAGACGAGGAGTAAAATGACAAGAATAGAGAATAGCTCAATAATTTTTTATCCCCATTTTTCCATTCTTCCAATATTCCATCATTCCACAGAGGGGGGAAATAGGCGATATCTACCAAATCTTCCTTTTATGTCGATAAAATTGCGGGCTGTCGAGATTAGTATGGTCTCTTCATCCAGACAAGGGCAAGTTCCGCAGAGGGATTGTATTTACAAAAACGCATTTCGGAGGCCTCGTCCACCGATTGTTTGAGGGCAATAATCCGATCGAACTCGCGGTTGACCACTACCTGACAAAAGCCCATCTCCTCCTCTGCAGAGAGAAATAAGAGATCGCTAGGCAGGACGGACTTGCCCATAAGAGCCATATCGTCATCGAGGAGATCACTGCTACAGATCCTGTAGCAGGCTCCACAAGCGCAACTATAGACATCGTCGAAGTCAAGGGGAACAGGATGTTTTCGCTCACAAAAGGGACAAACGATATTGAGGTGCATGGAAAGATCTCCAATCTAGGTTTTCGTTGGCACCAGGTTGGCCAGCCTGCAGGCCCAGTTCAAACAAGAAAAGAAACCATAGTAAACTCAGAGGGCTATCTATATCATAGATGCGAGGAATGTGGCATCATTTATTTCACTCTCTCTGTGACCTTTGGTTTGCCTCGCTTTGAAACTATTCTGCTGCCCCTTGTCGGGCTTGGACTGCTGGAAGCACCCGGATTCTATCTCCAGGTTTGACTTTGCCGCCACGGAGCACTCGGGCAAAGATTCCTTCCCGAGGCATTACACAGTCACCTATTTGACGGTAGATAGCGCACCGGTCATGGCACTCTTTGCCTATTTGGGTGATTTCGAGCTCTGCTTCGTCGCCCACTGCCAACCGGGTGCCCAACTCTAACTGCCAAATTTCGATTCCAGTGGTGGTGATATTTTCGGCAAAATCTCCGGGGGCCACATCCATACCTTGGTTGCGAATCTTGGCGATACTCTCCATGGCGAGGAGACTTACCTGGCGATGCCAGTCTCCAGCATGAGCATCGCCGGCAAACCCTTTATCCTTTATCAGGGCGCCCTCCGAAAGATTGCTTTTTTTCTGTCCTTTGCGGTGACTTGTAGAAACAGCCACGATTCGGCCTTGCAGGGTGGAAGATGCGTTTTCCATTTCCGCTAAACTCCAGTGAGATATACTTCGAGGTTGAGATGCTAACTGAACTGACATGTCGGGTCAAGTAAAATGGGGGTCTAAATTAGCAGGGCGGGTATATAGGCAAAACTTTTTATGTTATAGAAGGCTTTAGGCATAGAGCCTAGGGCACAGGGCAGAGAGAGGTAATTTCGAATTTCGAATTTCGGACTTGTGATTTTGAAATGATAATTAACCAATAATCTAGCTCCTGAATTCTGGCTTCTTACTCTATGCCCTGTGCTCTATGCCCTATGCAGCGAACGTAGTGAGCTAATCGGAGGAGAGATCGGATGAAAGACACCCCGAAGATTCTGGACATCTTGGATCAGACATACCCCGAGGCAAAATGCACCTTGGATTTCAGAAATCCTTTGGAACTTCTGGTGGCCACCGTGCTATCAGCCCAGTGCACGGATGAGCGGGTAAACCAGGTTACCAAGAGTTTGTTCAACAAATATCGAAGTGCAGCGGATTTTGCCAGTGCTCCTCTGGAAGAGTTGGAAGATGACATAAGGTCCACTGGCTTTTTCAGAAATAAGGCAAAAAGCCTGAAAAATTGTGGAGCCGCACTGGTCGAACAACATCAGGGTGCAGTTCCGGCCAGCCTGGAGCAACTAGTAAATCTTCCTGGCATTGGCAGGAAAACAGCTAATGTGATCCTGGGTGCGGCCTTCAAAATTCCGGGAATTGTAGTTGATACTCACGTGGGCCGAATAAGCCAAAGGATGGGACTTACCGGTGAGCAAGACCCGGTGAAGATTGAATTTGATTTGATGGAAATTCTTCCCAAGGATAAGTGGACAGTTTTCTCCCACCAATTAATTCAGCACGGCAGGAAGATATGCACGGCCAGGAAACCCAAGTGTTCAGAGTGTCCGCTGCTGGAACACTGCGACTATGGCCTTGGTCAGCTTGCAGGAGACAGCTAGCAGCTGGCAGTAGTCTGATAAGCTGTCTGCTGTCCGTTGACAGCTGCGAGCTCAGAGGGGGCAGATCAAGGTGGAAATCGCTCAACCACTTGAGGTAAGCCATGAAAGTTAGGGCCTTGAGCCTCATGTCCGGTGGCCTGGATAGCATGCTGGCTGCCAGGGTACTTCTAGATCAAGGAATCGAGGTGAAGGGGATTACCTTCGATACCCCGTTTTTTGGGCCCGAAGGGGCAAGGAGGGCAGCTGATCAATTAGGAATATTCCTGCTGGTGGTGGATATAGGAGCAGACCACTTGGAGATGCTCAAGAACCCTAAGTATGGTTACGGCAGGCAAATGAACCCCTGCATCGATTGCCACGCCCTCATGCTCAATAGGGCTGGCAGAATCATGGACGAAGAAGGTTTTGACTTACTGAGTACGGGTGAAGTGTTGGGCCAGCGTCCCATGTCCCAGAGAAAAGATGCTCTTCGTGCCGTAGAGAAGCTTTCTGGGTACCAAGGATACATTCTCCGACCACTGAGTGCCAAATTGCTCCCCGAAACCATACCAGAGCAAGAGGGGAAGGTCGATCGCCATCGACTTCTGGACATTCGGGGACGCTCTCGCAAGCGGCAAATGGCCCTTGCAGCCCATTACTCCCTTAAAGAATATGCCAGTCCGGGTGGGGGTTGCATGCTTACGAAGGCTGGTTTTGCCGAGAGGTTGAGAGATCTCTTGGCTACTCAACAAAATGTGGGCATCAGGGAGGTGGAGCTGCTGAAATGGGGTCGTCAGCTGAGGCTTCCCGGGGGCAAACGTCTGGTGGTTGGGCGAGTGCATGGGGACAACCTCAAGCTGCAAGAGTTGGCTCGAGAGGAAGATATTGTTTTGAGGGTCAAAGGAGTGCCGGGTCCGACAGGTCTTATTGCTGCCATGGCTCAGAAACGGGAAGTGGAACTGGCAGCGAACGTTGTGGCAGCCTACAGCGATGCCGAGACTGGCAAAGATGCTTTGGTGATGCTATCGGGGAAGGAGAACCGAGAGATTTTAGTTACGGTAAGACCCAAAGAAGAGTTTCGCCATTTGCTCATCTAGCTTGTCCGTCGTTCAAGTCGCTGAAATCGTTCAAACCGTTCAAGTCGTTCAATAATCCGGCTTCGCCGGCTTCGATCGAATACTAAAAGCGCAAGTAGCCAGTCTTTAAATTCGCAATTCGAAATTCGCAATTCGCAATTCCAAATTTTGATCTCTGTCAGCTGCCTGCTGCCACCTGCCAGCTGAATATCCATGCTCTCTGCTTATGCTTCCAACTTCTCCCCTGTCTCTTCCTCCCAGAGTTCGCCCAGCCTGCCAGTCCGGTACCCTTCCAAATCCAAGGTAACGGCAACATAACCCAAAGACCTGAAACGGGCCACCAGACGGTCACGGAAAGCTGTGTCGCTAAATCTGGCAATCTCTTCGGGGGACAGTTCGATGCGAGCCGTGCCCTGGTGGTCTCTCACTCTGACCAACCCAAAGCCTGCATCAAAAAGAAATTTTTCAGCCGATTCCACCCTCGCTAGAGATTCGAGATCAAGAGGTGTTTCGTAAGGAATTCTCGAGGCCAGGCAGGCCATGGGGGGGAGATTCCAGGAAGAAAGACCTAATTTTTTGCTGAGCATACGGACCTGATCCTTGTTGAGGCCTGCCTCTGACAAGGGGCTCCTTATCTTCAACTCAGCAAGGGCTCGGTGTCCAGGTCTATGATCACCGGCATCAGACAATTGAGTGCCTTCAACGAGATAAGGGATGGACATTTTCTGGGCCTCGGCCAGTCCTCGTGAGAAAACCTGTTTTTTACAGTGGTAGCAGCGGTCAGGTTGATTTACCCGGATTTCCTCTATAGCAAGGGGATCGATCTCGAAGAGGATGTGCTCTATTTCCCTTTCCTCGCAGAAGCGAACCGCACGATCAAATTCTTGGCGTGATAGAAAAGGCGATACAAAGGTTATAGCTTTCGCCCTATTTCCCAGAACCTCATGGGCAAGGTGAAGAAGAAAACTGCTGTCGACGCCACCGGAAAAGGCTACCAGCACCGAATCCAGTTGTCGTAATATCTCTCGGAGGTCCTCAAGACGTTTGTCCATTATATATCCTTAGTCGACCTCTGGGGTCAGTGGTTTGTGGTCCATAGTCCGTTGCAAATTTCCATTGGCTCTTAAACTGAACAAAAATTAGGCTTCCTTGATATTCTGATAAAGTTTAGTCTGGCAGACTATTACACCTAGAATTCTACTCTAGCCACGGACAACGGACAACTGACTACGGACACCGATTTATGCGGTGGGCAAGAAATGCTGCGGTTCGCCTAGGAGAAACTTTCCTTCTCTGATCCAACTCTTCAGAATATGGGCAATCTCTCTGGCTCGTGGCATGCTGGAAAGGGGTACGGCTTGAACCTCTCTCCCGTTGAAGCGAAAGGAGCCGCTTTTTAGTTCGGCATAACTCACTTCGCCCACGGTTTTGCCCGTTCCTTTGGGGTAATCTTCGCTATAATCCACCAGGGGAGCAAGAAGTTTTTCATCGGTAACAGCAGTATAGCGGGCCATCTCCTCGTCGAGTATGGGGATGGGAATTCCCAGACCAACCGCGAGGGAGCAACCGTAGCCAAGTATACTTACTCCAAGCAACCACCGCGGCTGCATCTGTTTGAGGTCTCCGATAACCATGACAGTACCCCCAGGCCTCAGCGGAGTATCGTTGGGGGCTCGCTCCACTTGAGGCAGGTGCTGGGTGCCCGGCCAGGCAACGTAACCTTGGGCGCCGCCAAGGAAAATGCGCGTTCCCAGACCAAGGGTGCGATAAAGGGGATCGTTGAAAAGGGGACTCAACTGGCCGGAAGTGGAATAGTTGGCGTTGGCACCATTTGGTTTGAGGACGCCCATATAAGTAAAGATCGTCTTCTTTGAGAGGTTAATACCGCAGTTGTAGTTCTGGTAACCATTTCTGGGATTACACAAGAGAGCGTAGTTCAGTTTTTTGAGAGTGACTGTGGATAACAATCAGTGCCGTAGGCTTCCGCTCTCAGTTTGACAGATTTCCCAGCCACCAGATCACTTATTACGTGGCCACCGCCATATTCAATGCCGCCGGGATGAATCTTGTTTAAAGGGTCGTCTTCGTTAGGCTCGGTGGCACCAATATAAATATCCACCGCGGCAATACCGGCATAGGCGGGTACATCGTTAAGCCAGACTTTGGCCGCTTTTATAGGCGGGTTTACCGGGCCAAAATTGATAAAAACCCCGGAGGAACACATGGGCGAAAAGGTGCCGGTGGTTACCACATCCACTTGCTTAGCAGCCTTTACCTCACCCTTCTTCCTGACGATATCAATCATCTCCTCGGCAGTAACCACCACCGCCTTTCCTTGCCTTATCTTTTCATTAATCTCCTGGATTGTTTTGTTGACCTGAAACCTCGCCATAGTTTCTCCTGAATTTTATCCAAGCTGTGTCATTGAAGGCATAGGGCATTTATCAGCTGGCGGCCTGCAGCCAGCAGCTGGCAGTTGATGAAAACCACTCATCAAAAAATGCTGCCTGCTGTCAGCTGCCCGCTGTCTGCTGATCAAACCGCTACGCACTCTGCGCCTTGCGAATCTTCTCCGCCAGAACCTCGGGCAGCGCTCTCGCCTTCCAGGTGTGATCTATGGCCACGCAGGTGGCCGTACCCTCAGCCAGAAGAGCAGTGTCAGGGGGACGATAGAAGCTAAAGTGAAAGACGATGGCCCTCTCCTTGAGTTCCTTGATTGAAGTCTCCATTTCAAGCATCTCACCATAGCGGGCGGGTTTGAGAAAACGGCAGTCAGCGGCAACAATGGGTAAGCCAAATCTTTGCTCCCGGTTGCGAAAGATCGTCTCGGGAGGCAAACCCAGGTGGCGCAGGAACTCTTCTATGCCCCGGTGGCAGTAGCGAAAGTAGCTGACGAAGTAAACCACCCCGTAAGGGTCGGTATCGCCGAAACGGACAAATACCTGGGTTTTGTGACTAAGCATGATATGGTCCCTCCCGGTTTATGACTGATTTGGGCAGACTCGGGTTCATCCTTGCCATTGTCCTCAAGGGGTTGTACTCTCGCGATTAGGGTTAAATAGTAGTCGAGGCGGTCTCAACCCATAGCCTAGTTATAAGGGAATAAAAGAAAAAAATCACGAACTATTTTTTGCTTGACAAAATACGGTGTCAAGTTATTATTGAAACAAATTCAGTTGGTTAATACTACATTCTACGCGTTTTCTACAATCGCAGGCTTCTCACTCCTTCGCAGAAGCGTATCTGTTACACCATAAGACAAAATGGTCTAAAGCGAATAGATAACTCGCATCTCAAAGTTCTCGTTGCACCTGTATTCTAGTTCCAGTGGAACCGGCAACACGGCCAAGATTCACGAACTATCCTGAGTGTAATCTGTTTCTCCAGAGCAACTGAGTTCTGGCAGCAAACAGTTTCTATATCTGGCTAGCAGGCCAGCGCATTTTTCCACCAAGACAGCCGAATCATCTATGACTGTGTCTGCCTTGTGAGAGGGATATTACTGCCCCTTTACGACCTCAGTTCCAAAGCTTTTCGGGGAGGTTCCCAGAGGGGTATATATGCGCTCTATGTCTTGTTCGTAGAGTTATCGTCTTTCACTAGCAAGTAAAAAGGAGGTGATATGAAACCAGTCTATAGCCCCTGAGACAGGTGGCTCAAACGACTTGCCGACTGGTAGAGCAGAAACCCTGCATAGAACAAACCAACCATTGGGCCCCACGACTTTCCTACCTACTTGGGGCTGAGGTTCTCATTACTAGCTCTAACCAGATCGCAGTGAGAAGGGAGGTGATGAATTACAGCGAGGAGGGTATTTCGGCAAACCTCTAAAGCTAAATCAAGGATGCACAGCGAGTTTTAAAGAACAATACTGCTGAATCGGAGGTTAAAACATGCCAGAAGTGAAACCGGTGTACGAAAAGCGGAAGGCGCTGGAATTTTGTGACTGGTCCGAGGAAAACCTCAAATTCGAGAAGAGATACGGCAAAGATCAGTCCCTGGCCCACCTCAGGGTTCTGGATATCGGCCTGTGGCGACTGGGCCACAAGTTTGCCACCTCACTGTTTGGTGAAGCCGGGGCCGAGTGCGTCACTATTGAACCGCCCGGCGGCGACCCCTTGCGCAAGGTGACTCCTTTCGGTCGGGAAGAGTACCTGCTGGAAAATCAGGAAACCGGTGAAAAGTGCGGCATGGAGTTCGTTTGCGAGACGGTGAACACCCACTGCGTGACTTTGGATGTCGAGACCCCGGAGGGCCAGGAAATCTTCAAGCAAATGGCCAAGAACGTCGATGTTCTGATCGACGGCATGCCCCCCGGCTATATGGATAGTCTGGGCATCGGCTACCGCCAGCTAAAGCAGGCCAACCCCAAGATGGTCTACGTCTGGGTCGGCATGCTCGGCCAGTGGGGTCCCTGGAAGGACAAGCAGTCCAAGTTCGGCCAGTGGGAGCTTGAGCCCTTTGCCAGTTGTGCCAACTCCTGGGTCCACAACACCGGTTTGGCCCAGGACCTGCTTCCCAGGGGCAAGGGCGGCGATCCGACCCGCTCGGGTATCTGGCTTGCCGACTATGTTGCCGGGGCGCAGGCATTCCTTAACGCCAGTGCGGCCCTTTACTGGAGAGACGAACTAGGGGGCGAGGGCCAGATGGTCGAGGTCACCGGTGCCGAAGCCTTGATGGACATCATCGACTTTGATATCACCTGGTACGGTTTCAATGCCAGCATCAAAGCAAGATCGGGCGGCTGGGACCCCAACCTGAACCAGTATGCCTGGAACCCCTGCATGGATGGCTACATGATGATCGGCGGCCAGACCGACAAGCTCTGGTACAACATCGGCTTCTGCCTTGAGCGCGATTACGACCAGTTCGGCCGGCTGATCCACGAGGATCCCTTCCTCAAAGAGATGGGGGCCAGGAACGCCCTGCACGCCCTGATCAAGACTTACACCCTCACCACCCGCTGGCTGAGGGACACCAACAGGATCGAGGCTGAAACCAAGTTGCTCGAATACCAGCTTGCCGCCGGACCGGTCCTCTATGTTGATGAGGTAGCTGAGTTCCCCCACTTCAAGTATCGTCCGTGGCAGTACGTCCATGAGACCGACTATGGTCCGCTGCTAATTGCTTCGAGCCCGGCGTCCTATCAGATGCGAGCGCCCTTCCGGTGCAAGTGGATGGGTAGAGATGTGGGGTATGACAACTACGAGATCTTCTTGAAGTGGACTGGAATGAACCAGACCAAGGTGAATGAACTCAAGGCAAAGGGGGTAATCTAATGGCAAAAGATCCAAGAGTAACACGTATAGAAGACCTGCCAGGCCCCAAGAGCAAGGGTGAAATGGAAGAGATGAAGATGCCCTACGAGGAGTACTGCAAGAAGCTCTTCGATGTGGGCAATGAACACACCAAGCCCATAGCGCTTAAAGGGATTCGGTGGCTAAGCTGTACCATGTATATCTTCACCCCCCACTCTGTGGCCAACCTGGCCGAACTGGGGGCCGAGGTGATCAAGATTGAGATGCCGAGGATGGGTGACGCCATGCGCCACACATCCCCGTTTAACGAGTGCTACCTCTATCCGCTTCATGACACCCGTCCCATGACTGGCACCGGGTTGGGCTTCACCAACGCCAACCCCAACAAGTATTTTCTCACCATGGATTACCACATCCCGGAGAGGGTGGAGCAGTTTTACGGGTTGGTGAAGAAATCCGACGGGCTCACCGAGCTCTACCGGCCGGGCACTCTGGACAAGTGGAAGATGAGCTACCGGTACCTGAGTGAAATCAACCCGCGGTTCATCTATGTTTGGGGCGGCGGTTTCGGCTACGGTCCCAAGATCTTCGGCGGTTCTTACGATATCCTGGGCCAGGCCCATGCCG
>JARRNM010000173.1:0-11258 GCA_037384945.1 Deltaproteobacteria bacterium
GTCGGTTGTTGCTCGCGGCAGATGAGATAGATGAGATTTTGGACCAAATGGCTTCCTCTATCCACGCAGGGGTGGCTGATAAGAATAATCTGATCTTGGTGGGTATCCGCACCGGTGGCGTCCATCTAGCCAACCGGCTTTACGAGAAGATCATGGCGAAGTCAGGCCTAGAGGTTCCTGTGGGGATATTGGACATAGGTCTCTATCGGGATGACTGGACAAGGTTGAGTACGAATCCAATCGTCCGTTCAACGGAACTGCCAGTTCCAATTGATGATCGAGTTGTGGTGCTGGTGGACGATGTGCTCTTTACCGGTCGCACCGTGAGAGCTGCTATGGATGCGTTGATTGACTTCGGTCGCCCGAAACGGATAGAGTTGGCCGTTCTGGTTGATAGAGGCCATCGCGAATTGCCCATCTGCGCTAATTATGTGGGAACCTCCGTGTCAACTGCCTTGGACGAGGTGGTGAATGTTTATATGAAGTAGGCCGATGGAGAAGACCGGGTTCTAGTCGAAAAGAAATGACGACATAGGAAAGGAAATAGAGGAGTTAGAAGTCAGAAGTCAGAATCCAGTAGGCAAAGAGCATAGAGCATAGAGCAAAAGAATTCGAATTTGCTCTATCCTCCATGCCCTATGCCCCATGCCAACTTAGGCCTTGGCGGCAAGCTGAATGGTCTCCTTGTCTGTGGCTAGGAGGACCGAACCTTCACCTTCAGCGAGAAAATTGGCGTAACTAAGGCTCAAGCCCAGACTTTTACTCAGCTCCTTGACTTCTCTGGACAGCTGGGGTTGGGTAATAAGGACAACCAGCTCAAAAACCTTCGAGGTCTCACTGCCATTGCTGGCTATTGTGATCTGCAGATTTTCCTTCTCTACGGACTCAACCTTACTAATCGCCGCATGATTTATTTGTATCCTCTCCAGCCTTTCCAGAGCAGCTTCGTGCTCTTTGCTGAAGTCTTCCAAGTTACTGGCAAACACCTCAATGGTACTTTCTTTCAGTTTGCTTCGTAGCAAAATTGTCTGGTTGATACCCAGGCAAAGTGCTGCCCTGTGCATTGCTGGAGCAGCCGATTCGTAACTCTGGACAAAAGCGATGCTGGACGGAACCTCGCCGTCATAAGGACGGATTACTAAACCTTTGCTCGGGCCGGCAGGGCTGAGCATGCGTGCCAGTTGTAAGTCTGTAATAACATTAGAACACTGGCCCAGTCCGAAGCTGGAGTCGATGCTTTGGTACGGCCGTTCCACCCCCGAAGAGATGATAATTCCGTCGGCTTCAATGTCGTAGAACGCATCCTCCATTTCAAAAATGATCGCCTCGGGCTTACACTCAGCCCAGCAAAGGGCGCAGCCCAGACAGCGCCTGCAGCTCAGGCAGCGTTTGGCTTCTTTTAAAGCCCTTTCCTCATCGAATCCCAGCTCGACCTCATTGTAGTTTCCCCTGCGCTGGTCAACCTCAATTTCTATCTGGTGCTGACGTTCAGCGGGGATATCCTGGAATTCGACGATGTAGCGTCCCCTTTTTTCGTAGTCGTACATCCTTTTACCTTCCTGCGGTTTCGTTGACTAGTTAGCCTAAGTATCATTAGATAACGAAAACCAATTGAACCACAGTGCTCACAAAGAACACAGAGAAATGCCGAAGATTTAAATGTCAGTAGGTTTCCGGTTCTACTGGTAAAGTAGCTTCCCTCTGTGGTCTCCGTGCTCTCCGTGGTTAGATTTAAGCTGCCTCGCGGCGCTTAGCCTCTATATACCGAACAATGCCAAGGGCTGCCTTGCGTCCATTGGCGCAAGCGCGAATGGCTATGTCCGGTCCCGTCTCCACATCTCCGGCAGAGAAAATTCCGGGGACATTGCTCTGGAAAGTGTCTTGGTCTACAGAAAAGGTATTCCAGCGGGTTATCTCGAGTCCGCTGTCTTCCGGAATAAACTTGATGTCAGGCCTCTGGCCAATGGCGGCGATGAGGTTTTCCGCCTCGATGACAAAATCTGAACCTTCGATGGGCACGGGTCTCCGCCTGCCGCTGGCGTCAGGTTCTCCCAACTCCATCTTGAGGCATTTCAAGCCGGTCATACGGCCCTTGTCACCGACGACTTCCACCGGGGCCACAAGGAACTGGAATTTGATGCCCTCGTGTTCGGCTGCCTCTATCTCCCAAGGACTTGCCGGCATCTCTTTTCTGGTACGGCGGTAGACGACATGCACTTCGTCGAATCCTTCCCGCCAACTCACCCTGGCGGCATCCATGGCCACATTACCGCCGCCTATGATGATGACCCTGCCTTTGGCATCTATTTTTTTACCGCTATTCGCATCGCGGAGAAACTGGACACCGTCCACGACTCCCTGCATGTCCTCGCCGGCGATACCCAGTTTCATGCCGGTCCAGGCGCCAACACCGACAAAGACAGCTCCGTAATCCCGCTGAAGATCCCCAAAGGAAATATCCTTGCCGATCCGGGTGTTGCAGCGCAGCTCGACGCCGTGGGCTAGAATCCAGTTGATCTCGCGCATGAGGGTTTCCGTGGGCAACCGATATTCGGGGATTCCATAACGGAACATGCCGCCCGGTTCAGGCATAGCCTCGAAGACCACGGAATGGTAGCCCGCCTTGGCCAGAAAGAAAGCACATGAGAGGCTGGCGGGGCCGCCGCCTACAATAGCGACTTTCTCGGGGTGGAATTGGTCCGGCACCTCAACCGGGGGATCGACCTGATGGTGCATTTCCCAGTCGGCCACAAAACGTTTCAAACCACAGATGGCGATGGGCTCGTCCACATACCCGCGATTGCAGGCGGTTTCACAGGGGTGGGGGCAAACACGGCCGATTGACAGGGCAAAAGGGAGTCGCTGTCGAATGACCGCCAGCGATTCGGCGTATTTCCCATCAGCAATGAGCCCCACGTAAGAGCGGATGTTGAGGTTTGCCGGACAGGTGGCCTGGCAGATAGGCATGTCTTCTTTGAAAATGTTGTATTCACCCTCTTTGGCTGTCTCCGGGTTAAAGTAGTCTATGGCAGTACGGAAGCCCACGGACTCGTTGAAATCGTCATACATGTGGATTGGACAGACCCGAATACATTCTTTGCAGTCGGTGCACTTCTCCATGTCCACCCTGGGAGTGCGCCGCCTGATTTGCAGAGAATATTTGCCATTAGCGGACTTGATCTTGACGACCTGGGCGTTGGTGATCACCTCGATATTGGGGTGATTTCTCAGTGCTTTCACATCCGGCTGCAGGAGAGGAGAGTCTCCATCGATGATCCCGGTTTGGGGTAACAATTCGCCTCCCAGACTGGGAGAGGGTTCCACCAGAGTAACCTGCATGCCGGCCTCGGCCTGCTGCAAGGCCGCAGTCACCCCGGCAGCGTCACCCCCAAATACAACAACACGTTTTTGTGACACCGTTCAATCCTCCGACAAAGGAAGTCAATTTATATTAAAGAGTCTTAAATTCGAATTTTTCAATGTTCAAAACAAGGCAAGTCAAAAACAAAGTACCAAGGTTTGGTCATTTGGATTTTGAGAATCTGAACGTTGTTTCGGGTTTCGGATTTACGACCTGCGCTGTGGGCTCCACTGCTTTGTATCGAGGAGAACTGCCGTCTACTCCCACCATGTCTACCAACTCACGGCGCTGCAAAGCCAATACATATCTAAGCACTTGCGGCGGCGGCCGTTTTAGCCGGTTGGCCAGTTCAGTGACTGCCAGAACTTCCTGCCTCAGCTCCTGCAGGATCTCGTGGGTGGCCACCTCATCCATTACTATGGTGTCCAGGGTTCGCCACATCTCATGGTCAGTAAACACCTCACCGTACTTGTTGCCCTCGGTGACGAAGACAGTGAACTTGCCAGCCACCCAACGCAACTTTTCCTTGGCAAGGACTGTCTTGGCTATGGGCAACTTTTCCTTGAGTTCCGGAAGCCCCAAATGATCTCCGGTTCCAAGGGGACCTAACTCCCGGACACCCTGATTGAAATCGGTTACCAACTTGACAAATCTCTCACCTTCGGCCGAAGAACACTGATTAAAGGCAACCCGCTCCGGGTTGAGTCCCACATAAGTCAAAACCCTTGCAGCTAGTCCAACCTTGATTTTGCCCTGGACATTGCCGGTGATGTAATGGCAGTCGCCGAAGTGGCAGCCGACGACCATGACCCCATCCGCCCCGTTGACGAAGGCTTCAGCAATCATGGTGGGGTCCACTCGGCCGGTACACATGACCCGGATGATTCTTATGTCCGTCGTATATTGGATCCTGGAAACTCCAGCGAAATCAGCTGCGGCGTATCCTCACCAGGTACAGCAGAAAACCAGGATCTTTGGAGTGAAATCGGTCAAGATGGTCACCTCCTTCTAATTTCGAATTTCGAAATTCGAATTTGAAAACCGGTGCTTTCGTACCAAATGATTTTAAAAACCCCAAACCTATGAACCGGTCAAAAACGCTCTGATCTGTTCCTCCACCTGTTGGTCGGTGTAAGAATTGATGCTGAGGGCGTGTTGATAGCAGGTGGCGGCGCAAACGCCGCATCCCTTACAGGCAACGGGAATTACCCTAACCTTTCGGCCTTTCTCAGTCTTAACTATCTCCAGGGCGCCGTACGGGCAAAGAGCAACACACAGTCCACAGCCCCTGCAGGCATCCTCGTCAGCAAGTATGGAAACGATAGGTTCAACGGTCATCATATCTTTGCCTAGGGGGATGGAGGCCCGGGAGGCAGCGCCCAGGGCCTGGGAAACAGCCTCGCGAATAGTGGCCGGATAGTGGGCATTCCCGCAGAGGTAAACACCGTCAGTGGCAAAGTCCAAAGGTTTCAGCTTGACGTGGGCTTCCAAGAAAAATTTGTTTTCATCCAAGGTAACCCGAAGAAGTTTGGACAGTGCCTCGTTGTCATCTCCGGCAATCAGAGGAGTTGACAGGACAACGAGATCCTGGGGTAACTCCAGGTCACGCCCCAAGAGGTGATGATAAACCTTTACAACCTCTTCCTTCACCTCCGGTGGTTTTTCCTGGTCGTATTTGATGTAACGCACTCCCAGTTGTTTGGAGCGCTGGAAGAGCGCTTCGTTTTCCGTGCCGTAAGCCTGGATGTCACGGTAGAGTACGTGTACGTTGGCTTTCGGATTTTTCTCCTTTATGGCGATAGCATTCTTGATGGCTGTCATGCAGCAAATGCGGGAACAATACTTGCGCTCCTCATCGCGGGCCCCCACGCACTGGATCATCACTACGTTATCAGCTTTGACCTTGTCGGTTCTAAAAAGCCCTTCCAGTTCGAACTGGGTGATAACCCTCTTGCCATCGTAATTATAAAGACCTTCCGGCGTGAAGACTTTGGCACCTGTGGCGATGATGATCACACCCACGCCAAAGTTATCTTCACTGCCGTTGGTTAACACGGTCACCTGGTAGTTTCCAATGTATCCCTGAATTTCTTTAATGGTGGTAGAAGTCAACAGCCGAATGTTTTCATGGTTCTTGACCGCTTCCGCCTGTTTGGCGAGCAACTCCTGGGCATCAATGTTGGCAGGTGCCAGTCTGTGGAGATTCCGCAGCAAGCCTCCCAGTTCCTCCGACTTTTCTATGAGGAACACCTGATAACCGCGATTTGCCAGAACCAGGGCCGAGGTCATGCCGCTTATGCCGCCCCCGATGACCAGGGCTTTGGGATCCATCTTCGATTTGATCGGCTCTTGGGGCTGGAGAAGGGCAGCCTTGGCCACACCCATGCGGATGAGGTCCATTGCCTTTTGGTTGCCTTCCTGCCGCTCTTGCATGTGGACCCACGAGCACTGGTCCCGGATATTGACCATCTCGAAAAGATAGGGATTGAGCCCGGCCTCGGCACAGCTTCCGCGGAAGAGAGGTTCATGGGTTCTGGGACTGCAAGAGGCTACCACTACGCGGTTTAGCTTTTCCGCTATGATGGCATTTTTGATCTCATTGATACCGGCCTCGGAGCAGGTGTAAAGATTTTCTTTTACAAACACGACATTTGGCAGTGTTTTGGCATACTCGGCTATGTCAGGACAGTCCAGATAGCCAGCAATGTTACTGCCGCAGTCACAGACAAATACTCCAATACGAATATCTTTAGCTTCAGCCAATATCTTCTCCTCATGTTGAGCACCACAAAGGGCACAAAGAGCACAAAGGATTTTTTAATATCTTTTATCTCTTTGTGTGTTTCGTGATCTTTGTGGTTTAAACGTGCTTATGAATTAGATTCGAACTTCAATTCGCTCCTTCGGCTTCCGGCAACTACTCGCCGCCTCCGGCAGCAGCTTTTGGCACAGTGGCCACAATCTCGGCAGCCCTGGCGGCGGCGCTGCTGGCCTGGGCTACCGATTCAGGAATATCCATAGGTCCCTGAGCGCAACCGCAAACGAACACGCCCGGACGGGTAGTATCCAAAGGCATTATTGGGTCGGTCTTGAAAAAGCCGTTTTCATCGAGCGCCAGCCCCATGAGTTCAGCCAACTCGGGAGTGGAGGCAGAGGGGACACAGGCGGTTGCCAAAATCACCATATCGAAGGTCTCGTGCTCCACCTGGCGGGTGGTAGTGGACTCATACCAAACTACGGGATTGTGGGCTTGGTCCTGGGTGATCTCCGCCACCCGACCCCGGACGTACTTGATGTTGGCAGACTTACCGCCCCGCAGCTTGTACTCCTCGAATCCCCGACCCACGGCCCGGAGGTCCATGCAGAATATGGAGGAGGTAGTCTGATTATCATGTTCGTGGGCGATCATCGCCTCTTTGACCGAGTGCATGCAGCAGTAGGAAGAGCAAAAACGGTTGAAGCGGAAATCCCGTGAACCCACACACTGAATAAAGGCAAGTTTCTTTGCCGTTTGCGCAGCCGCCTCCCTCTTCTTTAGAGGAGAGAGCTTTTCCTCCACCTCAGCTGCTTTTTGGGCCAGGGTGGCCCAACGCTCGAAATCGCCATCGTCTCCAGCTTTGCCCGCTTCATACTCTTTGACGAACTCAGCGGTTTTCTTGCCGTGCTTTCCCTCGAGTTTCTCAATCTGGCGAGTGGCCTTTTGCAGTTCTTTTTCCAGTTCAGCGATGTCAACTCTCAGGGCGAGCTCGGAGGGGCGATCCAGGTGGCCGTGGGTAGGCCCGCTGGCGCTCAACAGCCGTTCAAATTCCAGTGCGGTGACCACGTTATCTATACGGTCGTATCCATACTCTGGAATTACTGAGGGATCGAACACCTCATAGCCGGTGGCCAGAACAATGGCACCCACGTCAAGGGCCAATTGTTGGTCTTTCTGCTCGAAATCAACGGCGCCAGCCTGGCAAACCTTGGCACATATGCCGCACTTCTTGCCTTGGCCCAACTGACGGCAGTGTTCCGCGTCAATACAATGGGTCGAAGGAATGCCCTGGGGGAAATATTTATAGATGGCCTTGCGCTCTCCGAGTCCCACGTTGAATGCGTCCTCCACTGTGGTTGGGCACTTTTCCACGCAGGAACCGCAGCCAGTGCAAAGATCTTCATTTACATAGCGGGCCTTTTTGCGAATCTTGACATTAAACGAACCCGCCTCGCCCTTTACCTCTTCCACCTCGCAGTAAGCGAGGAGATTAATATTAGGATGCCGACCGGCATCCAGCAACTTGGGCGAGAGAATTCAGATGGCGCAGTCGTTGGTGGGAAAGGTTTTATCCAACTGGGCCATCTTGCCGCCGATACAGGGCAGCTTCTCCACCAGGTGGACTTGGAAGCCCATTTCGGCCAAATCCAAAGAGGCCTGGATGCCGGCGATCCCACCGCCGATTACCATTACTTGGTTGCTCACGGTTCACCTCTCGTAAAATGTCCAAAGTGTCTAAAATCTAAAATTCCAAATCCCAAGCACCAAATTACAAATAAATCTCAAGTCCCAATACTCAATGCCCCAAACATATTTGACCTTCTCTTTTCTTAAAATGACATGAAGTTTGAGATTTTGAATTTGGGTCATTGTTATTTGTTTGTTATTTGGATTTTGTGATTTGTGATTTCCATGTTTCAATTCGCAATCCGCAATCTTTCACTTGATTGACTCTGCCAGTACCAAGGTCAGGTCCTTTATCTGGAGATCCAACTCGAGATTGTTGAGAGCGCAATTCAGATGGATCTGGCACTTGGGGCAGGCCGTAACCAACGTTTGAGCGCCTGTAGCCTTGGCTTCCAGTAAACGCTCCACCTGGATTTGCTTGGAGCCGGAAGAACAGTTGGCCCAGCCGCTGGTGCCGCAGCAAACAGCATTTTCCCGGTTTCTTTCCATCTCCACAAAGTGGTCTGCTGCAATCCGCTGGAGAATGTCGCGGGGGCCATCGTAAATTTTGGCCATACGGCCCAACCTGCAAGGATCGTGATAAGTCAGGGGGCCCGCACCGTTCTCCACGGCCAAGGAGCCCTCCTCCAGCATTTGGCCCACGAGGTCATAGAAATGGACCACCTCAAAGCCAAGATCTCCAAAGTGCTCGGGGTAGTGGTGTTTGAAGGTGTAATAACCCTCGGGACAGTTAAACACCACCCGTTTAGCCCCCGAATTCCGAATGACTTCCAAGTTATGGGCAGCCAGTTTCTTGAAGACCTCCACCTGACCGTTCCACAACATATCGTGTCCGCAGCAATGCTCGTCGTCACTCACGACCGGTTTGATGCCGGCACTGTTAAGAATCTTGATAATGTTCTTGCTCACCGAGAGGCTGTCCACCCCGATGTCCCGGAAGATCACCTGAAAATAAGGCATGCAGCCCACGAAGAAAAAGGTGTCGCCCTCGTTGGTCACCTTCCCTGCTTCTTTGGCCCACTCGGATTTCTTCTGGTTTATGCCCGCCGTCTGCATTTCCATGAGGGTCTGCAGCATGCCGTGATGGGAATAGACGGGTTGGGTTCCGAGTTTGGTGGCCTCTTCCCGAATGAGGCGCATGAATTCAGGGAAGTTGATGCTGGAGGGACAGCGCTCAAAGCAGCGAGCGCAGGTCAGACAGGACCAGAGTTCCTGGTCCCTTAACAGTTCGTCTCCCAAACCGAGTAGGGCCTTCTCCACAATCAGTCGAGGAGAAAAGCTGGGTAAAACCCTCGAGACCGGACAACTTCCAGTACAGACCCCGCAGTCCAGGCAATAGTAACTTTGAGTGAGTTGGGCGGCATCTTCAATGTTCATGCGGCTACTCCCAGGGGATTCTTTCCCAGGTTTTTAATTTTTTGAGTGAAGGAAGTGACGATTTCAGCAAAACGTCCGGCTTCAGCGGATGAAACCCACTCCAGGGCCAGGCGATCGTTGTCGATGCCCAGCAATGCCAGAAGTTCCCTAGTCATCTCGATGATCCGTTTGGCCTTTTGATTACCATCCAGGTAATGGCAGTCACCGATGTGTCAACCACTCACCAGAACGCCGTCTGCTCCCTTCTGGAAAGCCTTGAGAATAAAATCCGGTGATATCCGGCCCGAGCACATGACTCGGATTACCCGAATATTTGGGGGGTATTGCATTCGACTGACCCCGGCCAGGTCAGCCCCGGCGTAGGCGCACCAGTTGCAACAGAAAGCGATAATCTTTGGTTCAAATTCAGCACTCATACTTTCTCTTCCTCAGTTTGTTCGGGCTGCACTGTCGAAGCATACCCGAAGGTGTCCATTCGGCTGAGATCTGTGATGTGCGATGTGGGATAAAGACTATCAATAAAAATCTCACATCTCATACCCCACATCTCATTCACACAAAGCGGCTTCCACCATGGTCAACACCTCATGGTCAGTGAAGTGGCGAATGGCGGCTGCTCCTGTAGGACAGGCCACGGCACAGGCACCACAACCCTTGCAAAGGACCTCCTGGATCTGAGATACCAGAACGTTCTCACCCATATCCACCAGTTCCGGCGCACCGTAAGGACAGACCTCCACGCATTTCCCGCAGCCACGACAGAGACTTTGGTCCACGGTGGATACCATACCCTCCACCCCAATTCTTTCCTTGGCCAGAAAGGTGGCAGCACGAGCCGCAGCTCCCAACCCTTGGGCGATGGCTTCGTCAAGAGGCTTTGGCGAATGGGCCAGACCACAAACAAACACCCCGTCGGCGGCAAAATCGATGGGCCGCAGTTTTACGTGGGCTTCCACGAAGAACCCATCGTCGTTTAGCGGCACCCTGAAAAGTTGAGCTAGCGGATTTTCCTTCGGGGGTACTATGGCAGTAGCCAGGACCAGCAGATCAGGACTAATCTCCATCTCTCGCTGGAGGACATAGCCGGTGAAGCGAACCTGTAGGCCATTGTCATCCTTGCCTACTTTGAGCTCTTTATCAAAATCATAACGGACAAAAATGATTCCCTGGTCCCGCGCTTGGCGGTAGAGGTCTTCGCGCAAACCATAAGTACGCAAATCCCGGTAAAGGATGAAAATAGTCTATTTCCATTTCGCCGTAATGCCCGGAGAATCCGAATCCGAATTTTTGGTCTATAAATTTACGGTCCAGCTCCAGTCCGGTCAAAACCCGGGGGTCCTCACCGTAAAGATATTGATCGGGCTTGAGCTCCGATGCACCCGTGGCGACAATGGCAACCCCGTGTTTCAGCACCTGCTCTTTACCCTCAGACACGATGGTGGTTTTGAAGTTACCCACAAAGCCATCCACGCCTTGCAACTCGCTGTTCAGGTAAACGTCGATGTTCTCGTGGTCCTGGACATCCTCAATGAGGCCGGTCAAGTATTGCTGCACATCCTCGCCCAGCCAGGTTGCATAGAGATTGCGGGCCTGGCCCCCGAGGACATCGCTCTTTTCAATGAGATGAGTGTGATAGCCTTGTTCGGCCAGGTTCTTGGCAGCCACCATACCGGAGACGCCACCACCTATTACCAGAGCAGCGTGGTCAACCTCTACTTCAGGGTCCCATAGTGGTTCCAGTAGGGCGACTCTGGCCACGGCCATACGCACCAGATCCTTGGACTTTTCTGTGGCCGCCTCAGGATCGCCGCTATGTACCCAGGAGCATTGATTGCGGATATTACTCATCTCGAAAAGGTATTTGTTGATGCCCGCATTGCTCACGGTTTCCTGAAAAAGAGGTTCATGGGTCCGCGGCGTACAGGCGGCCACCACCACCCGGTTCAACTTCTGCTCCTTGATAACCTGAGTCATCTTCTCTTGGGTGTCCTGGGAACAACTGAAAAGATTGTCTTCCACATAGGCCACGTCCGGCAGGGTCCGGGCATATTCTGCCACTGCCGCCACATCCACCAC
>JARRNM010000174.1:0-6910 GCA_037384945.1 Deltaproteobacteria bacterium
AAGCGGGCAATAGAACTGAATCCTGAGTATGCTTGGGCTTATGCTAGTCTTGGGGAGACCTATCGGCAGAAAGGGGATTATGACAAGGCGGAGGCACAACTCAAACGGGCAATAGAACTGAATCCTGAGTATGCTTGGGCTTATGCCAGTCTTGGGGAGACCTATCGGCAGAAAGGGGATTATGACAAGGCGGAGGCACAGCTCAAGCGGGCGATAGAACTGAATCCTGAGGATGATTGGGCTTTTGCTGGCCTGGGAAGAGTATACATTGACAAAGGAGATCAGGATAAAGCAGTGGCTAACTTTAAGAAGGCCTTAGAGCTAAATCCAGCTTTCGCCTGGGCCTATAATGAGCTAGCCGCGATCATTCACGACAACATGTTCGATTACGATGAAGCGTTCAGGTATGCCAGAAAAGCGGTGGAAGTGGAATCCAAGGCGCCAAAGCAAAAGAACCTTCTCGTGTACGACAGTACCTTGGCAGAGTCGCTCGTTACAGTTGGCCATTTTGATGAGGCCTTTAGAAAGGCAGAGGGAATCATCTCCAATACGGACGACCAAACGATAGGTCTGAATATGAGGCTAATCCAGATAGTCTCGTTGCTTTTACAAGAGAAGGAGGCAGAGGCTCGTTCGAAAGTTGACGAATTCATAGAATTTTATGAAGAATTGCCAAAAGATTTCGAAAACACGTGGTCCTACAGCGGGATGTTGCATTTTCTTGAAACTCAGAATGAGATATCAAAAGAAAAAAAGGAGATGATCATTTCTCTTATTCAGTGTTTGAGAAAGGAGATTGAAGTCTCACAGCTTGAAGTCGCTGTCAAGAAATATTTCGATAAAGAAAACATTTCTAAGGTCTACTTCTTGACTGACCATTCAATTGCTCTGACTTTTCGCCAGGTCGAAAGCAGAGACGAGGTAGCTCTTAGCGCTTTTAAAAATAGGGGACGTTGTTGACAAATTGTACAAAGCTGTTTATCAGGCTTTTTGCTGGGTTCAAACGCTAAGAGGGGAAAATATCCCCCGGTGATCATGATTACCTAGGATAAATCCATGAGCTTATAGACCTTGTGGTTGCAGTTATATTGCGGAGAAATCAATAAGTATAATTGGTCAACAGTGTCCCCTATTGTTGACGTTTCCGCTTAGGTGCGCAAGAGCCTTTTTCATTGACACGAAAGCCTGTGCGCGATTATGATCGTTGCAGCTGTATGCCTCTGTCAACTCGGTAGAGCCATATCAAGGGGTATCAGGTGAAACGCAAAGTGTGCTTCCTTTGCTCCCAAGGAAATATCTTGTTTTTCCCTGGAGTCCGCTACGAAAGATTAATTCCTTCTGCGCTCATTACACTCTTAGGCTCGTCAGAGATCTGAGTTACAAGAGATGCTGTCGAGCAACGGAAACATTGCTCTAAGTCAAACGGGTTGCACGGAATCACAGACTCCCTATATGATTAGAAGTTCTCTGGCAGCGACCATGGGAAGTTGGATTCTAGAGTTTTCTGTAAAGAGGAGAAGATGCGCTCTAGCCTTAAAGGCGAACTTGTTTTCTGGTTTGCGGAGGGAAAATGATGAGTATTGTAGGGAAGATTCTGGGAGAGGTCGGGGCCGACACCGCTAAAGGGTTGCTGGATGGTGTTGGAGATTTGGCTACTAAGATTCGTGGCGCCATTACGGGTGAGTTACCTCCAGAGCAGAGATTCACCTTAGAGAAGTTGGCTCTAGAAGCTGACCAGTTACAGAATAAAGGTCAGATGGATATTAATCTAGCTGAGGCTCGAAGTACTTCTCTATTTATCGCAGGATGGAGACCGTTTATTGGGTGGGTCTGTGGGCTGGCTTTAGCCTGGAATTTTGTACTTTATCCTATGGTGAGGTGGTGGTTAACTGCACGTCATCCAGATGTAACACCTCCACCTAGCCTGGATCTCTCGACTCTATATCCCGTTGTTTTCAGTCTCTTAGGACTTGGCGTTTATCGTAGTTATGAAAAAGTAAAGGGCGTTAGTACTAAGCACTAGGAGAGCCGACTCAACTGTTACTTATACCAATTCTTCGCAGATACGACTATGTTGGCCTGTCATACCAATCGAGTTGCACTATCCTATATCCATTTTTTCTACTTGTTTTCTGAATAATATTGTCATCTGTGAAATTTGCGTATCCGTCTCCTTGTCGAGTAGCGGGATCATTCATGACAAAATTGCCGTCGTCAGTCTTCCCGACACCTACGACGAAATGATTGTAAGCGAGACCAGGATCAACACCATAGTCGACACGAATCATTGTTGGCAAATTCTGCTCCATCCTCTCGGAGAGAAAGGCGTGAAGTTCCACTTCACCTCCCTCTTTACGAGCATAGGTTAAAGTGTCTTGTCCGCTTTCTCCGCATCGGCCAGCAACCGCCCATATCACACTATCACCGCTATAACCACTCTCTCTGTCGAGGAATTCATCCAGTGTTGCCGGGGTCACGGTGCGCCCGTAAAATCGAAGAATCATAGCGATGCAGGAAATCGCACAACCCTGACGTGCAATGCTTGACTTCATGCCCAATACCCTGTTAGCCCATCTCGGGTCACCCTGGCTGAAATGGGGAACGCGAGGAGTGATCATTTTATAGCCATCCTTTTTAAGGGGAGCATCACCTGCCTCGGGCCTTGGAGGATTGTTCTTTGTGTATTTATGCTCTAACCATAGCCTGATTTCATCTTTTGTCGTGGGATCTACAATCCCAGATTTCCCTAATTTTGCCAGTTCCTGGAACATCTCCACAGCCTTCTTGGTTGTTTTGCCAAAAGCACCGTCTTCTTCTCCCACCTCTGCAAAACCCAGTCTACGCAGATCAGTTTGGAGATCATACACATAGCCATCGGGAACGTTTTGGGTGAGCCTCAGGTATCGAGCATCACCATAGTCATCTACACTGCCACGCATCAGGTTTATATCGTCAAGTAGATATCTTGCAGTTGTCATTATATTCCCTCCAAAAGATAAAGTAGGTGATTACGATTAACCTCAGAAGTCTGACTAATGATAATTGTAAAGAAAAAAATTAGCATATACTTCTTGCTTATTTGCCTTCTCCCTTATCAAGCAATCACGCCCTCAGTAACCCAGTCTGTAAAGGACCCAGCTGGCAATCCGGTTCCCCAGGGAGGGGTTTTCTCCTGTGCGCACGAAAAACATGCGCCTTATGGGCAAGGTCAGCTTTCTCAACAGCCGGATGTACAGCGCCTTGCTTTTGTGTTGAAAATGCTCCTCGTCCATTTGGGCGGCTGCTGTATAAAAGAGGTTGCCGAAATGGTACTCTGCATCCAAGCCTTTGTGAGTAAAAAGGGTCAGGGCCACAGGCACGTTGAGCCACGGTCGGTAAAGGCTACTATCGCCTATGAGATTTATCTCGGGCTTGCCGAAGGTCTCTACCGCAAGACGCATATACTTACTGATCAGAGGATCGATTCCCATCTTTGAAGCTCCAACCCAGTCCACCGCCACCAGATCTCCACCACCAATAATGGTGTAAGTCTGGTTGGGGCGGGTGTCGGCGAATATCCCAAAAGGCCCGTCGGCACTAATGTATGCGTCGATAAGCCCATAGTGCACGGGGAAAGCGGTGAGATACTCTATGGTGGTGTGATAGATGTCGCGGTTGCAGTGATACTCCTTGAACTTGTTGGCCAGGGGCAGGGCTCCATAGATGTTCTTGAGGGTTAAGGTATAGTAGGCATAGGCATGGGTTTTGTTCTTCGCAAAGGAGATACGAAAGTCAGCGTCTCGCCAACTGCGTGAGACCGGATGATTGCCCAAGTGCGGCCCAAATTGCTGCCGGTCGAGAGCGTCTTTGGTCATATCGATAACCTCATAGCCGGCCTCGCCGTCGAAGCCAAGGTACTCGGCCATCTCCTCCACGCTGCGTTTGTCAAAATATTCGCCATAGGTGGACTGAGCTTCCACCACAGCTATCTTTTCAAAGCCGGCAGCCCGTAGCCTTTTGACCAGGTGGGCTACCAGCTCGGGATCGGTAAAAGTGGTGCGGTCACGTTTGTTGTAGGCAAACATGAAGTTCGGTTTAATCACAATGGAAAAATCAGCTTTGTTCTTGCCACTGGCAGTCAATCGTTCCTCCACCAGCGCAGCGAAACCTGTCTGGTTTAGAACCTCATCCAAGGCGTCAAACTTGTTCCCTTCGTTCTTGATGGAGGCCACGGTCACCGTCTTGTCAGAGTTTATTGGTTCGAACCGCATTAACTCCATGTCCTCTTCAAGGGCCAAACACTGCTCTCCGGATGGATCGCGGACCGTAGTGATGCGGCGCTGAAACACTGCAGTGGGGAAATGGTCATTGTTTATCTCGATTACTGGAGGTCCCACCTTGAGGAACAACTTGCCCTCAGCGGTTTCCTCGCCCTGACGGCCCAGTTGCCTCACCTTCAGTTTCCCTCCTTGCATAAACATTTCTCTCGAGGCAGTGCGCGAGACGATGCTGCCAATGGATTTATCCAGTTGGTCCTTAACCCAGTGCTCGCGCTCATTACGCAAGGTATCTGTGTGAATCTGGACGCGCACGCTCCGAGAGGCCGGCCTTACCGCACAAATGTATCCGTAAAGCATGGTGGGTTCTTTGATGTTGAGGAAGGTGGAACGCTCAGCCTCGCCAAAGGTGTGATCTCCATCGATCTGTAGTTCTTCCGTAGGGGTCTCCCCGCCGGTGTTTCCACCTCCCTTATTAATCAAGAACTTACCCTGACTGACAACCGCAGTGTGGGGGGTGATCTGTACGCCCAGTGGGTGTTCTGAGGGCAGTATTTCCCTCAACTTTTTGGCCAGGGACCCTGACAGCCTTCTTGCCAGTTTTGTCGACACTTCAAAGGGAAACGTCACCGGCTCATAGGGCTCGGCTTGGAAGTCGACCTCAAAGTTTGCTTCGTACTCCGTCAGATGATTCGCCCCGGAGCGCATCTCAGAGAAAGATGCACTATAGCCTGTTTCTAGGGCGAATATAGGACCACGATAGCCGTAAATGCCGCGCTCCACATCTAGGTGCAGACCTTCCAGAACCCGGTCGGTGATACAGTACCTTTTGAAGCCTCCTTTGGTGTCTTCAATGGCGAGCATCACATCCCAGAAAGTCTCACCGTCACCCCAAGGGAAGCCCTTGTCGTGCACTCCTGAAACTAGAAAAAAAGACCTCGGGCCGTCCTCACCCTGGAGGACGCCGGAAAGTACGAGGTTCTCGTACTGGGTCTCATAGAAGAGTCGCACATCTTTGAGGTACTCATCCCGCAGAGCGCCGTAGGCAAAGGAAGCAAAGGCCGTATAAGCAGCGACCTTCTGCCAGATGGACGCTGCACCGAGCACTTTCATCGAGGCCGCCAAAGACGGTGCGTCCCATAACTTGAAATAGAGTTCTCCTGCGCCATAGACCGGCGCCTGGTCGTCCTCTCCTCTATATATGGTGGTGAACAGCCGGGTCATGTCCTCGATCACATCAAATTTACCTCGATCGTCAAGGATCTCCTTGTGGCCATGGAGAAAGTAAGTTTGGCCGTCTCCGCCGGTAAATTTGAAACGATAAACCATCTGCCGGATCCCGGTCTCGCGGTCCAGGGTGAAAAGGTTGAAGCGCCCGTCCCGGATGGTAAAAGTTCCGCCCAGGGGCTCAAAGGTAATGGTGCCAGAGAGCTCTGCTTCATGCTCGGATATCTTGAGGAAGCGACTCAGGTCAGCAATGAAGATCTGCACCTCAAATCGGATCGGAGTCTGGTTATCCTTACCGATTTCCGCTCCCTGGCGAGGATCGGTTTGGTCTACTCCCAGGTAGCCGGACATGGACTCTTCGAACTGCAATCCCACGCCTGCCAAAATGCTCATTTCTCCCCCCGTTTTTGTCGTTCAAGGCAAAAGAAAAACATCTCCATTAAGCGTGCCATCTACACACGGCAAATTCATTACCCGCTATGATTCCGAATTCATGGCCACCGTTCACCCAGGATCCACAATCCATGAGATAGTAAACTCTCCCATCCCTTGGTCTGGACACAAGCCTGGCATTATGCGTATGGCCGATAACAGCGAGGACCAAGTCGGTGGACTCCTCGGAGTCGTCTGTATCACCCGCGTTGTATTTCTCCATGATATCAATGTAGTATTTAATATATTCGTGCTGATTGAACTGTGGATTCTGTCTAGCGCTCAGACCAGAATTATAAATTGAAAAAGCTCGTTTAAATCTGTCCCAAGAGTCGCCAAGGAATACATCGATCTTGGGATAAATGTATTCCATAAACCCGACAAGCTCGGTAATCTCTCTGCCGATGGCGCCCGACCAGGATGCCTGGTTGTTGAAAAAGTCTGCCTGGAATCCGTGTTCCAGAATCACCCGTTTCTGGTTGTCTACGTTAGTCTCAATAAAATAGCGCCATTGTCTGTCGAAGGTTTTGTTTTGCTTTTTATACCATTCCACAATATCGATATCGTGATTTCCAACCACATATGTAGGACTCAATTCCTGATCCAGGAGTCCCAGGATATTCGGGTAGGTCGCATAGATAAGATTGGTGTTACCTCTTGCCTGCCAGAGGTCGAAGAGGTCCCCAAGTTGCATCACCTGTAAATGTTCTCTCTGCTCAACGAGGAAATCAAGGAAGCTCAACAAACGGTCGATGTGTTTTTCCTTGCCGTCAAAAAAATCATCCGTGGGTCCTTTTTCGAGAAGATGGATATCGGGAATACAAATAATTGTAACCTGAGAGAGTTCTCGATCCGCTTTTCCTCGAAAGTTCTTGTGGATCCTGGCTCGATTCTGAGATGCCTGGAGAAAATCGTCCAAGGTTCGCATCGCTCACCCCCTATTTCTTCGTACAGATCACCAATTTGGACACGACTTCGGGGAATCGTATCTTCCC